>JAFSYY010000018.1 GCA_017455845.1 Prevotella sp. | reverse complement strand
TCACAATTCACAATTCATAATTCACAACTCATAATTCATAATTCATAATTGTATCATGAATTAGAGAATTTGTGAATTACCTCTTAGAGAATTTGTGAATTAGTCTTTTCCAGAGCGACTGGCGGTAGTTGCGTTGTACCTCCGGCAGCACCTCGCGGTAGTCGCGGTGCGTGTCGATGACCAGGCTGCCGTGCATGTAAGGGCTTTTAATAGGCGTCATGTAGTCGTCGCCATACATCGTCCGCAGGTATTCGTCCCAGCGTGCTGGTGCTGGCACTTTGAGGTCTTCGTAGTCCAGCCAGACGGTCTGGTCGAAGATGTCTTTCTTGCACACAAATCTTGGCACCCCGTAAGACACATATTCGCAGTCGCTCATCTTGAACTGTCGCAAGGCATCTTCGGCCTCTGCATAGATGGCCGCCCATCCGCGTTTGGCCACCGTCCTTCGTGCCTTCATCTTCCTGAACACCAGCGTCAGGCGGCCGGAATAGATGATGTTGGTGTTCTTGGCCTTCAGGAAGCGCAGTATGCGGCGGTTGGTCTTCAGTGCCTTGTCCATGGCCGCTTTGTCGGGCGACAGTCCGTCGATGGGAAAGATGTCTAGGAAGATTCCCTGATGGAATGGCTGGAAGCAGTCGCTGGGCCTGATGGCCGTGGTGCCGTTCATGCGCAGTTGTGCATGGCTGCGGTAGTAGTCGGTATCGGTATATGCCGACTGGAGGAAGAAGGGGTGGCTGAACTCCTCGTCGGCCATCTTGATAAGTTGGTCGTAGTCGTCGCGTGGCATAGCCACATCGACATCGTTGTCCCAGGGAATGAATCCCTTATGTCGCACTGCTCCGAGCAGTGTGCCGCTGTCCACCCAGCAGCGCAGTCCGTGCCTTTGGCACACGTCGATGAGTTTCTCAAGCAGGTCTAGTTGCACCTGCCACAGTTCCTGGAGTGCGGGATCCAGTTCGTAGCCTTGCTTCTCTCTTATCTTATGCATAATTCAGAATTCACAATTCATAATTCATAATTATTTTGCAAAGTTAATCATTTTTTTTACATATATGACGTTCTGTTCAAAAAAGTTTTGTATTTTTGCAGAGAAAAAATCAAAAGCGAGAAGAAGAGATGCTAAACTTTACTGTTGGCCCGGTGATGTCGGGCGATGCTGTCAGGGCTATAGGCAGCGAGCAGGTGCCCTATTTCCGCACGCCAGAGTTTTCGGCATTGATGCTGCAGAACGAGCGGCTGATGCTTCAGTTTTCCAAGGCTCCCGATGGCAGCCGTGCGGCGTTCATGACGGGCTCGGGCACGGCTTCCATGGAGTCGGTGGTGATGAATGTGCTGAGCCGCCGCGACAAGGCACTTGTGGTGAACGGCGGCTCTTTCGGCCAGCGTTTTGTGGAGATGTGCCAACTGCACCAGATACCCCATACGGAGATCCGCCTGGACTACTGTCAGCCGCTGACGGAGGCTCATCTGGCACCTTTCGACGGTCAGGACTATACTGCCTTGCTCGTCAACATGGGCGAGACGTCGACGGGAATGCTCTACGACATGCCGATGATTAGCCGTTTCTGTAAGGCTAACGGTCTGCTGCTCATTGTCGATGCCATCAGCACCTTCCTGGCCGATGCGTTCGACATGGCCGCCCTGGGTGCCGACGTGATGATTACCGGTTCGCAGAAGGCACTGGCCTGTCCGCCGGGCATCTCGGTCATCGTCCTGGCTCCGCGGGCCTTGCAGCGTGTGGAAGAGAACGAGGAGCAGTGCATGTACCTGAGTCTGAAGAGTGCGCTGAAGAACGGCGAGCGCGGGCAGACACCGTTTACGCCTGCCGTGCAGACGCTGATACAGATCAACCGTAGGCTGCACGAGATAGAGACCATGGGCGGCGTGGAGGCCGAGACGCGGCGCATCGGCGACCTGGCCCTCGACTTCCGCACGAAGATTGCCGCGCTGCCTTTCCGCATGGCCACCACATCGCCGCAGAACGGTGTCACCTCGCTGGAGGTGGTGGGTTATGGAGCGCCAGGGGTGCCGAGTGCCTATGACATCTTTACTACGCTGAAGGACAAATACCAGATATGGGTTTGTCCGAACGGCGGCGACCTGCGCGACAGGATCTTTCGCGTAGGGCATCTGGGTGCGCTGACCAAGGACGACAATAGCGCGCTGGTCGCTGCGCTTGGGCAGTTCATAGTTCATAGTTCATAGTTATGGTGACATGAAAAAGGTAATAACATACGGCACTTACGACCTGCTGCACTACGGTCATATTCGCCTGCTGGAGCGGGCGAAGGCGTTGGGCGACTACCTGATAGTGGGTGTCACAGCCGACAGTTTCGATCTGGCCCGTGGCAAACTCAATGTCGAACAGTCGCTCATGGAGCGTCTGGAGGCCGTGCGTGCCACAGGTATTGCCGACGAGATTATCGTTGAGGAATACGAGGGTCAGAAGATTGACGACATCCGCCGCTATGGTGTTGACATCTTTGCCATAGGCAGCGACTGGCAGGGGAAGTTCGACTACCTGAAGGAGTTTTGCGAGGTGGTCTATCTCGACCGTACCGAGGGTATCTCGAGCAGCGGCCTGCGCAGCGAGCACCATGCCCTGCGCCTCGGCCTCATCGGTGAGTCGCCTATATTAAATAAGGTGGAGCGCGAGAGCCGCTACGTCAACGGCCTGCACATCAGCGGCGTGTGTACCGAGGATGCCGCGCTGCTGTCGGACACCCTGCGCCAGCGGGTGATGCCCATGAGCCAGTTGGGCGACCTGATAGCGAAGAGCGACGCCGTCTATGTCATCTCCAACCCGCGCAAGCACTACGAGCACATACGCCAGGCCCTGAGCCAGGGCTGCCACGTGCTGTGCGAGTCGCCCATCGCCATCACGCCGGAAGAACAGCACGCCCTGCGCCTGCTGGCTGCCGAAAAAGGCTGCCTGCTGACGGACTCGCTGAAGACGGCCTATTCCACGGCCTACTCGCGCCTGGTGCTGCTGGCCAAGAGCGGCACTATCGGCGACATCGTGTCGGTAGACGCCACCTGCACCAGCATGGCCAACATGGAGGCAGCCGAGAAGAGCAGCAGGGCGCACCTGTGGAACAGCATCAGCGCCTGGGGCCCCACGGCCATGCTGCCCATCTTCCAGTTGCTGGGCACCGACTATGTGAGCAAGACCATTGCCACGCACCTGCTGGAGGCAGACGGCGACTTCGACACCTTTACCAAGGTGGCGTTCGTCTATCCCCATGCCGTGGCCTCGCTCAAGGTGGGGCAGGGTGTGAAGTCGGAAGGCTCGCTGGTGGTCTCCGGCACCAAGGGCTATATCTACGTGCCGGCGCCGTGGTGGAAGACCGACTATTTCGAGGTGCGCTATGAGAATCCCGCCAACAACCGCCGCTACTTCTACCAGTTGGACGGCGAGGGTCTGCGCTATGAACTGGTATCGTTTATGAAGGCCATCCAGTCGGGTCGCCAGCAGAGTTATGTCGACGCCCATACGTCGGATGCCATCGTGGCCGTCGTTAGCGATTTCTATCAGAAAAAAGACACCGTGATGATATGATTACCGGACAATACGTAAACATACAGCCCACAGTGGCCAGCGTAGGCGACCGCATCTTCGCACAGATTATCGACTGGGTGGTGATGCTGGCCTATATCGTGCTGGTCGTATGGCTGGTCACCTCGCTGGATATTGGCAACGAGTGGTACATCATCACCTTCCTTGCCCTGGTGCCCCTGTTCTACACCCTGCTGTTCGAGATTTTCAACCAAGGGCAGAGCCTGGGCAAGATGGCCATGAAGATGCAGGTGGTGAAACTCGACGGCACCATGCCCACGCTGGGCTCCTACCTGATGCGTTGGCTGCTCTACCTGATTGACGGCCCGGCCACGAGTTTCATGGGCCTGCTGGCAATGATCCTCTCGCGCAACAACCAGCGTCTGGGCGACATGGCGGCCGGCACGGTGGTTATCAAGAAGGAGAAATACAAGAAGATACAGGTGAGCCTTGACGAGTACGACTACTTGATGCAGAACTACCGTCCTCGCTATCCTCAGGCCGCCGACCTGTCGCTTGAGCAGGTAGAGATTATCACGCGGGCCATAGGCATCAAGGACATTAGGCAGATGGCTGAACTGTCGCGTAAGGTTCGGCAGAAACTGGGTGTGGAACGAAAAGAAAAAGACGATGCCGCCTTCTTGCAGCGCATCGTCCGTGACTATCAGTATTATGCCTTGGAAGAAATCTGATAGCGTTGCCGGTGTCAGATGTCGTTGTCCTAAAGACAGGGGTCTGAAATGATGGTTCCCAGCAGGGTGGCACTGGTGCTGCCCGTAATCTTCACCCGCACCGTCTCGCCGATATGGTGGTTTTCCTTGTCGAAGACCACCATTTTGTTTTGCTCCGTGCGGCCGCACATCTGCTCCCGCGAGCGCTTCGAGAAGCCCTCCACCAGCACGTCGAACACCTTGCCCTCGTCTTTCTTGTTCTGCTGGGCGGAGATCTCCGTCTGCAGGGCAATGAGTTCGTTCAGGCGGCGTATCTTCTCCTCTTCGGGCACGTTGTCGGGCAGGTGTTTCGAGGCGTAGGTGCCCGGCCGCTCGGAGTATTTGAACATAAATGCCGAGTCGTACTGCACCTCGCGCATGAGGCTCAGGCTTAGTTGATGGTCCTCCTCCGTCTCGTCGTGATAGCCCACGAAGATGTCGGTGGAGAGGCCGCAGTCGGGTATGATGCGGCGTATGGCGTCCACGCGGTCCAGGTACCACTGGCGGGTATATTTGCGGTTCATCAGTTTCAGTATGCGGTCGCTGCCGCTCTGCACGGGCAGGTGTATATGCCTGCACACGTTGGGCATCTCGGCGATAACCCTCAGCGTCTCGTCGCTCATGTCCTTGGGGTGCGAGGTGGTGAAGCGGATGCGCATTGCCGGCGCCTCTTCAGCCACACGGCGCAGCAAGGAAGGAAAGCCTATAGTTTCTATAGCATCTATAGCATCTATAGCCCCTATATCCCTTTTAAAGCAATAACTATTCACGTTCTGCCCCAGCAGCGTCACCTCCTTGAAGCCTCGGTCCCTGAGGTCGCGCACCTCGCGCAGGATGCTCTCCACGTCGCGGCTGCGCTCCCGTCCGCGGGTATAGGGCACTATGCAGTAGTGGCAGAAGTTGTTGCAGCCGCGCATAATGCTGACGAAGCCGCCGATCTTATGTCCCAGGCCTATGCGCTGAGGCACCACGTCGCGGTAGGTCTCGGTGGTCGACAGGTCTATATTGATGGCCTTATAGCCCAGTTCGGCCTGTGCCACCAGGTCGGGCAGCGAGAGGTTGGCATCGGGTCCTGCCACCAGGTCTACACCATAGTCGTCGATGAGCGTCTCCTTCACCCGTTCGGCCATACAGCCCAGCACGCCGATGATGAGGGCTGAGGGTTGAGGGTTGAGGGCTGCATTTTTTATTTTTTTAATTTTTAAATTTTTCAATTTCCTCAACGCCTCCAGCCGGTGATAGATCTTCTGCTCGGCATTGTCGCGCACCGAGCAGGTGTTCAGAAACACCGCATCGGCCTCGTCTGCGCTGTCGCATGTCTCATAGCCTGCCATCTGCATCACCGAGGCCACCACCTCCGAGTCGGCCACGTTCATCTGGCATCCGTAGGTCTCTATAAACAGTTTTTTCATCTCTTCTATTCCATTTTGCATGCAAAAATACACAAAAAAAGCGAACTGACCAAAAATGCGAACCTCTTTTTGGTCAGTTCGCTTTTTTTGTGTACCTTTGCAAACAAAAGCAGAACGAAGATGGCAGAAACAAACATTATGAAGCAAAGGCTGACCATACGCATAGGGCGTGGCACCTTGTCGTTTGCACAACCTGTCCTGGCAGGCAGCGGCACCGCTCAGGAGGCGGCTGCCAGCAGCCAGCAGGTGCTGTTCGAACCATACGTGGTGAAGAGCGGCGTGTCGATGGCAGCCAACCTGCGTGAGGCTTTCAAGAGCAGCGACCTGCTGCTGAACCCGCCGCCACGTGTCAGGGTGTTCATTGACACCGACGTGCTGATGGTGCCCGTGGAATGTTTCGACGAGAAGCAGATGGAGACGATGTACCTCCACGCCTTCCCGAGAATCAATGTGAGAGACGAGAGTCTGCAGGCGGGAGCACCGTCGGGAATGAGGAAAGAGGATGCCGTCTACTATAACGTGCTGCCCGACCTTAACGCGGTGGCGGTGTTTGCCATGAACAAAGACCTGCGCCTGGTCATCGACGACCATTTCCAGGATGTGCGCCTCATCACGGCCATGCTGCCCGTGTGGCGCCATCTGCACCAGCGCAGTTTTACCGGTGCCCGCCATAAACTCTATGGCTACTTCCACGAGAAGCGTCTGGAGATATTCAGTTTCCAGCAAAACCGCTTCAAGTTCTGCAACACCTTTGAAGCCAGCCGTGCCCACGACGCGCTCTACTTCCTGCTCTATGTGTGGAACCAACTGCAACTGGAGCCGGCCTACGACGAACTGCATATCGTAGGCGATATTCCCGAGGAGGAATGGATGATCGGCGAACTGAGGCGCTTCCTGCAGAAAGCGTTCGTCATCAATCCCAAGGCCGACTTCAACAACCATCCTGTTGCCGATATCAAGGGCATGCCCTACGACCTGCAGACTTTCTTCGTGAAAGGACGGTGAGGGTTGAGAGTTGAGGGTTGAGAGTTGAGAGACTTTAGTTGAGGGTCTAACGATTATATATAAGGTGAGAATCATTACAGGAAAATACAAGGGGCGGCATTTCGACATACCCCGCACGTTCAAGGCACGGCCTACTACCGACTTTGCCAAGGAGAATATCTTCAATGTGCTGATACAGTATGTGGACCTGGAGGGTGCCACCGCCCTGGACCTCTTCTCGGGCACGGGCAGCATTGCGCTGGAAATGCTGTCGAGGGGCTGCTCGCAGGTGGTCAGCGTGGAGATGGACCGCGACCACCATCGTTTCATCTGCGACTGTCTGAAGAAACTCGACACGCAGGCCTGCATACCCTTGCGGGCCGACGTGTTCCGCTTCATCAAGAGTTGCCATACAGCGTTCGACCTTATCTTTGCCGACCCGCCCTACGCCTTGAAGGAACTGCCTCAGGTGCCCGACCTCATCTTCGACAAAGGACTGCTGAAGGAAGGGGGCATCCTGGTCTTTGAGCACGGCAAGGAGCACGACTTCTCCACGCATCCCCATTTCATGGAGCATCGCTCCTACGGCAGCGTGAACTTCTCGCTGTTCCGGTGATAGCGTTTACCCAAATAATAGCAAACAGATGCTGTTGACGGCGGTCTCAGGATTCCGTGACGGCTGGGGGCTCTACGAAATAATGTGTTGGTTGATTACAGACCCCACCCCTCAATACAGTTTCTGGTTTCTGATAAGGTAGTACTCGTAGTAGAAGGTGCCGCCGAAGCGCGGGTAGAAGACGGGCTTCATCTGCTCTTCCGTCATGCCGCGACACTGCTGGGCAAGGGCCATGAAGTCCTTGTACGACTGCACCACCTCCTTGTCGAAAGGCATGCCGCTGATATCTACCTCATGCTCTAAGTTGCCGTAGAGGAAGGCAGCCTCCTGGAAATGTGTGGGCATGTGGACGTTAGGATGGGTCATGGCATAGCGGAAGAAGCGCGGCCAGAAGGTCTGGATGTCCTTCGTCCACAAGGCTGAGATGACGGCCTGCTCCTGGTAGAGCGGGTCGTCGCTGTCGTTGATGATAAACTGGTTCATCAGGAACTGCTCCGTCACCGACCCGTCGGTGGCCAGCCGGTCTTCACCCGTCATCAGGTGGAGTATCTGTTCAAACTCCTTGTCGGCAGCCAGCGTGGCTCTCAGTCCTTTCCCCTTGGTGCCTTGGTTCAGCAGTTGTTCGTAGTGCAGGGCTAATGGCTTGTAGTAGTGCGTGTGCTTCAGCAGGTTGACATACTTGCGGGCCACGCGCTCCTCGCCGTTGACTAGTGCGCAGCGGATAAGGTATTTGATGTATTCCACGCGCCAGCCCATCTCCACGCCGTCTTCCAGACACCAGCGGTAGCAGAAGTTGGTCTGTCCGTAGTTGTAGTAGATGAGTCGGCCCACCACCTGTGTCATGCGCAGCGGCAGCGGGGTGTCGCTGGCCTTGGCGCCCGTCTTGTAATGATACATCTCGTTGCTCAGGCGACCCAGACGCAACAGGGCCAGGTTGCGCATCATCACGATGGCACGTGTGGGCTCGTCGTTCAGCGAGGCCCCCTCGCCGAGCACGCCCGTCCAGTCCAGGGTCTCAACGCCCTGCTGCATACGCAGTTCCTTGTGGAAGTTATAGTCCTTATACCAGAAGTGCTGAACGCCAAAGACCAGCACAGCGGCCACGGCAATCTGGCAGGCCAGGCTCAGGGCGGGCCACTTGAGCACACCCTGCCAGCGGCCGCTCATCGCAGCCAGGCACATGAGCGAGCCGGCTAATATATAATAAGGTATATAGTAGGCGGCATACTCTTTCTCAATGACAAAGATCGGCAGACCCGTCCACCAGATATTCGTCATGCTGGTCTGGTAGAACACAAAGTGATAATACAGCAGCGGCCAGATAATGATGTTCAAGAGCGCAAAGCCTGTGAGGGCGAGACGTCCGCCCACACTTACCTTCGTACCTTCGCGCCCCCCTTCGCGCCCCCACACCATGATGCCCATGAGCAACGTGGCCAGAAGGCCGTAGAAGCCGATAAGGGGATAGAGCAGGGCGGTGCTGACGGCTATATAGACATAGCGGAGTCCGAAGTTGGACGGCATCAGCCGGAACAGCCAGGCGCTGCCGGCGGCCAGCGTGGTGCCGATGGCCGCAGCGAAGAAGAAACCGCGCAGTTTGAGGTAATAGACCCAGTAGCCCAGTTCTACATTGGCCGCCACCACGGCAGCCACGGGGATGAGCAGCACCACAGCCCATTTCATGGGCACGCGAAAGGCACCGCCAATGGCCACCATCATCAGCGCCAGCCATGTGCAGAAGAGGCTGACACCCAGCCAGGGATGATAGAGGAACTCGGTGAACCACGAGCCC
Organism: Prevotella sp.; assembly: GCA_017455845.1. GTDB lineage: Bacteria > Bacteroidota > Bacteroidia > Bacteroidales > Bacteroidaceae > Prevotella. The sequence goes on along the minus strand of JAFSYY010000018.1, from coordinate 55,048 downwards.
AGCCACGTGAGCAGCCAGCCCGAGGCTACCATCTGCTGCTTGAGAAACAGCGGCGTGTCGAGAAACAGGTTTAACTCCTGTACCTTCCACAGGTACTCGCTCTCGTGGTTTACCAGAAAATAGGCCGTGGCCACGAGTGCCGCCAACACCAGCAAGGGGCTGACAACGCGGAGAAGGGTATGTGAAAAGTTGAAGGTTTCTATTTTTTTCTTCATTGTGCTAAATACTATAATTCGACTGCAAATGTATATAAAAAAATCGAATTAAAAGCCAATCAAAGGAAAAAACTGCGTTATTCTTTGTGCTATTCAGATTATTTTTCGTACTTTTGCAGGGAAAATCATTTTTTTTATACTAATTACAAACTATGGGATTAATAGAACAAATCATTGCGCGTGCTAAAAGCAACAAGCAGCGCATCGTGCTCCCAGAAGCAGAAGAGGAGCGCACACTAACAGCCGCCGACCGCGTGCTGGCAGAAGACATCGCAGACCTGATCCTCATCGGCAACCCCGAGAAGGTGCATGCACTGGCCAAGGAGAAGGGACTCACACACATCGACAAGGCCACCCTTATCGACCCGCTGAACTATGAGAAGAGCGAGGAGATGGCACAGTTGCTGCAGAAACTGCGCGAGAAGAAGGGCATGACCATCGAGAAAGCCCGCGAACTGGTGAAAGACCCGCTCTACCTGGGCTGTATGATTATCAAGACCGAGGGTGCCGACGGCCAGATCTCGGGTGCTCTCTCTACTACGGGCGAGACCCTGCGTCCGGCCCTGCAGATTATCAAGTGTGCCCCGGGCATCACCTGCGTGAGCGGTGCCATGCTGATGATTACGAAGAAGCCTGAGTATGGTGAGAACGGCGTGCTCGTCGTGGGCGATGTGGCCGTGACGCCTATGCCCGACGCAGATCAGTTGAGCCAGATTGCCGTCTGCACGGCCCAGACCGCCAAGAGCGTGGCCGGCTTCGAGGATCCCCGCGTGGCCATGCTGTCGTTCTCGACGAAGGGCAGTGCCTCCCATGAGGTTGTCGACAAGGTGGTGGAGGCTACACGCCTGGCCAAGGAACTCGACCCCAGCCTGAAGATCGACGGTGAGTTGCAGGCCGATGCTGCCCTGGTGCCCTCTGTCGGCAAGAAGAAGGCTCCCGGCTCGGAGATTGCCGGCAATGCCAACGTCCTGGTATTCCCTTGCCTCGAGGTCGGCAACATTGCCTATAAACTGGTGCAGCGTCTGGGTGATGCCGTGGCCATAGGCCCCATCCTCCAGGGTATCGCCCGTCCGGTGAATGACCTCTCGCGTGGCTGTAGTGTGGAAGACATCTATTATTTGGTCGCCATCACCGCCTGCCAAGCCATGGACGCAAAGAAATAAATCATTATATCTTGGAAAGAAATTAGAATAATGAGAATAATTTTTTTGAAGGGAAAGAAATTAGAATAATGAGAATAATAATTCATCTTTCTCAAGTTGAGGAGTTAAAAGGAGTTAGAAGGAGTTATCGCGGCCTATGGCCGCTTAGGAGTTAAAAGTCGATAGACCTGTCGCTCCAGAACTTAAACCCAAGTAATTTCTAAAAACAAATACATTTCTTAGTAATATGAAAATTTTGGTTCTTAACTGTGGCAGCAGTTCTATTAAATATGCACTTTATAACATGGATGACCGCTCGGTGATGACCAGCGGCGGTGCCGAGCGTGTAGGACTTGAAGGCAGTTTCGTGAAGGTGAAACTGGCCAATGGCGAGAAGAAGCAGATTATGCACGACATCCCCGAGCATACCGAGGGCGTGAAGTTCATCTTCTCCCTCCTCACCGACCCCGAGATTGGCGTTATCAAAGACCTGAAGGAGATTGATGCCGTGGGCCACCGCATGGTGCATGGCGGCGAGAAGTTCAACAAGAGCGTGGTGCTCACCGACGAGGTGCTGAAGGAGTTCGAGAAGTGCTCTGACCTGGCCCCGCTGCACAACCCCGCCAACCTGAAAGGTGTCAATGCGGTCAAGGAACTGATGCCCGGCCTGCCCCAGGTGGGTGTCTTTGATACCGCGTTCCACCAGACCATGCCGCCGAAGGCATTCATGTATGCTATCCCCTACGAGTTGTACGAGAAGTACGGCATCCGCCGCTACGGTTTCCACGGCACCAGCCATCGCTATGTGTCGGCCCGTGCCTGCGAGTTCCTGGGCATCAAGGCCGAGGGCACGAAGATGGTGACCTGCCACGTGGGCAATGGCGGTAGTATTGCTGCCGTTGTCGATGGCAAGTGTATCGACACGTCGATGGGTCTCACCCCCCTGGAGGGTCTTGTCATGGGTACCCGTGCCGGTGACATCGACGGTGGTGCCGTGACGTTTATCGAGAAGAAGTTGGGCCTGGATGCCGACGGCATGAGCAACCTGCTGAACAAGAAGAGCGGCGTGGCCGGCTTGACGGGCGGCAGCAGCGACATGCGCGACGTGGAGAACGCCGCCAAGAACGGCGACGAGCGTGCAAAGTTGGCTCAGGACATGTATTTCTACCGCATCAAGAAATATATCGGAGCCTACGCAGCAGCCATGGGAGGCCTGGACGTGGTGGTCTTCACCGCCGGCGTGGGCGAGAACCAGGTGAGCATGCGCTCGGAGGTATGCAAGAACATGGAGTTCCTCGGCATCAAGTTCGACGAGGAGAAGAACAAGGTGCGTGGCGAGGAGGCTGTCATCTCGGCCGACGACTCGCGTGTGAAGGTTGTCGTCATTCCTACCGACGAGGAACTGATGATTGCCACCGACACGATGAACCTGCTGTAGAAACGAGGTGCGAGAATACCTTGCACGCCCAATAATCAACGCTGGGTCTATTCTCGTACCTCGCACCTCGTACCTCGCACCTCGAATTATTTAATGCTAACTAATAGAAGAATATGAAGAAATCACTGTTTATTTGGATGGCTGCTGTCGTTATGGGAATGACGCTTGTATCCTGTGGCGAGAAGAAAGCCAACAGCGACGCATCGGCAAATGAAGATGCCATCGAGGAGATTGTCTTGGACGAGTCGGATGAACCTACCGATCAACTGGCGTCGCTGGTAACTCAGTTTGTAAACACCCTCAAGTCTTATCACATCAACAGCCAGGAAGATGCCGATCGACTGGAGACACTGGCTGAAGCATACCAGGAGAAGATGGACGGGATACAAAAGGCCATTGAGAAGCAAGTGGAAGGCATGAGCGACAGCGAACAACTGGAGTATGCCGCTGAGATGCTGAAGGTAGCCGCTAAGTTTGAGAACATTGAAAAAGACATGGAAGAAACCCTCAACCGTCTGCAGAAAGAAGCCGAGGAAGCGGGCGTAGACTTTGAAGACCTGGACCTGGATTAACAGGCCTGGATAAATCTTTTCAGCCGAAAGTTTTGCACTTTCGGCTTTTTTTCGTATATTTGCAGCCATGATGACACAAGAAGAAAAGACAAAGATAGAAGAGCGGATCGTAGATGTGCTGAAGACTGTCTATGACCCCGAGATTCCCGTCAATATCTTTGACCTGGGAATGATTTACAAAATCGACGTGCAAGACGACTCGTCGGTGGAACTCGACATGACCTTCACCGCCCCCAACTGTCCTGCCGCTGACTTCATCCTGGAAGATGTGCGTACCAAGGTAGAGAGCGTGGAGGGCGTCAAGGCCGCCAACGTCAACCTGGTGTTCGAACCTGCCTGGGACCAGAGCATGATGAGCGAGGAAGCGAGAGTGGAACTGGGGTTTGACTGAGAAGTGAGAGGTGAGAAGTTTTGTTAGTTTTGCTATTATGGTTGATAGAGGATATTTTCTACAAGAAAAATCTGAAGCGTTTGCTGGCAGAATGGTAAAAATGAATCAATACTTAACGCTTCAAAAGAGTGAATATGTTATGTCGAAACAAGTATTCAGAAGTGGAACAAGCATTGGCGCTAATATCATGGAGAGTAAGAATGCTCAAAGTCCAGCAGACTTTATCCATAAATTAAGCATAGCACTGAAAGAAGCCGACGAAACCACATTCTGGATAAAAAACTTATATAAAGGAGGTTATCTCAATGATAATGAATATAATTCTATATATTATGATGCCGACGAACTTGTTAAACTACTTACTGCATCCATCAAGACCCTTAAAAACAGATGCCAGGCATAGAATCATAATGTCTATTAACACTTCTCACTTCTCACCTCTCACTTCTCACTTATGAAATCGATTTATTTTTTGTCTGATGCTCATTTGGGCTCATGGGCGTTGCAGCACCGGAGGATGCAGGAGCGACGGCTGGTGCGCTTCCTTGACTCCATCAAGGGCAAGGCGGCTGCCGTATATCTGCTGGGCGACATGTTCGACTTCTGGTACGAGTTCAAATATGTGGTGCCAAAGGGCTATACCCGCTTCTTGGGGAAACTGTCGGAACTCACGGACATGGGTGTCGAGGTGCATTTCTTCACCGGCAACCACGACATCTGGGCCTACGACTATCTGGAAAAGGAGTGCGGCGTTATCCTGCATAAGCAGCCGCAGACCGTGGAACTCTACGGCAAGATTTTCTATCTGGCTCATGGCGACGGCCTGGGCGATCCCGACAAGAAGTTCAAGGTGCTCCGCTGGCTCTTCCACAGCAAGATTTGCCAGTTTGCCCTTGCCACGGTGCATCCCCGCTGGAGCATCTGGCTTGGCCAAACCTGGGCAAAGCACTCCCGGCTGAAGCATGAGGCCAGCGGTGATATTGAATATATGGGTGAAGACCGCGAGCATCTGATACTATATACGAAGAAGTATATCCAGTATCACCCCAATGTAGACTATTTCATCTATGGCCACCGCCATATCGAGGTGGACCTGCAACTGACGAAGAAGGCGCGTGTCATTATCCTTGGCGACTGGATCAGCCAGTTCTCCTATGTGGTCTACGACGGTCAGCACCTCTTCATGCAGCAGTATATTGAAGGGGAGAGCCAGGTGTGATACCGGCAGGTGAGACTGTCTGCATCCAGCCGATGCCTTGTCAGCATTTCCCCTCTTCGTGGTAGGAGTAATAATAGCCGTCGGCCACGATGACATGGTCCATGAAGTGTATGCGCATCACCTGACAGGCTTTCTGTATGCTGGTGGTGAGGCTGTTGTCCTGCTGGCTGGGCCGTATGCTGCCCGACGGGTGGTTATGGCATACGGCCAGTATGGTGGCGTTGCAGAGCACTGCTTCGCGCATGATGATACGGATGTCGACGCTCACCTCCGAGATGCCTCCGTGGGCTATGCAACTCTTTTTGATGAGCCGGTGGTTCTGGTTGAGCAGCAGTATCCAGAACTCCTCTACGTCTTTGTCCTGCAGCAGCGGGTGCATGTGGTTGTAAATCCTTGTGGCCGTGCCCAGGTCCGGCCGTTCCTCCGCCTTCTCCTGTTGCCGTCGCTTACCCAGTTCGCAGGCCGCCATGATGGTGATGGCCTTGGCCGGCCCCACGCCGTTATACTGGCAGAGGTCGTGTATGCTCTTCTTTCCCAGCGTATTCAGGTTGTTGTTGCAGTCGTTGAGGATGCGTTTCATCAGCGACACGGCATCCTCCTTTGGCGAGCCTGAGCCAATGAGGATGGCCAGCAGTTCGGCATCGCTCAGGGCCTGGGCCCCCAGCCGCTCCATCTTCTCCCGAGGGCGGTCTTCCTCTGCCCATTGGTTGATGTTCAGTTTACTCACATTCATCTTATTTGTAGAAGTTCTTCTCGAAGGCCGTAAACTCGTCTTGCTTCAGCACGCAGCGCTTCCACCACGATACGATGAAGCCCAGGCCGTAGCCCATCAACTGAGTGAAGGCGGCAGGGATGCTGAGCAGTCCCACCCGCAGGCTGCGGTTGCGGATGCTGGAGTCGATGCAGATGACCGAACTATAGAATAACAGGGGCAGCGCAGCCAGTACACAGAACATAAAGCCCACGCCCTGGTGCATGTTGTCGGTGGGGCGCAAGCCGTAGGCATCGAGCCATTCACCCTCGATGTAGAGGCCTGCGCCAAGGGCAAAGAGCAGCAGGCAGCCGATGACACCCAGCGTGAAGACCGTGGGCAGCAGGTGCACCAGTTTCAGCGTGCCGGGATGACGCTTCATGAGGTTGATGCGGGCTATGCCGCTGTTGTACACCTGGCGGAAGAACTTGCGGTAGTCGGTGCGGCGCTTGTGCCACACCCATGCCTCGGGTATGAGCGCCGTCTTATAGCCGGCCTCTATGATACGGTAGGAGAAGTCGATGTCCTCGCCGAAGCGCATCTTGGTGAAGCCGCCCAGTTCAAGGTAGACGTTGCGCCGTATGCCCATGTTGTATGAGCGCGGGAAGAACTTGTCTAGTTTCTTGCCTTTGCCGCCTCTGATGCCACCGGTGGTGAAGAACGATGTCATGCTGTAGGAGATGGCCTTCTGCACGGGTGTGAATGAGGGGTGGGAGGTGTCGGGGCCGCCCCAGGCATCGCATGGGAGTGACGAGTGAAGAGTGAAGAGTGAAGAATTTGCTTCCGCACTATCTTTCTTCTGATGGCCGATGGCTGAATCAACTGCCATGAGGTAGCCTTTTGGCAGCACCACATCGCTGTCGAGCACGATGAGCCATTCACCCCGGGCCCGCTCTGCACCGTAGTTGCGGCTCTGTCCCGGTCCGCTGTTCTCCTTATAGTAATAATGCAAATCAAGGATGCCTGCGTATTTGTCGCAGACATCCTTGCATGGTTTCTTCGATCCGTCTTCTACGATAATAACCTCGAAATCCTTTACCTCTTGCTGACAAAGGCTCTCCAACAATTCGTCAACCTCGTCGGGACGATTGAAGACAGGAACGATGATGCTGTAGTTCATAGTTCATTACTCCTTGGCGCGAGCCAGGTAAGAACCGTCGCGGGTGTCAACCTGAATCAGGTCGCCCTCGTTGATGAACAGGGGCACGCGCACCTCTGCGCCGGTCTCCACGGTGGCGGGCTTCAGGGTGTTGGTGGCGGTGTCGCCCTTGATGCCGGGCTCAGAATGGGTGACGCGCAGGATGGTCTTCACGGGCATCTCGGCATAGAGGATGGTGCCGTCGGTGGTATCGCTCACCACCTCCACGATGTCGCTCTCCTTCATGTACTCATGGCCGATGACCAGGTCGTTGTCGATGGGAATCTGCTCGAAGGTCTCTTGGTTCATGAAGATACGTCCGCTCTGGTCTTCGTACAGATACTGGTAGGGCCGGCGCTCTATGACCACGTCTTCCAGTTTCTCGCCGATATTGAAGCGGCGCTCCAGCACGCGACCGTCGCTCACGTTCTTCAACTTGATAATCATGATGGTGTTTCCCTTACCCGGCTTGCGATGCTGGAAGTCGATGCAAACCCAAATGGCGCCGTCCATGCGCACGGCTACGCCTTTCTTAATGTCTTGTGAATTAATCATAAAATAGTACTATTATAAAATATATTATTCTCCTTTTGCACTTTTTCAGGGTGCAAAGGTAATAATAATATTTGAATAATTGCCCTGTATGGTGAAAAAAATCTTGGAAACACCGTCCTTTTTCCCCGATTACCCTCCGTTAGAAGCGTTCATTCGAGCAGCAGACCCCTGTTTTGTGGTAAGAAAATCATGCACAGAGAGTGACGTTTTCCTTTCTATAACCTGACAGCAAGTCCTATCTTCGTCTCAAAAGTATTGGCATGCACCTTGTCATGGTATTTATAGTAGGTGCGACGTGAGTAGTAGGCACCCGACAAATTGACAGACCACTGGCGGGCGAGGTGAAACTCCATGACGGGATTGACCACCAGAAGGGCAGCATTGCTGCGGTCGCCCTGTACGTTCAGATAGTGGAGGTCCTTGGTGCCGTCGGCGTATGCTTGCAGGTCTTTGTCCTCGTAACCTTTCCAAGTATAGAGCCGGAAATATTTGGCATTGAGGATGAAACGCCCGAAGCGTCCGAAGTCAAGTTGTGTCTTCGACTTGATGCTGAATCCGCTGCCCATGTTGTAGTCGCGCTCAATAACGTTGAAGTAGTCGCTCTTGGTGCCACCCAGCAGGATGCCGCTGAGGAAGATGCGCTGTTCCAACTTCGACAGGCCGCCTGTCTGTGGCAGCGACAGTATGAAGCCAGGGCCGAAGCCGGCGGCCTCGCTGATGCGGTAGGGGGTCAACGTGGAACCGTCTTCGATGGGCTCTGCATCGTAGTAGTTGAAGTGCTGGTAGATGCCAAACTCACCGGCCATGTCTTTCTTATCCAGTATAGGCGTGCTCCACAGACGCCCCACGATTTGCAGCGAGTTGACAAACGGCTGTCCGCCACCGATGCCGAATGTTCCATCCACATCGAAGAAGTCGTAGGGCGTAGTATGACGGTCGCCATCCACCGGGGTGCCGTACGTCAGCGTCATATTGAGGTATGGTGCATGGACTCCACGGAACAGGGCTCCGTCGTCGGCCAGATAGCGCCAGCCGGCAGAGAACGACACATCGACGGGCAGGGTGTTGAAATCATGGTAGCGGTAGTGGGTACTGCGTAAGCGCCAGGCATCACCGCTAAAGATTCGGTGCAGCCCCTGGATGGGGTTGACGATGGCGGCAGCAGCCTCGCGGAGGAAACGGCTGAAGCCGCGGTCACGGTCGTCGAGGATGGTACGGCTCAGGCGGTGGGTCATCTCACCGATGGCCATACCGCCGCAACTGGTGGCTATAACATCGTTGATGGCCGGTGGCTCCGTCTCGCCGAGGAACTCCCACATCAGCGAGCCGCCCAGGGCGTAAGCCCCCGACTCCCAGAACGAGAGGCCATTGGTGCGTGCCGCATTGAAGTAGAGGTTGCCGTGGTAGGGATGGGCAAACAGGTTGGTGATGAAGTAGTCGTTGTCCCACACCATGCCGTCGGTGAAGTTGCGCTTCAGGGAGTTGAGGGTGGTCTGGGCAAAGTCAGAGTTCAGCGCATAGCGGTCGAACAACTGCACGCCTACGTTGATGCCCGTAGCCTCGGCAGCAGCCTGCCAGTAGCGTTTCTTCACAGGCAGCGCCATCGTGGAGTCGGAGAAGACCAGGGCTTTTCTCTTCTCTTCCCATGCCCGTTTCCAGGTGTCGTGCTGGTCGCGGGGCATGCGGTAAGTCAGACCAATTTCGATTAGGGGCCGGTTGCGGTAGGTCTCGTTACGGTCATAGTAGCGCGTCAGTCCCCAGCCCACCGAGGCGAAGGCTCCGATTTTCTTGTTGATCTGGTAGTCGGCATTGACGCGGGCCTGCAGGGAGTACAGGCGCTCGGGCTTGTCGTTGCTCTTGTCCTGGTCGAAGGTCTCCACATGGTAATAGCCCACGTCACCGCTCAGGCTCCATTTCGGCGACAGTTGTACGTACTGGCCCAGACGATAGAACACAGCACCCGAGAACTTCGAGTCGAGTCCCATGAAATGTGTTCCCACACCGGCAATGTTATACGTCGAGCGGTTGCGGAAGCGCACGGCAAGATTCGTCTTTGTCGATGATCCGCCATACGCCATCAAGTCTATATCTGTCTTAGGACTGACGTTCACCAGTCCAATCTTATGGCCGATGCTGTCGTACGACAGGTTGACGAGTCCTATCTGCCAACCCTTCGGCCGACTGCGTGCCACATTGAATAGGCCAATCTGTGCACCGTCCAGCGAGTCGGCATAGTTCACGGCTCCCCACTGCCAACCACGCATCTCGCCTGACGAGACGTTCAGGATGCCAGATAACTGCAAACCGCGGTCCATGCCCCTCGTAATGTTGCTGACACCGCTCAGTTGCAGACCGTTGAACGAATGTGCCGACATGCTGGAGACACCCGACAACTGGAGTCCGTGGCCACCATCTTCAGCAACCGACGAAATAACGCCGAACTGAACGGCCTTCACCGTGTCCTGGGTGCTGACGATGCCCACGGGAAGGTTCTGTGCAAAGACAGCATGGCTTGTGACTATCATGATGGCGACAGCGACAACTGTTAGGATCTTTTTCATACTATGAGAGTTGATTGTTAGCAGAAACGTTCATGCATACATTCTTACGATGCAAAAATACAACAATTTTTTTGAAAAACATCACAGCCTCCAGATTTTAACATGATTTATGGAGGTTGGCAAAGGTATGAAAAGGTATGAAAAAATGATAAATGAGGAATAAGAAATGAGAAAATTCCCCAAAAACTTGCGTAATTGGAAATAATTGTGTAATTTTGCAGCCCGATTCGACGAATTACAATAATAAAATCAAGATAGAACAATGAAAAGAACATTTCAGCCGCACAATCGCCGCCGCGTGAACAAGCATGGTTTCCGCGAGCGCATGGCCACCAAGAATGGCCGCCGCGTCCTGGCTTCACGCCGTGCTAAGGGCCGCAAGAAGTTGACCGTATCTGACGAGAATCACGGAAAGTAATCCGTACAGAAGCAAAAACAAAACCTACAAGAACCAGATGAAACAATGGTTTTTGTAGGTTTTGTTTTTTTTGATTGTCAGTTGGTCTTGTACTGGTATTTCACTTCGGCGAGGTCTTTGTTGGCCTTTTCTATCTTCTGTTTCAGACCTTCCTTGTAGTCGCTGAGGCGGTTGGCCAGGGCTTCGTCGCTCAGTGCCAGCATTTCGACGGCAAGGATGGCGGCGTTCTGTGCACCGTTGACACCCACCGTGGCCACAGGGATGCCCGGCGGCATCTGGATGATGGAGAGCATGGCATCGAGGCCGTCGAGCATGCCTTTGATGGGCACGCCGATGACGGGCAGCGTGGTTGAAGCGGCGATGACGCCGGGCAGGGCGGCCGCCATGCCGGCACCGGCAATGATGACTTTCAGGCCGCGGGCTTTGGCCGTGCGTGCAAACTGTTCCACGGCATCGGGTGTGCGGTGGGCCGAGAGGGCGTTGACTTCAAACGGTACCTGCAGTTCGTCGAGCAGTTTGCAGGCTTTCTCCATGACGGGCAGGTCGCTGGTGCTGCCCATGATAATGCTTACTGTTGGGTTCATATTGCTTGTTGTTTATTCTTTCTTCCGGCGGGAAAACCGCCGGACACGGACGCCTGCTGCATAACGCGCAGGAAGTTGCCGCCCCAACTCTTCTGGATGTCCTCCTCGCTGTAGCGGCGGGCCAGCAACTGACGGGTGAAGAGTGTGAGTTCGCTGGCGTTGGCCAGGCCGGGGATGCCGCCGTCGCCGTCGAAGTCGGTGCCCAGGCCCACATGGTCTATGCCCATCACGCTGATGGCATGGTCCAGGTGGGCCATGGCATCGAGGATGGTGGCCTCGGTGGGTTGAGAGTTGAGAGTTGAGGGTTGAGAGACGAGGAAGCCGGGGTAGAGGGTTATCTGGCATACGCCGCCTTTCCGTGCCAGTGCCCGCATCTGGTCGTCGGTCAGGTTGCGCGGGTGGTCGCAGAGTGCGCGGCAGGAGGAGTGGCTGCATACGATGGGTGTCTTCGAGATGTCGAGGGCGTCGTAGAAACTCTTCTCGTGGGCATGGCTCAGGTCCACCATGATGCCGAGGCGGTTCATCTCTTCTATGACCTGTTGGCCGAAGTCGCTCACGCCGCCGTGGGTCTGCTCGCCCTTTGCCGAGTCGCAGATGTCGTTGTCGCCGTTATGGCAGAGGGTGATATACACGATGCCGCGCTCCTTGAAGTGCCGGATATTCTGCAGGTTGCCTTCCAGTGCCTTGCCGTTCTCTATGCCTAGCATGATGCTCTTACGGCCAGCCCGTTTATTCTGCCACAGGTCTTGCGGCGTGCGGGCAAGGGCGAGGTGGCTGGCGTTGCTGGCTACGATGGTTTCTATCTTGTCGAAGATGCTGTTGGCATAGTCGTAGGCCGACTCTTCCATCTTCTGCGGGATATAGGCCACCATGATGGTGGCGTCGAGGCGGCCCTCGGTCATCTTGGGCAGGTCGACGAGTATGCGGCTGTCGCGTGTGGCGAAGTTGATGCCCTGGGGGAAGAACATCGGCGTGTCGCAGTGGGTGTCGAGGGTGAGGATGCGGTCGTGCAGGCGTTGTGTCTTCCTGTAGAGGCGTGCCTCGCTGACCAGCCATTCGAAGAGCGCGGCCCCGTCTTGTCCCATGCACTCCGGGTGCCACTGTACGCCCATGATCGGCTTATGCTCTGCGCTCTCGATGGCCTCGATGATGCCGTCGGGTGCGGTGGCAGCGACGCGGAGGTGGGGGCCGGGGTCGCTCACCGCCTGATGGTGGAAGGAGTTGACGTAGAGAGTGAAGAGTGAAGAGTGAGGAGTGAAGAGTGAAGAGTGAAGAATTTGCTACCGCTATATATATTATATAAGGTGGAGCCCTCTTCGATGGAGACGGAATGGGTAGGCTCTGAGCGGTCGGCATCCTGGGAATGCTTTATTTTTGTGGCGGGAAAACCGCCACACACGGACACTTGCCCAGGGGGAAAACCGCCACACACGGACACTTGCCCAGGGGGAAAACCGCCACACACGGACGCTTGCTCAGGGGGAAGGGAGGCGGGGCTGACTGAGGCGGGGCTGGCGGCGGCGGGGCTGGCGGTATTTATATCCTGCAGGACTTTGCCTCCCAGGGCTGTGGCCAGGGTTTGGATGCCACGGCAGATGCCGAGGATAGGCATCTGGCGGTTGTAGGCCAGACGGGTGATGAGCAGTTCGGGCAGGTCGCGCTCGGCGTTGATGCCGCCGAGGGCAGGTTGCGGCTGCTCGCCCTGATAGAGCGGGTTGATGTCGGCACCGCCGCTGAGCAGGAGGGCATCGATGCGGTCGAGTGTGGCAAAGAGCACCTCGCGGTTGCTGTCGGGCGGTATGATGAGCGGTGTGCCGCCAGCCTTCAGCACCTGCTTGTAGTAGCCTTCGGCCAGTTTGGCGTTTTGTTCGCCGTAGTTGGCGGTGATGCCGACGACGGGTCGCTCGCCGGCTGGGAAGCCGTCGTAGCAACAGTTGGTCTGCTGATGGAGGTCGAAACGGTTCATGCCTCTTCTATGCCTTCAAAATGAACAGGGATGTCGCGCTTGATATTCTGTTCCAGTGAGATGAGCGTCTCTGTGGCCACCACGCCTGGAATCTCCTGCAACTGTCCGTTGAGCAGGTGCATCAGTTGTTCGTTGTCGCGGGCATAGAGTTTCACCATCATGGTGTAGGGTCCTGTGGTGAAATGGCACTCCACCACCTCGGGGATATGTTCCAGTCGTTTCACCACGTCCTTGTACATGGAGCCTCGCTCCAGTGTGATGCCCACGTATGTGCAGGTGCTATAGCCCAGTGACTTGGGGTTGACGTAGAAGCCGCTGCCTGTGATGACATTGCTGTCAATAAGACGTTGCACGCGCTGGTGTATGGCGGCACGCGAGACGCCACATTCTGCTGCCACATCCTTGAACGGTATGCGGGCGTTTTTTGACAAGATGCTTAATATCCTCTTGTCTAAGTTGTCAATTTTATCCATTATTAAAAGTGTACTTTTGCAATTTGATAGCAAAAGTACACTTTTTTGTTGAAACTTGCAACTATTTTGGCAAGAAAGTTCAAAATTACTTGTCAATTCCTACCAATTCCACATCGAAGATCAGGGTAGAGTAGGGGGGAATCTGTCCGGCCTGGCGCTCGCCATAGCCCAGTTCCTGAGGAATATAGAGTTGCCATTTCGAGCCCACGGGCATCATGGTCAGTGCCTCGGTCCAGCCTTTGATCACCTGGTCGGGACGGAAGGTGGCGGGCTCGGTGCCGTGCTTCGACGAGGCGTCGAACACGGTGCCGTCAATCAGTCGGCCCTCATAGTGCACCTTTACCTTGTCGGTTTTCTGTGGCACCTCGCCGTCGCCCTGCTTCAGCACCTTGTACTGCAGGCCGCTGGGCGTGGTGATGATGCCTTCCTTCTTGGCGTTCTCGGCCATGAAGGCGCGTCCGGCCTCAGTGAGTTTCTTCACCTTAGCCTGGCGGTTGACCTCGATCTTCTCTTTCGATATGGGCTCGGCCTTGGCAAAGGTCATCACAGTGGTGTCGTTCAGGAGCACATCGGTGAACCCGCGGAAGAACAGGGCGTCGACGACAGAGTCGGGCGCCTCGGCCAGGTCCTTCTTCAGGCCCGCCAGCATGCGGTTGTTCACCTGGTCGGCAATCATCACGCCTGCCATGCGTGCTTTCTGGCGCGGGTCGTTCATGCCCTGCACGGCCTCTTCAAAGCCTTTCACGAAGTCCGACATATAGGCGGTGTCTACGCCCAACTGTCCCTGCACGTAAGGCAGCAGCCCCTGCGTGAAGGCCATGCCGGTGGTGTAACTCAGTGTGTCGCTGCTGGTGGTGAGCACCACGGGTGCCTTGACTTCGCTCTGGGCGTTTTTCTTGTCCTTTTTCTTTTTAGCATCAATGGTGCTAAAAGAAGCACTCACCGCGAGGGCGAGTGCTATGATGAGCATCTTTCTCATCTTCTTTTCAATTAATTGTCAATTATCAATCTTCAATTCTCAATTCTCCCGGATTACTTCAGACCAACCAACTCAACCTTGAAGATCAGGGCAGAGAACGGCTTGATCTCGCCAGACTGGTTAGCACCGTAGGCCAGATCCTGCGGAATATACACTTCCCACTCCGAACCAACAGGCATAGCCTTCAGAGCCTCCTGCCAGCCCTTGATGACACCAGCCAGACGGAAGGTGGCGGGCTCGCTGCCATGCTTCGACGAAGCGTCGAACACGGTACCGTCGATAAGACGGCCCTCGTAGTTGACCACCACGGTAGAGGTGTCGGTGGGCACGGCGCCGTTGCCTTCCTTCAGCACCTTGTACTGCACGCCGCAGGGCAGCGTCTTCACGCCTTCCTTCGTAGCGTTCTCGGCCAGGAACTGCTCGCCGGCAGCCTTGTTCTCGCCGAACTTCTTCTCCAGGGCCTTGGCCTTGATAGCCTCAAACATAACGTTGGCTGTAGAGTCGGCCTGCTGAACGGTCATCAGTCCGTCCTTCTTCAGGATAGCCGTAGTAAAGCCGGCCAGGAAGTTGTTCAGGGAGATGGTCTGTGTGCTGTCGTCGCCAAAGAGTTGGTTGTTGATACCCTTCATCATGTTGTTGGCAATCTGCTGTCCGATCTCGATACCAGCGAAATAGGCAGCCTTCTTCTTGTCGTCACCGGCGTTGGCACCGTCGTTGAGGCCCTGCAGGAACTCAGCCACGAAGGTTGTGTCGACACCCTTTGCGTTAGCCAGATAGGGCATGAGACCCTGGCTCTGAGCCATACCGATGGCATAACTCAGTGTGTCAACGTCGGTTTTCAAACTTGCCTTGGGGCTGTTGCCGCCGCACGACACCATCGTTGCAACGGCTGCGGCCATAGCGGCCACGGTAAAAATCTTTTTCATTTTAATTTGATTTATTATTTGTTTTTGGTTTACATCACCTCGATGAGTTCCACGTCGAAGATCAGCGTGGCAAACGGTGGAATCATCGCGCCGGCACCACCCTCGCCATAGGCCAGGCGGTAGGGTATGAAGAAGCGGTACTTGCCGCCCTCCGACATGAGTTGCAGCCCCTCTGTCCAGCCGGCGATGACCTGCTGCAGTCCAAAGACGGCGGGCTCGCCGCGCTGCACGCTGCTGTCGAACACGGTGCCGTCGATGAGGAAGCCCTCATAATGGCATTTCACCGAGTCCTTGGCCGTGGGCTTCTTGCCGTTGCCCTCTTTCAGCACCTGGTACTGCAAGCCGCTGGGCGTGGTGATCACACCCTCTTTCTTCGCGTTCTCTATCAGGTATTTCTCGCCGGCCTCCTTGGCTACCTTGCCCTTCTCGGCACGCTCGGCATTGAGTTTTGCCTCTTTCTTTGCAAAATAGTCCTGCACAATCTGCTGGGCTTCGCGGTGCGACACTTTCAATTCGTTGCCTTTCAGCACATCCTTGATCGACTGTGCAAAGTCGTCAACGTTCAAATCATCGGCACCCATCTGAGCCAGTTGCTGTCCGATGCCCAGTCCCAGGGCATAACTTACTTTATCCATGTATAAAATCTCTAAATAATTTTGCTTTCTCTGTTTCAAGGAAAAAGAATACTTCCCGTCGTCGACGTTCATTTCTCATTCCTCATTTCTCATTTCTCATTTCTCATTTCTCATTTCCTTGTACCCCGACCCAGAATCGAACTGGGAACTAAGTCTTAGGAGGACCTTGTTATATCCATTTAACTATCAGGGCATCCGTTTTGCGGGTGCAAAGGTACTAAAAGTTTTAAGAAATGACAAGTAAAAAGTTATTTTTTCACAATATTATAGTTAGTTTTTACAAAAAAAACAATACCTTTGCAGTCGAAATCATAAAAAAAGCAATTATTATGGAGTCAAAACTGGTTGTCTACAATACGCTGACGCGTCAGAAAGAACGTTTCGAACCCCTTCACGCACCCAATGTGGGCATGTATGTCTGCGGCCCCACCGTCTACGGCGACCCACACCTGGGTCATGCCCGTCCGGCCATCACCTTCGACCTGCTGTTCCGTTACCTGAAGCATCTGGGCTATAAGGTGCGCTACGTAAGGAACATCACCGACGTAGGCCATCTGGAGCACGATGCCGACGAGGGCGAGGACAAGATTGCCAAGAAAGCACGGCTGGAGCAGTTGGAGCCCATGGAGATAGCGCAGTACTACACCAACCGCTACCATCAGTATATGGATGCCCTCGGCGTGCTGCGCCCGTCGATAGAGCCGCATGCCACGGGACATATCATCGAGCAGCAGCAACTGGTGCGGCAGATCCTTGACAATGGCTTTGCCTACGAGAGCAACGGAAGTATCTATTTCGACATCGAGGCTTACAATAAGAGAGCGGTGAGCACCGGCTCTCTGTATAAGTATGGCATCCTCTCTGGCCGAAGTCTGGAGAATATCAAGGACGAGAGCCGCGAACTGGCCGGCGTGGGCGAGAAGAAGAACCAGGCCGACTTCGCCCTGTGGAAGAAGGCACAGCCCGAGCATATCATGCGCTGGCCATCGCCCTGGAGCGACGGCTTCCCCGGCTGGCACTGCGAGTGCACGGCCATGGGTCGCAAGTACCTGGGCGAGCAGTTCGACATCCACGGTGGCGGCATGGACCTCATCTTCCCCCACCATGAGTGCGAGATAGCCCAGGCCGTGGCCTCCATGGGCCATCCCGCCGTGAAATACTGGATGCACAACAATATGCTGACCATCAACGGCCAGAAGATGGGCAAGTCGTACAACAACTTCATCACCCTGGAGCAGTTCTTCACCGGCAACCATCCGTTGCTCGAAAAGGCCTACTCGCCCATGACCATCCGCTTCTTCATCCTCTCTGCCCACTACCGCGGCACGGTAGATTTCTCGAACGAGGCCCTCGTCGCTGCCGAGCGCGGACTGGAGAAACTGATGAACGCCATCGCCGACTTAGAGCGCATTCAGGTTTCCCCTGAATGTGACCCCGAAACGGAGAAGGTGGTAAAAGGCCTGCGCCAGAAGTGCTACGATGCCATGAACGACGACCTTGCCACGCCGCAGGTCATCAGCCACCTCTTCGAGGCCTGTACTATTATAAATAAGGTGGTGAACCACGAGGCCACCATCTGCGCCGACTGCCTGAAGGAACTCAAGGACACCATGCACCTCTTTGTCTTCGACATCCTCGGCCTCTCAGTCCTCAACTCTCAACTCTCAACCAATAACGATGCCCGCGAGGAAGCCTTCGGCAAGGTGGTCGATATGGTGCTCGAACTGCGTGCCAAGGCCAAGGCCGACAAAGACTGGGCCACCAGCGATAAGATCCGCAACGAACTGGCTGCTGCCGGCTTCGAAGTGAAGGACACGAAGGACGGCGTCACCTGGAAACTGAACAAATAGAAATGTAACAAACGTAACAAATAGAGCAAATAGAGCAGAAAACGAAAAAATAAGGACGTTTTTTTTTGTTCAATCCAGAATTTTTCTTACCTTTGCACCGAATTTATAAATAATTAACCAATAAAATGATAAATGTATGAAAAAATTGACACTCGTCTTAGTTGCATTTGCAATGGCATGTGTAACGGCTTCTGCACAGAAGACAGTCATCAAGACTGAGCAGTTCTCCGACACTCAGGCTCGTATGCTGGAGGTAACGGCCAAGAGTTACGTGCGACCCCTCGTCGTTGACCTCGTGGTGGCTAAGGGTCAGACCAGAAAGATTTACAATCATGTCTATACCAGGGCAGAAGTAGATATTGCCATGGATGGTGGTTCTATGGACCGTACGCTCGACAACCTGCGTAGCCGTTCCATCTACGATGCCGCCAGCCAGTGGGGGTGCGATGCCGTGGTGGCTGCCACCTTCAAGATTGAGTTGACACCCGACCGTGCCGGCTACGCCGTGGAGATGCGCGGCTTCCCCGCAAACTTCGACCCGCAGAGTTGGCATCCCATGGGCGAGAGCGACTTCAAGTGGATGCAGGTCGACCAGGCCATCAGCATCGACAAGTTGGGCGATCCCGACCGTGCCGGTGCCGTGATCAGAAACGTGAAAAAATAATACTAATACATTAATTAATAATAAAACAAAAGCAAGATGAAGAAATTATTCCTTTTGGCCGCTATGGCCGTGCTGGGTCTGCAGTCTCAGGCTCAGATTGTTACGTCGCGTTCTGCCATGACAACCCGTCAGGTGGTTGCAGAACCTAAGTCTGCCGGCTGGAGCACATTCGGCTTCGAGTATCTGCCCAGTAATTTCGATCCCGACCATGGCGATTCTGAGTCGTTCACGGGCTTCGCTCTTAACTACACCTCGGCCACCCCCCTGACCTCAAGTATTCCCATCTTCCTGGAGTGGGGTATCGGTGCACAGTGGTCGCACGCCTCCGACTTCCTGGATGTTGACGATCTTGATATGAACGTGCTTTCTGTCAAGGTGCCCATCAATATCATGTATGATTTCGAGATTCCCAACACCAGCATCAACATCGACCCCTATCTCGGTGTCCGCTTCCGTGGCAATGTCTGGGGACAGTTGAAATACGATGATGACGATTGGAACGTATTTGACAAGGACGACATGGAGGATGACCTTGGCATGTACGTATGGAAGCGCTTCCAGATTGGTTGGCAGATTGGTGTGAAGGCTCGTTTCAGCGACAGTTTCTTTGTTGGTCTGGGCTATGGCACTGACTTCAGCGAGATATCCAAGAAGACAAAGATTAACGAGACCAGTATTTCACTGGGCTTCGTATTCTAATCGATTCGTATAATTATTCTATATCAAAAGAATGGCTTCCTCTTGCGGGGAAGCCATTTTTTCGATTGGTAGCAGACCTACATTCGCCGCTAACTCGGTCGGATTTTAACCGCAAGCGGTCTGTCATTCGCCGCTAACTCGGTCGGTTTTTAACCGCAAGCGGTCTGTCAAAAAACAAATAAAAACAAAAAAAACAAATAAAAACCGCCTTGTTTTCGGAGGTGAGGGGTGAGAGGTGAGGGGTGAGAGGAAAGAAAAATGTTTTTATTTGTTTTTTTTGTTTTTATTTGTTTTTTGACAGACGCGTAGCGTTTCAAAAGGGATGAAACCGACCGAGTATGTAGCGTGAATAGGTCAGTTTATCCGCCCTGCGTTCAATCCAATAATGAAATGCAAGTCAACGGAGGCTGTTTGCCAGGTCAAAGCAGGCTCGTTTGCAGGTCAAAACAGGCTCGTTTGCAGGTCAAAACGGGCTCCTTTCTTAGTTGCCGACCTAGGTCAACCGATCTGCCGACCTAGGTCAACCGATCTGCCGACCTAGGTCAACCGGTCTGTCGACGCGGGTCAACCGGTCTGTCGACGCGGGTCAATCGGTCTCGTGACAGCCGTGAGGTCGCCGCGAATCACGCCGCATGGCACTCCCCTCCCATGTAGGGGAGGGGCAGGGATGGGGTGACTACCCACATATTGAGCACCTTAATTGGTTATTTTTATTCATGAATATGAATAATTATAAATTTTTCGGGGTAAAAGTTACAAAAACAGGGCTTTCGTTTGGCTATTTGCGCATTATTTTGTAATTTTGCACGCCAAATAGACATTTTTTTATTCATAATTATAATAATATGGCAGAAAAATTGGAAGTGAAAGCACTCGACCAGGTGGTCGTACGTTTTTCAGGTGACTCCGGCGACGGCATGCAGTTGGCCGGAAACATCTTTTCAACCGTCAGTGCCACCGTTGGCAATGGCATCTCTACATTCCCCGACTATCCCGCCGACATCCGCGCCCCGCAAGGGTCGCTGACGGGTGTCTCTGGTTTCCAGGTACATATCGGCGCGGGTAAGGTCTATACCCCTGGCGACAAGTGCGACGTGCTCGTGGCCATGAACGCCGCCGCGCTGAAGACGCAGTACCGCTATGCAAAGCCAGATGCCACGATTATCATCGACACCGACTCCTTCGGACCGAAGGACTTGGAGAAGGCGCAGTTCCAGACGGACGACTACCTCGGCGAGATGGGCATCGACCCCGACCGCGTCATCCAGTGTCCCTTGACCACGATGGTGAAGGCAGCATTAAGCCCCACCCCCGCGGGAGGGGTCGGGGGTGGGGCTTTGGACATGAAGTCCGTCATGAAGTGCCGCAACATGTTTGCCCTCGGTCTCGTCTGCTGGCTCTTTGACCGCGACCTGAACCTCGTGGCCAATTTCCTCCGTGAAAAATTCGCCAAGAAGCCCGCCATCGCCGAGGCTAACATCAAGGTGATCCAGGCTGGCTGGGACTACGGCCATAACACCCATTCCAGTGCTATCAACGTCTATCGCGTGGAGTCAAAGGAAAAAGAGCCCGGCCGTTATATGGACATCACAGGCAACAAGGCTACGGCCTACGGCTTCATCGCCGCCGCCGAGAAGGCCGGCCTGAAACTCTACCTGGGTTCTTATCCTATCACGCCGGCCACCGACGTGCTCCACGAACTGGCCAAGCATAAGTCGTGCGGCGTCATCACCGTGCAGTGTGAGGACGAGATCAGCGGTGCCGCCTCGGCCCTCGGTGCCTCGTTTGCCGGTGCACTGGGCGTGACCAGCACCTCCGGCCCCGGCATCTGCCTGAAGAGTGAGGCCATGAACCTGGCCGTGATCATGGAACTGCCCCTCGTGGTGCTCGACGTGCAGCGTGGCGGCCCCGCCACGGGTCTGCCCACGAAGTCAGAGCAGACCGACCTCCTGCAGGTGCTCTTCGGCCGTAACGGCGAGAGCCCCATGCCTGTGATGGCTGCCACCAGCCCCACCGACTGCTTCGATGCTGCCTACCAGGCCTCGAAGATGGCGCTGGAGCACATGACGCCCGTGGTGCTGCTCACCGATGCCTTCGTGGCCAACGGCTCCGGTGCCTTCAAACTGCCCGACATCAACAAACTAGACGCCATCAACCCGCCATACGTGCCTGAGGAACTGAAGGGCAAATGGACACCGTATATGCGTGCCGAGAACGGCACCCGCTACTGGGCCGTGCCGGGGCGTGAGGGCTTTACGCATATCCTCGGCGGACTGGAGAAGGACTCGCAGACCGGTGCCATCTCCACCAATCCCGAGAACCACGACCTGATGACACGTCTGCGCCAGCAGAAGATAGCGAACATCCAGGTGCCCGACCTCGAAGTGGAGGGCGACGTTGATGATGCCGACCTGCTCATCGTGGGCTTCGGCTCTACCTACGGCCACCTGCACTCGGCCATGGACGAACTGCGTGCAGCAGGTAAAAAAGTGGCACAGGCTCACTTCAAATACCTGAACCCGCTGCCCAAGAACACCGCCGAGGTGCTCACGAGGTACAAGAAGGTGGTGGTGGCCGAACAGAACATGGGACAACTCGCCGCCTACCTGCGAATGAAGGTCGACCACTTCGTGCCCTATCAGTTCAACCAGGTCAAGGGCCAGCCTTTCGTGGTAGAGGAACTGGTGAATGCGTTTACAGAGATAATTAAAAAATGAATGAGAACAAAGATTTAAAGATTTAAAAGATTTTGAGGTTTAAAAGATTTTGAGTTCTATGGTTTGCACAAGTGGAGTAGAGACACATGAGATAATAGGTGCGGCAATGACTGTTCACCGTGAACTCGGGTGCGGCTTTACCGAAAAAGTGTACCAAGACGCTCTCGAAGTTGAACTACAACGCCGACAGATTCCTTATAAACGCGAATATCCACTACATGCCACATACAGAGGAGTGGTACTGAAATCATCGTTTGTACCTGACTTTATATGCTATGAACAAATCATCGTGGAACTAAAAGCCGTTAAGGAACTGGAGAATGTTTTTCGTGCTCAAGCCATGAATTATGCAAAGGTGGCTGGTTGTCAGATAGCCTTACTCCTGAATTTCGGCGAAACTTCACTGAAATACGAACGTTATAACATTCGGCAATAATCATAACCCTCAAAATTTAAATCTTCAAAATCTTTCAATCTTTGTAAAAAAAAGAAAATGAATATGAGTTACAGTACACAAGATTATAAGAAGGGCCAGCCGAGGTGGTGTCCAGGTTGTGGTGACCACTTCTTCCTGGCTTCCCTCCATAAGGCTATGGCCGAGATTGGCGTAGCCCCAGAGAACGTCGCAGTTATCAGCGGTATAGGCTGTTCGAGCCGTCTGCCGCATTACATGGCCACGTATGGCATGAACACCATCCACGGCCGTGCCGCCGCCATCGCCACCGGTGCGAAGGTGGCCAACCCCGACCTCACCGTATGGCAGGTCAGTGGCGACGGCGACGGACTGGCTATCGGTGGCAACCATTTCATCCATGCCAACCGCCGTAACATCGACCTGAACATGATTCTGTTGAACAACCGCATCTACGGACTGACCAAGGGACAGTACTCGCCTACGTCGCCCCGTGGCTTCGTCAGCAAGTCGAGCCCCTACGGCACCGTCGAGGACCCGTTCCGTCCCGCTGAGTTGTGCTTCGGCGCCCGCGGCCATTTCTTCGCCCGTTGCGTGGCTACCGATGCCAAGGGAACTGTGGAGGTGCTGAAGGCCGCCTACGAGCACAAGGGTGCCTCGGTGACCGAGGTGCTGCAGAACTGCGTCATCTTCAACGACCACTGCCACGACGTGGTGTATAACAACGAGGGCCGTAAGAAGAACGCCATCTACGTGCGCCACGGCGAGAAACTGGTCTTTGGCGAGAACAACGAGTATGGCCTGGTGCAGCAGGGCTTCGGGCTGAAGGTGGTCACCATAGGTCAGGATGGCTACACCCTCGACGACGTGCTCGTGCATGATGCCCACTGCGAGGATAACACCCTGCAGTTGAAACTCGCCATGATGAGCCCCGAGGACGGCTTCCCCATAGCCCTCGGCGTGATCCGCGACGTGGAGGCTCCCACCTACAACGATGCCGTCTATGCACAGATTGCCGAGGTCTCGGCCCAGAAGAAGTACCATAACTTCTCCGAACTCCTCGAGACCAACGACATCTGGGAGGTGAAATGACCTGAGAGTCTGTTATCTTGACTTGATCTCCAGGTATTTGTTGATGACATCGATGGAGAGGTTTTGCGGCGTGGTGAGCAGCGACTGGATGCCATACTGACGGAGCGTCTGTACGATGAGACGCTGCTCGTAGGCAAATTTCTCGGCAATGACGTGCTGGTAGACCTGCTCGGTGGTTGGCTTAGAGGTGCCCGACGGAGAACCGCCGGGAGTGGTGGCAGGGTGGGAGGTGAGCGACGCCAGTTCTTCGTCCTCGAAGAACACCACGAGGAGGCGGTGCCTGCTGGCCAGTTGGCGCAGATACTGCAACTGTCGGCGGAGGGCTGCCATCGAGGTGAACGAGGTGAAGAGGATGAGCAGTGCGCGGTGTGTGACGTGGCGTGACAGTCCGGCCAGGAGCGCCGAATAGTCGGTCTCGCCAAACTGTGTGTGCTCGGCATAGAGGGCCTCCTGCAGCGTCTGCATCTGCCCCGACTTTCGCGATGCCGGTATAAACGTCTCGAAATGGTCGCTGAAGGTCACGAGGCCCGCCTTGTCCTGTTTGTTCACGGCCACGTAACTGAGCACCAGGGCGGCATTGATGGCATAGTCCAGGAGCGTCATCCTGTTGCCATCGTGAACAGCAAACGCCTGTTGCATCATGCGCCCTTTGTCGATAACCGAGAAGACCTGCTGTGAACGCTCCTCCTGGTAGACGTTGACCAGGAGTTGATGGCGGCGTGCCGTGGCCCGCCAGTTGATGGTGCGGTAGTCGTCGCCAACGACATAGTCCTTGATCTGTTCAAAGTCGGTGTTATGGCCAATGCGCCGTATGCGTTTGATGCCCATCTCCGTGAGGTTGTTGCTCATGGCCAGCAGTTCATACTGGCGCAGCATCAGGTACGATGGGTAGACCTTCACGTCCTGCTGCTCGCAGCAGGTGAAGCGTCGCTGCGCCAGCCCCATCCTCGTGCTGACAAACACGCGCACATGGCCGAAGCCATAGATGCCGCGCTCTGTGGGGCACAGGTTATACGTGACGGTGGCCTCGCCCCGTCTGCGCACAGGCACCTTGAACAGGATGTCGCGCCGCTGGAACACCACGGGCACCTCGTCGATGACCTCGGCATGCACCGCAAAGGGGTAGTTGCTCTCCAGCCGTATGCTCACGGGGTTGTCGTCGCCGTTGGAGAAGCGCGGTGAGAGCGTGCGGAAGGCGTTGATGCCTCTCCTGCTCCATAGCAGGGCGATGTCGGCCACGACAGCCACGGCCAGTAGCAACAGCATGATGCGGCCGACGGTGAACAGCGGCTTCACGGCATATCCCAAGGCGATGGTCAGGATAACGGCCATGAGGATGTAGTAGAATCGTTTATTCAGGTACATTTCCTTCTGTGACAGGTCGCAAAGGTACGCACTAATTTTCAAAACGCAAAGAAAAATGCTGAAAAAAGCGGGATTCCTTTGGTTTTTTGTCATATTTACACTACCTTTGCACCATCAACCGCTTGTAAGGCATGAAGGAAGTAACGTTTATCAGGCAGAACCTGGAGAAATGGCGCGGCTACGAGACGGTGGCAGAGAGTCCCCGACTCTCTACGCCCGACGAGATGGCCGATGCCTATATCGACGTTACCTCCGACCTGGCGTTCTCGCAGACCCACTATCCACGGTCGCGCATCACGCTCTACCTGAACAACCTGGCCTCGGCCATCCACAACAACATCTACCGCAACAAGCGCGAGAGGTGGTCGCGCATCGTCACCTTCTGGACACAGGAGGTGCCGCAGACCATGTGGGATGCCCGCAAGGAACTGCGCCTGTCGTTTATCATCTTCCTGGTAAGCGCACTGGTGGGGATGGTGTCGCAGATGATCGACCCGGAGTTCTCGCGCCTTATCCTGGGCAACGGCTATGTGGAGATGACGCTCGACAATATCGCGAACGGCAACCCGATGGGTGTCTATGACGGCAGTCCCGAAGGGCTGATGTTCGTGGGCATCACCACTAATAATATAAAGGTGTCGTTCATGGCCTTTGCCTCGGGCCTGCTCACCAGTTTTGCCACGGGCTTCGTGCTCTTCCAGAACGGCATCATGATAGGGGCCTTCCAGACCTTCTTCGCCCAGCATGGCCTGCTGTGGGACTCGGCACTGGCCATCTGGCTGCACGGCACGCTCGAGATCTCGGCCATCATCGTGGCCGGAGCGGCAGGCATCGCCATCGGCAACGGCTGGCTCTTTCCCGGCACCTACAGCCGCCTCTACTCCTTCCGGCGCGGGGCCAAGCGGGGTCTGAAGATAGTCATCGGCACCGTGCCCCTCTTTTGTATTGCCGGCTTCATAGAGAGTTTTCTGACGCGCCACACAGAATATCCCGATGCCTTCCGGCTGGCCGTCATCCTGCTGTCGGCAACATTCATTGTATATTACTATATTGTTTTACCATATTTAAGAAATCGTAACCATGCAAATCCTTTTACCCAAGATTGAGATCTACCGCACGCGTACCTTCTCAGACAAACTCACCGACACGTTTAACTTCATCAGGGAGAACTGGCGGCCGTTGCTGAAGTATCTCATCTACGTCATGCTGCCCGTCAGTATCATCATGGCATTCTTCGTCAACCATTTCTGGAACGGCTATCTGTCGCTCATCATGGCTCTCGAGAACTTAGGGTCGGGGCTCGACTTCAATACGCTGTCGTTTGGCCTCTCTACCTTAGGCGCCGTCGTGGTGTCGCTGGCGTCGTATGTCGTCCTGGCCGCACTGGTGTTCTGCATGATACGGCTGTATGACAAACGGCCGCAGCGGCTACAGGACCTGACGTTCGACGAGATGAAGCCCGAACTGTTCTACTGCATGAAGCGCAGTGCAGTGCTGATGGTCATGAGTGTTCTGCTCGGCATTGCCGCTGTCCTCGTCCTGCTGATACCCGTCGGGCTGATGTTCTGGATCAGCAAGGTGCTGGGCTTCCTGTCCCTCGTCCTGTTGTATGCGGTGCTGATAGTGCTGATTATACCGGTCACGCTGGTCACGCCCATCTATCTCATGGAAGACCGCATAGGTGTCATCCCCGCCTTTGCCAAGGCTTTCCGGCTGGGTTTTGCCACGTGGGGCGGCATCTTCGCCGTGATGTTTGTCGTCGGCATCGTCACCAGCGTCATAGAGACGTTCACCATGATGCCCTGGTATCTGCTGTCGATGATCAAGATGGTGCTCACGATGAGCAACGACCTCGAGGGTACGTTCTTCAACACCTTCATCTTCACCTTCATACAGTATATCACCTGCATCTTCCAGTGTGTGGGCTATTTCCTGGCCGAGATGATCACTGTCGTGGCGCTCACCATCCAGTATGGCCATGCCTGCGACAAGATCGACGGTGCGGGCGTGGCACAGAAGATCGACCATTTCGAGGAGTTCGATAACTTTTGATATAAATGAGAAATGGTCTGCCGCATGGCATTGCTCATTCCTCATTCCTCATTTCTCATTTAAGAAAATATGGATACCCTTCAGATAGACTCCACACAGTTAGTCGTCTTCCGCAACGACGCACGCTATGACTACGACCGCGAACTCGTCGGTGGTAGCCAGAACCTGCTGGAATGGCTGGCCGAGGTGGTGAGCGAATGGCTCAATGAGACCTTCGACGTGGTGCTCGACAGCGACGTCACCTATTGGGCACTGCTCATACTGGGCGCTCTCGTCGTAGCCTTTGCCCTATGGCTCTACTGGAGGTTCCGGCCGAAACTCTTTGTCAAGGGCGAGAAAAACGGTGCCCTTGACTATGACGTGACAGAGGACACCATCTATGGCGTGGACTTCGACAAGGACATCAGTAAGGCACTGAAGGCCGCTGACTATCGACAGGCCGTGCGGCTGCTCTATCTGCAGACACTGCTGCACCTGCAAAACACAGGACGGATAGACTGGCAGCCGTCAAGGACGCCGGCTCAGTATATGCGACAGGCCGATATCGCGCCGTTCTCGGATATGTCGCGCCATTTCATTCAGGTGCGCTATGGCAACTATCAGGCCACCAGCGACCTCTTCGACCGCATGAAGGCCCTGCAGAAAGAGGTGATGCTCCAAACGGCTGTAACCCCAAACGGCCAAACGGCTGTATCCCCAAACGCCCAAACGTCTGTATCCCCAAACGCCCAAACCACCAAGAAAGGAGGTGAGCCATGAGCAATCGTAACAGGTTTGTCATCGGTGTCACCCTGCTGCTGGTGGTCATCCTGGTCATCGAGTATCGCATGCCCAGGCGCTTTGAGTGGGTGCCAACGTTCAGCCATACCGACCCGCAGCCTTTCGGATGTCTGGTCTTCGAC
The DNA here is from genome assembly GCA_017455845.1 of Prevotella sp. Lineage (GTDB taxonomy): Bacteria > Bacteroidota > Bacteroidia > Bacteroidales > Bacteroidaceae > Prevotella. The sequence continues at coordinate 27,332 of JAFSYY010000018.1, read as the reverse complement.
AGTGTGATGAAGGCCTCCATGCCCTTGGGCTACACTGTTGAGAAGCGCACCCTGTGGCAGATGGAGCACGATAGCGTGTTCCGAAAGCCCATGTCGCTGCTCGTCGTTTCAGAGGAAGGCCCCGAGTGGAGCGATGCGAAGACGCTGATGACACTGGCAGGCGACGGACACACCATCATGGTGGCTACCACTCAACTCACCCCGTGGTGCGATACCCTGGGCATAGACTGGCACTGGAACAACCGTTTTGAGTTGAAGGATGTGGCAGGCAAACGTCCTGAGAAAGGCCGTCTGGAATGGATGCCCGCCGCCGGCTATGAAGAGCACGAACTGCTGATGCCCGTCTACGACCAGTTGATAGAGCGCACCATGAGCCTTGAAAAGGACAGCGTACCTCCCCAAGAGAGTCCGTGTCCGGCGGTTTCCCCGCCGGAAAGCCCGGATTCCCTTCCAGAGAGTCCGTGTCCGGCGGTTTCCCCGCCGGAAAGCCCGGATTCCCTTCCAGAGTGTCCGTGTCCGGCGGTTTCCCCGCCGGAAAGCCCGGATTCCCTTCCAGAGTGTCCGTGTCCGGCGGTTTCCCCGCCGGAATCCGTTTCCTCGCCCGAAGTGCTGATGGAATATATCCAGCCCGACAAAGACACTATCATCACTAACCCTGTCGCCATATCATTCCGCATAGACAAGGGTGAGATAATCCTTGTGTCGGCCCCCCTGCTCTTCACCAACTACATGACCGTGAGCGGCAACGGCAGCGTGGTGCAGGGCAGGCTGATGGACAGGCTGAAGCATCATTCCGTCATCCGCTCAGAGAGTTTCATGAGCGGCACGGCCATGACCGAGTCCAGCCCGTTCTATGTGTTCCTCAAACAGCCGCCGCTGCGATGGGCACTCTATCTGGCCCTGCTCGGCATCCTGCTCTTCTGCTGCTTCACCTCGCGCAGGCGGCAGCGTGTGGTGCCCGTCATAGAGAAACCGCAGAACCGCAACGTGGAGTTTGTACAACTCATCGGCACCCTCTACTGGCAGGAACACGACAACACCGGCCTGCTGGCCAAGAAACTGGCATATACAAAAGACGAGATACGCCGCCAGAATGTGCGTGTCTCGCCTGATGACCAATATCTCATAGACCGCATCACGCAGACCGTCGACGGCCAGTTTGCCCTCACCGACCAGGAACTGAAGGCCTACGTCCATGAACTGAACCGCATACAACAGGCCATGTAGTATAAATTATAAAATAAAAAAATGAGCCCACTTAAAAAACATAATTAAGCATTAAGAATATGGAAGAACAAAGAACCGATCTCAGTCTGTTTGCAGAGCGCATAGAACAGTTGCGCGGACAGATCTCTACCGTCATCGTAGGACAGCAGGAGAACATCGACCTGTTGCTCACGGCTGTACTTGCCAACGGACACGTGCTGCTCGAAGGTGTGCCCGGCGTGGCCAAGACACTGCTGGCCCGCCTGCTGGCCCGCCTCATCGATGCCAAGTTCAGTCGCGTGCAGTTCACGCCCGACCTCATGCCCTCCGATGTGTTGGGCACCAACGTGTTTAACATGAAGACCTCCGACTTCGACTTCCATGCCGGTCCTGTCTTTGCCGACATCGTGCTGGTCGATGAGATCAACCGCGCCCCGGCCAAGACGCAGGCCGCCCTCTTCGAGGTGATGGAGGAGCGGCAGGTCACCATCGACGGCAAGACCCATGCCATGGGACAGTTCTATACCATCCTTGCCACGCAGAACCCTGTGGAGCAGGAGGGCACGTACAAACTGCCAGAGGCCCAGACCGACCGCTTCATGATGAAGATCACCATGGGCTATCCCTCTATCGACGAGGAGGTGGCCATCCTCGAGCGTCACCATGCCAACCAACGGCTGACGGCTCTCGACGACATACAGCCCGTCATCACCAAGGAGCAGTTCATTGCGCTGCGCCGCATGCTCGACAAGGTCTTTGTAGAGTCCGCCCTGCTACGCTATATAGCCGGCATCGTCATGCAGACGCGACAGAGCAAGGCCGTCTTCCTCGGTGCGTCGCCACGTGCCTCCGTGGCCCTGCTACAGGCATCCAAGGCATACGCCCTGTTGCAGGGCCGCGACTTTGTCACCCCCGACGACATCCGCTTCGTCTGTCCCAGCGTCCTTCAGCACCGCCTCATCCTTACTGCCGAGGCCGAGATGGAGGGCATCACTCCCCTCAAGGCCGTCAAGCGCCTCGTGGAGAAAGTAGAGGTGCCGAAGTAGTCCGTAGTATTCTTTTACGTTAGAAGATGTTAAATATCTGTGCGGTTTGCAACAAAAGGAGCGTTGTCTGCATCTAACGGGTAAAGAATCATTGAAACAGTAAAAAGTGATACACTTAGAAAACGTCAACAAGACTTACTTCGGCGCACAGCCCCTGCATGTGTTGAAAGGCATCAACCTTGACATTGCAAAAGGGGAGTTCGTCAGCATCATGGGGGCATCAGGGTCGGGCAAGAGCACCTTGCTCAACATCCTGGGCATCCTCGACAACTATGACAGCGGCACTTACGAACTGGCTGGCGTGCGCATCTGGGACCTCTCGGAAAGTAAGGCCGCCGAGTACCGCAACCGTATGATTGGATTCATCTTCCAGTCGTTTAACCTCATCTCGTTTAAGAATGCAGTGGAAAACGTGGAGTTGCCACTGTTCTATCAGGGCGTGTCGCGAAAGAAACGGCACGCCCTGGCCATGGAATATCTGGAACGGCTGGGGCTCCTGGACTGGGCTAACCACTATCCCAACGAACTCAGCGGCGGCCAGAAGCAGCGTGTGGCTATTGCCCGTGCACTGATTACCAAGCCGCAGATCATCCTGGCCGACGAGCCTACGGGTGCCTTGGACTCGAAGACATCCGTAGAGGTGATGCAACTGCTGAAAGACCTGAACAGGGACGAGGGCATGACCATTGTCGTGGTGACGCATGAGAGTGGCGTGGCCAACGAGACAAACAAGATAGTACATATCAAAGACGGCATTATCGGACAGATAGAAGAGAATCTGGACCATAACGCCTCGCCCTTCGGCAGCGGAGGACTGATGAAGTAATGCATTGACAGGACTATGCGGGATGTTTTTGGTGAAATATGGCAGACGGCACGGCGCAATAAGTTGCGCACGGGACTCACGGGCTTCGCTGTGGCATGGGGTATCTTTATGCTCATCGTGCTGTTGGGTGCCGGCAACGGACTTATCAATGCAAATATGAAACAGAGCGACCGCTTCCTGAGCACCTCGATGGTGGTCTTCGGCGGCGAGACGTCGAAAGCCTATCAGGGACTGAAGGAGGGGCGCTGGATCAGGTTGAGGGAACGCGACATCGACATCACCAGCCAGGAGTTCAAGAAGGTGGTCGACGAGGTGGGGGCCCAGTATCGCACTACGGCCACCGTGAGCAATGGCCAGCAGTATCTCTCAGGGCAGATTGCCGGTGTCTATCCAAACCATATCAAGATCGACAAGGTGGAGATGCTCCAAGGCCGGTTCATCAATATCATAGACAACAGCGACAAGCGCAAGGTGCTGGTTATCAGCAATAAACAGGCGAAAGAACTGAAGACGAAGGTGGGACAGTATGTTAAGGTGGGCAACTTCGCCTTTCAGGTGGTGGGCATCTATAAGGAACAGGAGAACGGCTGGGCAGATATGTTCTCGGCCTATACCACGGTCAAGGGTATCTACGGTGCCAATAGCAGTGATGCCGGCCGCATAGAGTTCACCTTCCATGGACTGGAGTCGGAAGAGGCCAACGAAGCCTTCGAGAAGGAATACCGGCAGCGTATTAACACCGCTCACCAGGCACATCCGGACGATGAGAGTGCCATCTGGCTGTGGAACCGCTATACGCAGAATATGCAGATGGAGAAAGGCATCGGCATCATCCGTACTGCCCTGTGGGTGGTGGGGCTCTTCACACTGCTGAGCGGCATCGTGGGTGTGAGTAACATCATGCTCATCACCGTCAAGGAGCGCACCCATGAGTTCGGCATCCGAAAGGCTATCGGGGCCAAGCCGTGGAGCATCCTCAAACTGATTATCATTGAGAGCATCATCATTACCACAATCTTCGGATATGTAGGAATGATCCTGGGCATCGCCGCCAACGAATATATGAACGCTACGATAGGCCATACCAAGGTGGATGCAGGCTTGTTCAAGGCCACGATGTTCGTTGACCCCACGGTAGGACTGGACGTGTGTTTCGAAGCCACGGTGGTGATGATTGTCGCTGGCACGATAGCCGGCCTGATACCCGCCTTCAAAGCAAGCAGAATACGTCCGATTGAAGCCCTCCGCGCCGACTAACCCATAAACCCCTTTATGTTCTATAAGCCCTATTACCCCCATAAAAGAAAAGATGCGATTAGATATTGATTCATACAGAGAAATCCTCGACACGCTGACGCGCAACAAGAGCCGCTCGTTGCTTACGGGCTTCGGCGTGTTCTGGGGTGTCTTCATGCTGGTGGCACTCATCGGCGGCGGACAGGGCCTGAAGGAACTCCTCAACCAGGCCTTTGAAGGCTTCGCCACCAACAGTGCCATGGTGTGGGCGCAGCCCACGACGAAGGCTTATAAGGGCTTTCGGAAAGGGCGCAGTTGGGAGATGGAGTACAAAGATGTGGAGCGACTGAAGAACCGTGTACCCGAACTCGACGTGGTGAGCCCCATGCTCTTCTCGAATGGCGGCACGGCCTATTACGGCGACCGTAAGGCCACCGTGGGCATCAACGGCGTGCAGGCCGACTATCAGCGGGTGAGCGAGCCGAAGATGCGCTACGGGCGCTACCTCAACGATATGGACGTGGCGCAGCGTCGCAAGGTGTGCGTTATACAGAAAAAGACCTATAAGGACCTCTTCCCCGGCGGCGGCGACCCCTGTGGCAGTTTCATACGTGTAGACTCGGTGTACTACCAGATAGTGGGCGTGGACTATAGCACCACCGAGGGTATCAGTTTCGGCGGCGAGGCCGGCACCACCATGCTACTGCCCATCACGCTGATGCAGCAGACCTATAACATGGGACAGAGGGTCCACATGATTGCCGTGACGGGCAGAAAAGGCGTGGTGATGAGCACCATTGCCCCGCGTATCCGCGAGACCATCGCCCGTGCCCACACCATCGACCCGACCGACGAACAAGGTGTGATGGTGTTTAATACCGAGGTGCTCTTCCAGATGCTCGACAGCCTGTTCAAGGGTGTAAACTTCCTCATCTGGCTCGTAGGGCTCGGCACCCTGCTGGCCGGTGCCATCGGTGTGTCGAACATCATGATGGTCACCGTGCGTGAGCGTACTATTGAGATAGGTATACGTCGTGCCATTGGTGCCACGCCGCGCATGATCCTCTCGCAGATTATCTCAGAGAGTATTGTCCTTACCCTCGTCGCGGGCATGAGCGGCATCCTCTTCGGCGTCCTCATCCTGCAGATGCTGGAACTGGCCAATACCGAAGACGGTATACTGGCCGCACACTTCCAGGTGGGCTTCTGGACAGCACTCTCTGCTGCCCTTGCCATCGCTGTCATGGGCGTGCTCGCAGGCTTGGCTCCCGCCGCCCGCGCCATGGGCATCAAGCCTGTCGATGCCATGCGCGACGAATAGTGTGCCAGGCGGTTTTGCCGCCTGGAAACCGACCGACAACATATAAGAACCAAATGATATGAAGAAGTATTTGAAACTGATTATCGCAGCGATTATCGCGATTATCTTTATCGGAACATTCGTGTTCCTCTGGCAGAAGAGCCAACCCAAGGAGGTGCAGTATTCTGAATTCGAGACGAGAACCGACACCATCCGCAAGACCACCATCATCACGGGAAAGATAGAGCCCCGCAACGAGGTGAACGTAAAGCCGCAGATCAGCGGCATCATTGCTGAACTGATGAAGCAGCCCGGCGACCGCGTGCAGCAGGGCGAGGTCATTGCCAAGGTGAAGGTGATTCCCGATATGGGACAACTAAGCAGTGCAGAGAGCCGCGTGCGCCTGGCCGACATCAACCTGCGCCAGGTAGAGACGGAGTATGCCCGTACAAAGAACCTCCACGACCAGAAACTGGTGAGCGACGAAGACTATGAAAAAGCGCGTCAGCAACTGAAGCAGGCGCAGGAGGAGAAGGCTGCCGCCGTGGATGCCCTCCAGGTGGTGCGCGACGGCGTGAGCAAGTCTAACGCCTCGGCATCAAGCACCCTTATCCGCTCTACCATCAGCGGCATCATCCTCGACATCCCCGTCAAGGTGGGTAACTCCGTCATCAACAGCAACACCTTCAACGACGGTACCACCATTGCCACCGTGGCCAACATGCAGGATCTCATCTTCCGTGGCAATATTGACGAGACGGAGGTGGGACAACTTAATGTCGGCGTGCCGATGAAGATTACCATCGGCGCCTTGCAGGACCTTCACTTTGATGCCGTGCTGGAGTATATCTCGCCCAAGGCTACAGAATCGAATGGTGCCAACCAGTTTGAGATCAAGGCTGCCGTGGTCGTGCCGTCAGACGGCAGGATTCGCTCGGGCTACAGTGCCAATGCCGAGATTGTGCTGGCCGAGGTTGGCAACGTGGTCTGCGTGCCAGAGAGCACCATCGACTTCAGCGGAGACAGCACCTTTGTCTATCTGGTCAAGGGTGAGGGCAAGCAGAAGACCTACGAGCGTCAGGCGGTGGTCACCGGCCTCAGCGACGGTGTGAACATTGAGATTAAACAGGGCCTGAGTAAAGGCCAGAAGGTGCGTGGCCCGCAAATCATTACGGATGACGAAACAAACGAATAACGCCTTATGAAAAAGTCTTTTTTTCTAGTCATACTGGTATCGCTAGTATTATTAGATGTACAAGCGCAGACGAAACAGTGGTCGCTGAAGCAATGCTGCGACTATGCCGTAGAGCATAACATCACCGTCAAACAGCAGGAGAACCAGTGCCGACAGCAGGTGATTCAACTCTCCAACGCCAAGAACCAGCGGTTGCCCGACCTCAGTGGCAGTGCCAGTCAGAACTTTTCCTTTGGTCGAGGACTGACGGCAGAGAATACTTATACAAACACCAACACCTCGTCGACATCGTTCTCTTTGGGCACCAGCGTACCTCTGTTTACTGGCTTCCAGATTCCAAACAACATCAAGTTGAACCAACTGAACCTCGAGGCTGCCACGCAAGACTTGGAGAAAGTCAAGAACGATATCCGCACGCAGGTGGCGCAGGCCTACGTGCAGATACTCTATAACATGGAGATAGCCGACGTGGCGCATAGGCAGGTCAGCATCGACAGCGCACAGGTGGCACGCCTGCAGGCACTGCTCAACATCGGCAGGGTCAGCGAGGCTGAACTGGCCCAGCAGAAGGCCACCATGGCACAGAGCGTGCTCACTGCCACGCAGACCGATAACAGTCTGCAACTGTCTCTGCTCGCGATGACCCAGTTGCTGGAACTGTCTACACCCGACGGCTTCGCCATAGAACGGCCGGCGGTGGCAGATTTCATGCCTCGCTCTTCATTTCCTTCCCCCGATGAGATCTATGCCGACGCCCTCGCTACCAAGCCCGAGATCCAGGCCCAGCAACTGCGCCTACGTGCCACTGACAACAACATCAAGATAGCACAGGCCGGCTACTATCCTACCTTGAGTTTCAGTGCCGGCCTTGGCAGCAACTACTACAAGACCTCGGGCTTTCCTGCCGACGGCTTCAGTCAACAGATGAAGAATAATTTCAGCCAGTATCTGGGCTTCAACCTCAGCATCCCCATCTTCAACCGCTTCCAGACGCGCAACAGCGTGCGCACGGCTCGTCTGGACCGCGAGAGCCAGCAGTTGCAGATGGACAACACCAAGAAGTCGCTCTATAAGGAGATCCAGCAGGTGTATTATAACACAGTGGCTGCCACTCAGAAACTGAGCAGCAGCCAACAGGCAAGCCAAAGCAGCGAGACGGCTTTCCGTCTGACGCAGGCCAAATATGAACAGGGAAAGGCCACCATCACCGAGTTTAACGAGGCCAAGAACAACTACCTGAAATCAGAGAGCGACCTCACACAAGCCCGCTATGAGTATCTCTATCAGCAAGCACTCATCAACTTCTATCGTGGTCAGGAACTGATGTTCTAAGTCGGTTTTAACCTAATAGTCTTCCTCTTCGGGACGGTCTTCCTCGATGACCAGGTTGTCGATGATGAAGTTCTGGCGCTCCATGGTGTTCTTGCCCATGTAGTATTCCAGCAGTTTCTGCACCTGGTCGGTCTTGTGCAGGGTGACCTGCTCCAGGCGGATGTCGGGGCCTATGAAGCCTGCAAACTCCTCGGGCGAGATCTCGCCGAGACCCTTGAAGCGGGTGATCTCCGGGTCGGGACCCAGGTCGCGAATGGCTTTCTGCCGCTCTTCCTCGCTGTAGCAGTAGCGCACGATGAAGTCGCTCTTGCCCTGCGTGTTGGAGTTCGGGTTCTGGGCTCTCTGGGCAGCAACCTTGCTGTCTTCGTCGGCCAGCACCTGCTTGTTGCGGATTTTGGTGCGGCGGTTGCGCACACGGAACAGCGGCGTCTGCAACACATAGACATGGCCCTCGCGGATGAGTTCGGGGAAGAACTGCAGGAAGAAGGTGATGGTCAGCAGGCGGATATGCATGCCATCGACATCGGCATCGGTGGCCACTATCACCTTATTATATCTTAGGGTGTCCATGCCTTCCTCTATGTCGAGGGCGGCCTGCAGGAGGTTGAACTCCTCGTTTTCATAGACCACCTTCTTCGTAAGGCCGTAAGTGTTGAGGGGTTTTCCTCTCAAAGAGAAGACGGCCTGTGTGTTCACGTCGCGGCTCTTGGTGATGGAACCGCTGGCCGAGTCGCCCTCGGTGATGAAGATGCACGTCTCTTCCTTGCGGTCGTTCTTGGCATCGCTATAGTGGATGCGACAGTCGCGCAACTTACGGTTGTGCAGGTTGGCTTTCTTCGCACGCTCACGGGCCAGTTTGGTCACGCCGGCCATGGCCTTGCGTTCCTTTTCGCTCTCCTGTATCTTGTTGAGCATCACCTCGGCCACGTCGGGGTTCTTGTGCAGGTAGTTATCGACCTCCGTCTTGATGAAGTCGCCCACATATTTGTTGATGGAGGGTGGCATGGGATGCTCGGCATCGACCTGCGTGGGTACAGGAGCCATGGTGAGCGAGCCCAACTTGATCTTCGTCTGACTCTCGAACATCGGCTCCTCGACGTTCAGCGCAATGGCTGCGACGATGCCGGTGCGGATGTCGCCATACTCAAAGTTCTTCTGGAAAAACTCCTTGATGGTCTTGGCGATATGCTCCTTGAAGGCACTCTGGTGGGTGCCGCCCTGCGTGGTGTGCTGGCCGTTGACGAAGGAGTAGTATTCCTCGCCATACTGGTTGGCATGGGTGAAGGCAATCTCGATATCCTCGCCCTGCAGGTGGATGATGGGATAGAGGGCGTCGGCACTCATGCGGTCTTTCAGCAGATCCTCCAGACCACGGCGGGAGAGGATGCGGCGGCCGTTGTACATGATGGTGAGGCCGGTGTTCAGGTAGGTGTAGTTGCGGAGCATCGTCTCCACGATGTCGTCGTGGAAACGGTAGTTCAGGAACAGGCTGTCGTCGGGCTGGAAGAAGATATAGGTGCCGTTCTCGTCCTGGGTATCCTCTGTCGTGTCGTCCACCAGTTTGCCTTTCTCAAAGACGGCCTTGCGCACCTTGCCTTCGCGGTAGGAATGTACCTCGAAACGGGCACTCAGGGCATTCACCGCCTTCACGCCGACACCGTTCAGGCCGATGGACTTCTTAAAAGCCTTCGAGTCGTACTTGCCGCCGGTGTTCAGCACGCTGACCGCCTCGATCATCTTGCCCTGCGGGATGCCGCGGCCATAGTCGCGCACCGAGACGCACAGGTTGTCCTCGACATTGATCTCGATGCGGTTGCCGGCCTTCATCTTAAACTCGTCGATAGAGTTGTCGATGACTTCCTTCAGCAATACGTAGATGCCGTCCTCGGGCAGCGAGCCGTCGCCGAGGCGTCCGATATACATGCCCGGGCGCAGACGGATATGCTCCGTGCCGGAAAGGGTGCGGATATTGTCATCGTTGTATTGGGTGTCGGGTGTTGGATGTTGGGTGTTAGATGTTAGTTCTTCCATAAATTATTCAATAAGTAATGTTGAACGCAATTTAGCCAATTGCTTGACAATAATTTCAATTTTATCATCAAACAAGTTCAATTCCTCACATGTTATGTATCCATAAGACTCTGCCAACTCTAATTCGCTGGAAGATTCCATAAGAGAGCCGTTTGCAATATCTATGAATCTAACTCTATCTTTATTCGTATATCTGCCAAAACCTTCTGCAATATTGAACATTACAGAAGTTGAAACTCGCCTCAGATGTGAAGTTAAGGCAAAACGTTCTGCATCAGGAAATCTTTTAAGAACATCATTAACTTCCCTAGCAAATTGTTTTGCGTTTTGATAAACAGACAACCTCCTATAATAGAATCTCTCCATAGTCAAAACAAACATCTAACACCTATCACCCAACACCTATCACCTTTTTATAGCACCTTCTGCGCTTGTGCTGCTCGTGCTCCAGATACTGCCACTGGCTCTGCACCTTGCCGTTGGTCTCCATCTCCACATGGGTCTCGCCCCAGAGGAAGCCGTACTTCTGGTAGATGGGGATGAGGTCGTAGAAGAGCAGGGCGTTGGCACCCTTGGTGCGGTATTCCGGCAAGACACCGATGAGCAGGCAGTCCACCACCTTGGTCTTCTTCAGTTTCAGCGCACGGTACAGATGCCACCAGCCAAAAGGCCACAGACGGCCGTTGCGGCACTTCTGCAAGGCGCGTGTCAGCGAGGGGATGGTGATGCCCACGCCCACAAGGTCGTGGTCGGGCGTGTTCCAGTCCTCCACGAGGCAGAGCATCTCCAGGTCGATGAACTTGAAGTACATGTCCACATACTCGTCCATCTGCTTCTCCGACATCTCCGAGTAGCCATAGAGATGGCTGAAGGTGCGGTTGATGACATCAAAGACGCGGTGGCCGTACTTGCGCGGGCCGTAGACGTCTTCCTTCGTGATCTTCACCACGTGCAGGTTGTAGCGCTTCATGGTGAGTTCGGCCACGCGCATGAACTTCTCGGGCATGCCCTCCTTGGGCACGTAGAGTTTATACTCCACGTAGTCGTTGTCCTTCTCGTAGCCCGCCATGTGCTCCATGAGTTGCGGGTAGTACTCGTAATTATATTCGGTGGCCATGGTGCCGAGTTGGTCGAAGCCCTTGGTCAGCATGCCCTCGGGGTCCATGTCGGTGAAGCCCAGGGGACCGATGATCTCCTTCATGCCCTTCTGCCGGCCATAGTCCTCGACGGCGGTGAGCAGTGCACGCAGCACCTCCTCGTCGTTGATAAGGTCGAGCCAGCCGAAGCGCACGCACGGACGGTTCCACTGCTTGTTGTAGCGATGGTTGATGATGGCGGCCACGCGGCCCACCACCTTGCCGTCCTTGTAGGCCAGGTAATATTCCACCTCGCAGAACTCGAAAGCGGCATTCTTTTTCTTGATGAAAGGCGATAGTGTTCTCACCTCGTCGCTATGGAGGTTTGGCGCATCGTATTGGTTGCCACGATACAGGTCGTAATGCAGTTGTATAAAAGCCTCAAGCCCACGCTTGTCGGTCACGCGTTTTATTTCTACTGTCGACATTATTTGTATTGATTTACGTTATAACAATGTACAAAGGTAGTGTTTTTTTTGGATATATCGGCAAAAAAAACTATTTTTATGAAAAAAAATCGTAACTTTGTGCCCTGAAATGAAGATAGGAGAGATAGAATTCGGTCCGAAGCCGGTGTTCCTGGCACCGATGGAGGATGTCACCGACATTGGCTTCCGCCTGCTGTGCAAGCGGTTTGGTGCCTCGATGGTCTATACGGAGTTTGTGTCGGCAGAGGCATTGATACGCGACGTGAAGACCACCCAGCAGAAACTGACCATCAGCGACGAGGAACGGCCCGTGGGCATCCAGATCTACGGGCGCGACGTGGACGCCATGGTCGAGGCGGCACGCATCGTAGAGCAGGCCGGACCCGACCTCATCGACCTGAACTTCGGCTGTCCGGTGAAGAAGGTGGCCGGCAAGGGTGCCGGTGCCGGCATGCTGCAGAACATCCCCAAGATGCTGGAGATTACGCGCAAGGTGGTGGATGCCGTGAGGCTGCCCGTCACCGTCAAGACGCGCCTGGGCTGGAACCACGAGCAACTTATCATCACCGAGTTGGCAGAGCAGTTGCAGGACTGTGGCATCCAGGCCTTGACCATCCACGGCCGCACAAGGGCACAGATGTACACCGGCGAGGCCGACTGGACGCTGATAGGCGAGGTGAAGCGCAACCCGCGCATCCATATCCCCATCATCGGCAACGGCGACATCACCACGCCCGAGGAGGCTAAGCGGGCTTTTGACACTTACGGCGTGGATGCCATCATGGTAGGGCGAGCCACCTTCGGCCGTCCGTGGATTTTTAAGGAAATACGCGATTTCATCGACAATGACAATCTGGCTGAAATTACAGAAGACAGCGATTTCATAGATAGAAACAATGATTGTCCGTGTCAGGCGGTTTTCCCGCCTGAGCCGCTCGACTTCAACCGCAAACTCGACATCCTGGAGGAACTGCTGCGCATCAACGTGGAACGCATCGACGAGAAGCGAGGCATCCTGCACACGCGCCGTCATCTGGCCGCCACGCCCATCTTCAAAGCCATACCCAACTTCCGCCAGACACGCATCGCCATGCTGCGTGCCGAGACGATGGACGAACTGCTCCAAATCCTGGAAGGCACCCGCTCCCTCAATCTATAGAATCTTGCTCAGTTCGCGCATGCCTTCGCTGGCACCCTTCTGAATCTGCTTCACGCCAGAGCCCGCGCTGATGGGGTTGGGGTCGATGAGGTAGATGGGCGTGCCAGGACGCACATAGTGGAGCAGGCCAGCGGCAGGGTAGACGTTGAGGCTGGTGCCGATGACGATGAAGATGTCGGCCGTCTGCGCCTCCTCAGCGGCAACGGAGATGAGGGGCACGGCCTCGCCGAAGAACACGATGAAGGGCCGGAGCAGAGAGCCGTCGCCGGCCTTGGTGCCAGGAGCAATCTCACAGTTGTCGGGCGTGAGCGTCTGCTGATAGCGCGGGTCGTCGACATCGCGGCTGGAGCACACCTTCATCAGTTCGCCGTGCAGGTGGATGACATGCGACGAGCCGGCCTGCTCGTGCAGGTTGTCAACGTTCTGCGTCACCACCGTCACGTCGTATTTCTCTTCCAGGGCAGCCACCAGGCGGTGGCCCTCGTTAGGTTTCACACCCCAGCATTTCTTGCGGAGCATGTTATAGAAGTTGGTCACCAAGGTGGGATCGGCCTCCCATCCTTCATGCGTAGCGACCTTGGCCACGGGATATTCCTCCCAGAGCCCGTCGGCATCGCGGAATGTGCGCAGTCCGCTCTCTACGGACATGCCGGCACCTGTCAAGACAACGATTTTCTTTTTCATAATCATTATTTTCTTTTGTTGTACTGATATAATTGTTTTTGTCAACCTAAAAGTTTGCTTCTATATAACTGAGTTACTGACCCCACCCCTGGCCCCTCCCCTACAAGGGAGGGGAAGGCTACCGCCGAAGAACAATCCGCAGGGCACTCCCCTCCCTTCAAGGGGAGGGGCAGGGGTGGGGTCTGTATCTTTTTATTATTCATCTCTGCTTTCGGTTTAGCGAAAAGTTTGCTGCAAAGATACAAAAAAAATGAAACAGAATCTCTGAAAATGTGATTTTTCTTTAAGGAAATAGCCGAAAATGAAATTTTATTCTTAAATTTGCAGCCGAAAATGTGATTGACAATGGAGAAAGTAACAATAAAAAACAAGCATTTTGAGGGCGAACGCCCGTTGTTCGAGTCACACGGACTGAGGCTGGAGCAGGTGACCATTGGCGACGGGGAGAGTGCCGTCAAGGAGTGTTCGGACATTGAGGCAGAAGACTGCCGCTTCTGGGGCAAGTACCCGTTCTGGCACGTCCACGGCCTCAGGATCAGCCGTTGCCAGTTTGATGCCGGGGCACGCTCGGCCCTGTGGTACAGCGACCATCTGGACATGCGCCATACCCGCATCGACGCGCCGAAGATGTTTCGTGAGATGCACGACCTGTATCTGGAGGATGTCGTCATCAACGATGCCGACGAGACTTTCTGGCGGTGCCAGCATATTGAGGCCCGTAACCTGACGCTGCACGAGGGCACCTATCCGTTTATGTTTTGCGAGAACGTGAGGATCGACGGCCTGCAGAGCGACTCGAAGTATGTGTTCCAGTATTGCAGGAACGTGGAACTGAGGAACGCACGCATCGTGACGAAGGACTCGTTCTGGGAGTGCGAGAACGTGACCATCTACGACTCCGTGCTCGACGGCGAGTATCTGGCCTGGCATTCCAAAAATGTAAGGCTGGTGAACTGCCATCTGGCTGGCGAGCAACTGCTGTGCTATGCCGATGGTCTGGTGTTGGAGAACTGCACCTTTGACAAGGCCTGCGACCGCGTGTTTGAATACAGTACGGTGGAGGCCGACATCCGTGGGCATATCACCAACATCAAGAACCCGACCAGCGGACATATCACGGCCGACAGCATCGGCAGCGTGACGATAGACGAGAACGTGAAGCAGCCGAATGACTGCGTGATTACTAAGAGGGCGAAATAACGGATGTCGAAATGTCGAAACAACTGAGACTATGCCAAAATACAACTTCGATGAAATCGTTGACCGTCGCGGCACGGGCTGTGTGAAATGGGATGAAGACACTTCCATCATCCCCCTCTGGGTGGCCGATATGGACTTCAAGGCTTCACCCGCCATCCAGGAGGCCATAAGCAAGCGGGCCGAGCACGGGGTGTTTGGCTATACGCTGGTGGGCGACGACTATTACGAGGCTATCATCTCGTGGTTCCAGCGTCGCCACGGCTGGGCCATCCGCCGCGAGGAGATACTCTATACCACCGGCGTGGTGCCTGCCATAGCGGTGGCCCTGAAAGCCCTGACCATGCCGGGCGAGAAAGTGGTGATGCTCTCGCCCGACTACAACTGCTTCTTCTCCAGCATCCGCAACAGCGGCTGTGAGGTGGTGGAGGCTGTTCTTCAAAGGGATTCACTCTCCACTTCTCACTTTTCCCTTAACTGGGCGGACTTCGAGGCGAAATGTGCCGACGAGAAGACCACCGTGTTCCTGCTCTGCAACCCGCACAACCCTACGGGACGCGTGTGGACGAAGGAGGAACTGGAACGGATGAACACCATCTGCATGAGGCATGGCGTGAAGGTGGTGAGCGACGAGATACACTGCGAACTCATCATGCCTGGCCACCGGTTCCAGCCCTTTGCTGCCGTGAGCGAGGCCTGCCGGCAGAACAGCGTGATACTCAACTCACCCTCAAAGTCGTTTAACATAGCCGGCCTGCAGATTGCCAACATCATCTGTGCACAGCCCGAATGGCGCCGCCGTCTGGACCGTGCCATCAACATCAACGAGGTGTGCGACGTGAACCCCTTCGGCCCCGTGGCCCTGAAGGCGGCCTATAACGAGAGCGAGGACTGGCTGGACGAGTTGAACCAGTATCTCTGGGGCAACTACCAGACCCTCTGCCGCTTTGCCGAGGAACATCTGCCGGCATGGCACGTCTGTCCGCTGGAGGGCACGTACCTGCCGTGGGTCGATATCACGGCAACGGGCATGAGTTCGCAGGACTATGCCGACCGCCTGCTGCGTGAGTGTGGCGTGAGGGTGAACCCCGGCACGATGTACGGTCCTCAGACGGGCGAGGGCTATATCCGCCTGAACATCGCCTGTCCGCGCAGTCTGCTGATGGAAGCACTGACCAGAATTTCCGCATCGTCAGAATAATTCCATTTTGACTTGTCTATTCTTATTTTTCCGCCATTTTTGTATTCAGGCCGAATACAAGTTGTATACAGGCTGTATACAAAATGTATTCCGGCCGAATACAAACTGTATTCCGGCTGAATACAAGTTGTATACAACCGGAATACGAAGTGTATACAGTTTTGATACTTCGGCGGCTGTTTCATCCCCTTTGGAACGCTTGCGATTAGAAAACCAATCGAGGTAGCGGTGAAAACATGTCAGTTTGCAGTATGACAGTTACAATTAGACCTGTCTGTTCTAAATTTTCTGAAAAAATTTGGCCGTATAAGAATATGTTTGTAACTTTGCGGCCGCAATTGCAGATTCAGATACGATTATGATGAATAAAACGGTTTATCTGGGTATGATAGCCGATATCATGCACCCGGGACTTATCAACATTATCAACGAGGGTGCCAAGCATGGCGAACTGATTGTAGGCCTGTTTACCGACAAGGCCATCGCCCAGCACAAGCGCCTGCCTTACCTCACCTACGAACAGCGCAGGAACGTGGTAGAGAACATCAAGGGCGTGAGCCGCGTGGTGCCCCAGGACGAATGGAGTTATGCCGAGAACCTGCGCCGCCTGAAGCCCGACTTTATGATTCATGGCGACGACTGGCAGCAGGGACCTGACCAGGAACTGCGTGCCGAAGCCATCGGCGTGATGAAGGAATGGGGCGGCGAGGTCATAGAGATTCCCTACACCAAGGGCATCGAGTCGTCGTCGCTCGACAAGGAGATCAAAAAGATAGGCACTACGCCCGACGTGCGCCTGAAGTCGCTGCGCCGGCTGATAGATGCCAAAGACGTGGTGCGCATCCTGGAGGTGCACGACGGACTGTCGGGGCTCATCTGTGAGAATCTCGAAGTGAAAAGCGGCCTCAACACCGAGCGTTTCGACGGCATGTGGAGCAGTTCGCTCACCGACAGCACGTCGAAGGGCAAGCCCGACATCGA
The DNA here is from genome assembly GCA_017455845.1 of Prevotella sp. GTDB lineage: Bacteria > Bacteroidota > Bacteroidia > Bacteroidales > Bacteroidaceae > Prevotella. The sequence goes on along the minus strand of JAFSYY010000018.1, from coordinate 10,374 downwards.
GGCCGTGGACCTGACCACGCGCATGCAGGATCTGACCAATATCTTGGAGTGCACCACCAAGCCCATCATCTACGACGGCGACACGGGCGGCAAACTGGAGCACTTCGTGTTTACCGTGCGCACCCTGGAGCGCAACGGCATCTCTGCCGTCATTATCGAGGACAAGGTGGGACTGAAGAAGAACTCGCTCTTCGGCACCGATGCCATACAGACGCAGGACACCATAGAGCATTTCTGCGAGAAGATACGTGCCGGCAAGAACGCACAGGTGACCAAGGACTTTATGATCATTGCCCGCTGCGAGAGCCTCATTGCGGGCAAGAGCGTCGACGATGCCATGGAGCGCTGCTGCGCCTACGTGGAGCAGGGCGGTGCCGACGGCATCATGATCCATTCAAAGGAGAAGACGGGCGACGATATCCGCGAGTTCTGCCGCCGGTTCCACGAGAAGCATCCCTTCGTGCCCATCGTTGCCGTACCCACCACTTATAATCACCTGCGCGAGGAAGAACTGGCCGAATGGGGCATCAAGGTGGTGATCTATGCCAACCACATGCTCCGTGCTGCCTATCCCGCCATGGTCAAGGTGGCCAGCAGCATCCTGGAGAACCATCGTTCCTACGATGCCAACGACCTGTGCATGCCTATCAAGCAGATACTGGAACTCATTCCAGGCACGAAGTGAGTGAAGAGTTGAGAGTTGAGAGTTAAGAGTTGAGAGTTAAGAGTTAAGAATTAAGAATTGTGAAAAGACAAATAGCCATTCTCGGCTCAACGGGAAGCATAGGCACACAAGCCCTTGAGGTGATAGAAGAACACAGCGACCTCTATGAGGTGTACTGTCTCACGGCCAACAATAAGGTGGAACTGCTGGCAGAGCAGGCTCATAAGTTCAAGCCTGCCGCCATCGTCATTGCCAACGAGACCCGCTACGACGAACTGAAGCAGATGATGAGCTACATTCCCGACGTGAAGGTATATGCCGGCGCACGCGCACTGGACGAGATCGTGGAGGCCGGACCCATCGACATGGTGCTCACCGCCATGGTAGGCTTCGCCGGCCTCTCGCCCACCATCCATGCCATCAAGGCCCATAAGACCATCTGCCTGGCCAATAAGGAGACGCTCGTCGTGGCCGGCGAACTGATATGCAGGCTGGCACTGGAGAACAAGGCGGCCATCCTGCCCGTGGACAGCGAGCACTCGGCCATCTTCCAGAGTCTGGTGGGCGAAGATGAAAACCCCATCGACAAGATCCTGCTCACGGCCAGCGGCGGCCCGTTCCGCACAAAGACGATGGAGGAGATAGCCCACGTGACCAAGGCCGATGCCCTGCGCCACCCCACATGGGACATGGGTGCTAAGATTACCATCGACTCGGCTTCGATGATGAACAAAGGCTTCGAGGTTATCGAGGCTAAATGGCTCTTCGGCGTGGAGGCCAGTCAGATTCAGGTGCTGGTACATCCGCAGAGCATCGTACACAGCGCCGTGCAGTTCATGGACGGCAGCGTGAAGGCCCAACTGGGCGTACCCGACATGCGTCTGCCCATCCAGTATGCCTTCTCCTTCCCCCGCCGGCTGCCCCTCAGCGGCGAGCGTCTCGACCTGTTCAAGGCCCACGACCTGGAGTTCTTCGAGCCCGACCTGAAGAAGTTCCGCTGCCTGGCCATGGCCTACGAGGCCCTGCATCAAGGCGGTAACATGCCCTGCATCGTCAATGCGGCCAACGAGGTGGTCAACCGTGCCTTCCTCGAAGACCGCTGCGGCTTCCTGCAGATGGGCGACATCATTGCCGAGACCATGCAGCGTGCCACGTTCATCAAGTCGCCCACCTACGAAGACTATCTTCAGAGCGATGCCGAGGCACGGCGCATAGCCGCTTCGCAATTAAGAATTAAGAATTAAGAGTTACGAATTAGAATTATGGAAGTATTTCTGATAAAAGCATTGCAGTTCCTGCTGGCCATCAGCCTGCTGGTGCTGCTTCATGAACTGGGACATTTCACGTTTGCCAAACTATTCAAGGTCCGCGTGTCCAGATTCTACCTGTTCTTCAACCCGAAGTTCCACATTGCCAGCACCTACGACACTTGGGTGCGCCGACTGCTGAGGCTGAGCCCCACCGTGGTGCCCATGAAGAAGGACGAGGACGGCAAGGAGAAGAAAGAATATGTGGGCACGGAGTACGGACTGGGATGGTTGCCGCTGGGCGGCTACTGTGCCATCGACGGTATGATTGACGAGACCAACCAGAAACTCTCGGAAGTGGTGAAGCCGTGGGAGTTTCGTGCCAAGCCTACGTGGCAGCGCCTGCTTATCATGGTAGGCGGTGTGCTGGTGAACTTCCTGCTGGCGCTGTTCATCTATTCCATGGTACTCTTCTACTGGGGTGAGACCTACGTGCCGCTGTCGGGCATGACAAAGGGCATGGAGTTCAACGAGCAGGCCAAGGCCCTGGGCTTCCAGGACGGCGACATCCTGATCTCCACCGACCAGAAGGCTTTCAAGAAGGCCGACGGCGACATGTTCCGCATGATCTGCAACGCCAAGCAGGTCAACGTGCTGCGTCAGGGTCAGCCTGTGACCATCAACATGAGTGGGGACCTGAGCCTCATCGACATGGCGCAGACGGTGCCCATCTTTGCCCGTCCGCTGATTCCTGCCGAGGTTGACAGTGTGATGCCTGGCACACCTGCCGAAACCATCGGCTTGATGAAAGGCGACAAGATCCTGGCAGCCAACAATAAAGAGGTGAAGTCGTTCTACGGCTTTACCGACGAACTGTCGCGCCTCAACGATGTGCTCGCAGCGGCCAAGACCGAGGCCGACAGCCTGCAGGCACGCCAACTGACGCTGGTCTATCAGCGTGGCGAGACGCTAGATACCGTCACCACCACCCTGACCAAAGACCTGAAACTGGGCTTTATGCCCGTGCAGGTCTATGAGCCTGTGACCGTAGAGTATGGCTTCCTGGCCAGTTTCCCCGCCGGTGTGAAATACGGCTGGAACACGCTGAGCAGTTATGTCAGCGACCTGAAGTATCTCTTCTCCAGCGATGGTGTGAAGCAGTTGGGCGGCTTCGGAGCCATTGGCAGCCTCTTCCCCGCTGCATGGGACTGGCATCAGTTCTGGCTCATGACGGCTTTCCTGAGCATCATCCTCGCTTTCATGAACATCCTGCCCATCCCCGCCCTTGACGGCGGTCATGTGCTGTTCCTTGTCTATGAGATGATTACACGTCGCAAGCCGTCGGAGAAATTCATGATCAAGGCCGAATACGTGGGCTTTGGCATCCTGATACTACTCATGGTCGTGGCCAACCTCAACGACATTCTCCGCTGGCTGAAGATTATGTAGGGCCAGGTGTTTTTTCATTTCATGATGATACACATCTTGGTGAGGTCGTCGCTGGGCTCGGCATCGCCAACGAACTCCTCAACGGCCTTGTGAATGGTCTCTGAGGTCTGGCGGGCATCGCCCCAGTTCTTGCGCAGCAGAGCCTGCAGACGGTCATTGCCAAACTGCTCATGATGGATGTTCTCTGCCTCGTTGATGCCGTCGGTATAGACAAAGAGGGTCTTGCCGTGCATGTCGTCCACTGCTTCACCAGCAAAGTCCAGTTCTGGCCAGAGACCGATGGGGGCGTTTGATTCCATCTGCATGTATTCGCCGTTGAGCAAGGGTGGGTTATGGCCGGCGTTGCAGTACTCCATGTGGCCGGTCTTGAGGTCTATAAGTCCGATGAACATGGTGACGAACATACCTTGTTCGTTGTCTTCCACCAGTGCATGGTTCAGACGCGTGGCAATGGCTTCGGGTGTAGGATGGCTGTCAACCAGCGTACGGAACATTCGCGTCACCTCGGCCATGAAGAGCGCAGCAGGCACTCCCTTGCCACTGACATCGCCCACGCAGAAATAGAGAAGGTCGTCGAGCAGGGCATAGGCATACAGGTCGCCGCCTACTTCCTTGGCGGGGGTCATCATGGCATAGATATCGACATCGTTGCGACGGGGGAACACATGGGGCAGCATGCGCTTCTGAATGTCACGGGCAATGCGCAGTTCACTCTCGATACGCTCTTTTGCAGCAGTGGTATCCTCCAACTGATCGTAGGCTTTCTGCAACTCATGGTTGACGCTTTCCAGATGTTTCATGTGCTTGTTGCGGCGGTAGACGATGAACGACAGGAAAGCGATGACGATGGCAGCGATGGTGCCACCGGAGGTCAGCATCAGCCGTTCGTTGGCCAACTGCTGCTCTTTCGTCTCGTTCTCGGCGTAGGTGATAGAAAGTTCCGTGTCAAACTCGTTCATCTGTGAACGCGACTCCGATGACTGGACGGAATCGGCGACCTCTTTCGAGCGCTTCTGCCAGTAGAGGGCCTGGCTGAGGTCGCCTATATGCTCATAGATGTCGGCTTTCTGCTCGCATTTGTTCTGCTGGTGTATCAACTTGTCGGTGCGCTGCAGGGCCAACTGCCACTGCTTGCGGTTCTTGGCCTGATAGACATTGATCAGTTCGCCAAACAAACCGCCCTGCCCGCCGTACTTCTGCATCAGTTGTTCGCGCTCCTTGTAGGCCTCCTCGAAACCGAGACTGTCGCCTTGATGGAAGCGCACCAGGCATTTATAACTCCAGGCCGTGATAAGATTCATGGGGATAGCCTTCGGCTCGTTGAGCGTCTTACGGGCGTTCACCTGCACCTCGTCATAGTCTTTCTTGCGGAGGGCAATCTCGCAGAGTCCTAGGTAGCAGGGTGCGGCACTCATGTCAGGCAGGTATTTCTCCTTCAGTTCCAGAGCCTGACGGAAACTCTTCTCGGCCATGTCGTTGTTGCCCGATGTCTCACGGATGGAGCCTAGTGTAAACATGGCGAAATACATGCCGATGTTGCTGTCATTCGACTTGGCATGATGGAAAATGGTATGGGCCAGTGCCACGCCCTGATTGCGGTTGACGTACTCGAACGTATAGATGGCCTCATAACAGCAGACACGGTAGTAGGTCTCCTGATAGTCGGAAAACTCAGTAGCGTTCTTAATCCGGTTAGCGGCCTCGAAAAACTTCTCTGTCTCACGCGAACTGTAATAGTGGTAAGCCTCGTCAGTCAGTTTTTGAAGTTTCGGGGGAAGTTGCTCCTCAGCCCCCGCACGTGTCATACCTGCTACCAGTAGCAGGAGCGACAGGAAAAGTCTGAATGTCATTCTCTTCATAAAGGTTTTTATCTGATGAACAGCAATTCGCGGTATTTGGGCAGCGGCCAGAGGCTGTCGTCGACGATGAGTTCGAGTTTGTCTATCTCGTAGCGGATGGCATCCAGGTAAGGCTCCACCTTGTCGTGATAGGCAATGGCTTTCTCGTGCTCACCGACAATCTTGTTGGCCTGCCGGCGGGCTTCGACCAGTTCCTCCACGCCTCGCTCAATGGCACTGGTGCGCTCGGCAATCTCCTCAATGATCTTGAGGTTGCGGGCGTTGAGATTCTCGGCTTTCTCGGGCGGGAAAACGGTAGAGACGCTATGGACATTCTTCAGCAAGGCGCTCTGGTAGCGCGTGGCAACGGGGATGATATGGTTCATCGACAGGTCGCCGAGAACGCGGGCCTCGATCTGAATCTTCTTCGTGTAGGTGTTCCATTTCACTTCGTTGCGGGCCTCCAGTTCCTTCTTCGTCATCACGCCGAGGCTCTCAAACATCTGGATGCTCTCAGGGTCGAGATAGCGCTCAAAGATCTTCGGGCACGATGTCTCCACGTCCAGGCCGCGCTTCTCAGCCTCCACGACCCACTCGTCGCTGTAGCCGTTGCCGTCGAAGCGGATAGGCTTGCAGGTCTTGATGTCCTCGCGCAGCACGTCGATGATGGCATGGAACGTGGCGCTGTGCTCAGTACCAGCCAGTTTTTTCTCGTACTCAGGAATCTTGGCATCCACACGCTTCTTGAAACTGACAAGGGCCTCGGCCACGGCGCTGTTCAGGGCAATCATCGCGCTGGCGCAGTTGGCCTCAGAGCCTACGGCACGGAACTCGAACCTGTTGCCGGTGAAGGCGAAGGGCGACGTGCGGTTACGGTCGGTATTGTCGATGAGCAACTCGGGAATCTCCGGGATATCCATCTTCTTTAATAGTGAAGAGTTAAGAGTGAAGAGTGAAGAATCGGCTTGCGCCGCCGGGTATGCGGTAGCAAATTCTTCACTTTTCACTCTTAACTCTTTACTTTCTATATGGTCGAGCAGTTCGCTGACCTGATTGCCAAGGAACGAACTGATGATGGCGGGCGGTGCCTCGTTGGCACCCAGGCGGTGGGCGTTGGTGGCACTCATGATAGAGGCTTTCAGCAGTCCGTTGTGCTTATAGACAGCCATCAGCGTCTCAACGATAAAGGTGGCAAAGCGCAGGTTTTGCAAGGCGGTGGCCTGCATATCGCCGGCAATGGTCTTGCCGGGTGCATGCAGCAGCACGCCGTTGTCGGTGCTCAGCGACCAGTTGTTGTGCTTGCCGCTGCCGTTGATGCCGGCAAAGGGCTTTTCATGCAGCAGCACGCGGAAGCCGTGCTTGCGGGCCACCTTCTTCATCAGCGACATGAGCAGCATGTTATGGTCGACGGCCAGGTTGGTCTCTTCGAAGATGGGTGCTAACTCAAACTGGTTGGGCGCCACCTCGTTGTGGCGCGTCTTGCAGGGTATGCCCAGTTCCAGGGCCTGAATCTCAAGGTCGCGCATGAAGGCTGCCACACGCTCGGGGATGGCACCAAAGTAGTGGTCGTCCATCTGCTGGTTCTTAGCACTGTCGTGCCCCATCAGCGTACGGCCTGTCAGCAGCAGGTCGGGACGGGCAGCATAGAGACCCTCGTCCACGAGGAAATACTCCTGCTCCCAACCGAGATTCGAGGTCACCTTCTTGACGCTCGGGTCGAAATAGTGGCATACATCGGTGGCGGCCACATTCACCGCATGCAGGGCGCGAAGCAGCGGAGCCTTGTAGTCGAGAGCCTCGCCGCTGAAACTGATAAACACGGTGGGAATACACAGCGTGTCGTCAATAATAAAGACCGGCGACGTGGGGTCCCAGGCCGAATAGCCGCGGGCCTCGAAGGTGCTGCGGATGCCGCCGGAGGGGAACGATGAGGCGTCGGGCTCCTGCTGCACAAGCAGTTTGCCAGAGAACTCCTCTACCATGCCGCCCTTGCCGTCGTGCTCGATGAAAGCGTCGTGTTTCTCGGCAGTGCCCTCCGTCAAGGGCTGGAACCAGTGCGTATAGTGGGTCACGCCATTCTCTATGGCCCACTGCTTCATGCCGGCGGCCACAGCATCGGCTACAGTCCGGTCGAGGCGCACGCCGTTGTCGATAACGTCTACCATCTTCTCGTAAACATCCTTAGGCAGGTACTTGTACATCTTCTCACGATTAAAGACCTTCTTGCCAAAATAATCACTGGGCCTTGTGTTCGTGTCACACGTGTTCATTGCCTTCTTCTTGAACGCTTCGCCGACAACCTGAAATCTTAGTGCTTCCATTTTTTTTATTGTTTATGCTTTATGCTTAATCCTACCTGATTATATAAATCGCCTGCAAAGATACAACAATTTAGTAAAAAAATGAAAAGAAATATAAGTTTTCCTTTTGTTTTTTCTTCTTTTTTCGTATCCTTGCCAACAAAATAAAAATATTTTCCATACTAATGAACAGAATCAAACTTTTACTTGCATCGACTTCTAACTCCTAAGGCCGAAGGCCGATAACTCCTTCTAACTCCTTTTAACTACTAAAGTTGAGCGAATGCGAAACTTGAATTAATTATGAATTATGAATTTCCTGGCCATCAGATAGAGGCAGAGGGAAAAGACATAGATACATAATACCTGAACAACCGACGGATGCAAGCCGTCGATGCTGGCACAAGGCATTTGGGACACCATCCCAAGTGCCTTGTTTAGCATATCCACCATCCAGAGCAGCATGCTGGATAATGGCGGGAACAGCAAGACAAGCAGGGCACCATAGAGGATGATGGTGGCCGCAGGGATGACAATGAAGTTGGTGAGGAGGAAATAGGTGGAGAAACGTCCGAAGTGATAGGCTATGAGCGGTGCCACGCCTATCTGGGCAGCCAACGATACGCCCACCATATTATATATATAGCGTAGCCACGGATGACTGACGAGAAAACCTTCGGGGAGCAGGCTCTCAAACAGCGGCATCAGCAGCAGGATGGACAGCACGGCCGAGAACGACAGTTGGAAGCCGATGTCGTAGAGGGCCGACGGACTGACCAGCAGCATGAGGATGGCCGTGAAGCAAAGCAGGTTGACGGGCGACCGGTGGCGGCCTGCCACGGAGAAGAGCGCATAGATGCTGATCATCGTGGCCGAACGGATGATGCTGGTCGACAACCCCGTGAGGAATACGAATGCCCAGATGCTCACAATAACCACCACCTGCGACAGCCAGTAGCGCCGCCGCTGCAGTGTGAGGCGTGACAACAGCAGGTAGATGATGCCCAGATGCAGGCCGCTGAGAGCAAGGATGTGCGAGGCGCCCGTCACCGCGTATGTCTCGCGCAACTCCTTCGTCAGCGCCGACTTGTCGCCCAGCGTCATAGCCGCCAGCACAGCGTAGGCCGTGCCGTTCGTGTCCGCCGCCTTCCCCGCCGTGCCGTCCGTGTCCGCCGCCTTCCCCGCCGTGCCGTCCGTGTCCGCCGCCTTCCCCACCGTGCCGTCCGTGTCCGCCGCCTTCCCCGCCGTGCCGTCCGTGTCCGCCGCCTTCCCCACCGTGCCGTCCGTGTCCGCCGGCTTGTTCGTGTCCGACGGTTTTCCCGTCGGATTATAGCGTGCCAGCAACCGCTGGCGGAGCATCAGAAAGCGTAACCGCACCCGCTGCATACGAGACATCTGCCGATAGCCGCAGCCCCCTGCCTGCCAGTCGCTGCTGCGCACAAACCCCTTGGAAACACCCCTTACCACCACGCCCTGCCCCAGACGCAACGCCCTGCTGCGCTCATCCTTCCATAGATAGCAGCGCACCTGCCGGCCGTCATCAGGCAGCAGCAGGTCTACAGCCATCGTCTTCGGCTTCTCGGCAGGCGTGGAGAACACCACGGCCTCCACAGCCCCGTCGTCCAAAGGCTTCTGCTTGCTGCCCTGGCCCGTCAGCATGCCTAAGAGGACAAAACACAGATACACACCTGCCGACTGAACCCTTGGCCAGCGGTACAAGAGCCATGTCAGACCGATGCTGCCCATGAAGAGCACAGGCAACCACCTGCTGGCATTGACCAACGGGGCCGCCAGGATGCCAAGGGCAAGGCATACGGCGGGAATCAGCAAGGGTGTCGTTGAGGCATAGTGCTGTTTCATTGCCTACAGAAATAAACATATATGGCGTTCCATCGCCTACAAAATTACATAAAAAAGTTGGCAAGACCAATATTTTACGCAATAAAAGCCATCTTTTCTTTGTTATTTCCTTTTTTTCCTGTAACTTTGGCTCCACAAATATAAAAAGCGAATGAGGAAACTGCGTACTATAGAGATGAAACGGCTGTCGGTCGATGAGTTTCGCGATGCCGAGAAGATGCCGCTGATAGTGGTGCTCGACGATGTACGGTCGATGCATAATGTAGGCAGTGTCTTGCGCACGGCCGATGCCTTCCGGCTGGAGGCTGTCTGCCTGTGTGGCATCACGGGCACACCGCCGCATCATGAGATTCATAAGACAGCCCTTGGTGCTGAAGACAGCGTGGAGTGGCGGTATTACAAGACCGCCATGGAAGCCGTTGAAGAGTTGAAGGGTAGGGGAGTGACGGTTTTAAGCATTGAACAGGCCGAGGGCAGTACGATGCTGCCTGCTTTCCTGCCAGAAGACGGCAAGACCTATGCCGTGATTCTTGGCAATGAGGTGAAGGGCGTGCACCAGGAGGTGATAGACGCCAGCGATGGCTGTCTGGAGATTCCGCAGTATGGCACAAAGCACTCCATGAATGTCTCCGTCACCGCCGGCATCGTCATCTATCACTTTGCCTTGCATAATTGGATAACTATTACTGAGCCGTCGGCAGTAACGCCTTAATCAAAGTATCAAAACTGTATACACTTCATATTCCTGCCGTATACAACTTGTATTCCTGCCGAATACAGTTTGTATTCGGCAGGAATACTTTTTGTATACAGCCCGAATACAGTTTGTATTCAGCCCGAATACAGTTTTGATTTTAAAATTCCAAAATTTATTCGGCTCATCCGTTAAATGCATCTATGACAATTTTTGAGAGGATATAGAAAGATGCCGGAAAATTCGTATCTTTGTGGTGGTCTAAACAACAATAGATATGAATACCGACATCTTAATTCATGCATTTGGCGTCTCCAAGCAG
>JAFSYY010000098.1 GCA_017455845.1 Prevotella sp. | reverse complement strand
CTGCTCATACCGATTGTGAACCCAATGACAATGTGGAGGCCTTGCGCGTGGCTCTTGACCAGGCCGGCATCGAGGCCCGTCCCGTCTGGAAGCCCATGCACAAGCAGCCGGTGTATTGCGCTCCGCTGAATGAGAAAGGAGGAATGAGGACTGAGAAATTGCCCTGCGGCGCCATCTGCCAGACATCGGCTTCGAGTGTGGCATACGTCAACGGGGTGAGCGAGTCCGTCTTCAAGGTGGGCATGTGCCTGCCCGCAGGCCCGTATGTCAGTGATGATGACGTGAGGTGTATCGTGGAGAGTATCAAAGAGGCTATTGAGTGAAGAATCTGCTTCATGCAGAATAGTTGTCCGGCAATCGAGCCATGGAACTGTAGAACAGCAGTGCCATGGCTCGTTTTCGTTTGCATACCTTGCGGAAGACGGTCAGTTAACATTTCATGTGTTAAAAAAGTGGAATAATTGTGATGAAATACAATTATTTCCGATAAAATCAGTAAATTTGCACACTAAATCTGACTGATATTGTTCTTCTGGCTCAGAATATACTGTGACAGAAGGGCTTTAGGTTGATTGAAACAAGGTGAAAATGTAATTTTATGAATACAATAAGAAGGATAATAGAATGGTATTTCAGCAAGGATTCGCTTCCATACTGGGGCATCTTGCTGCTTGACTATACAGTTGTTTTTCTGTCGACGCTGTTTACCTACTGGGTGTTCAACAAGACACAGATGATCTTCGACCATCGTTTTGCTGTGCTTTATACAGCGGTGGTCTATGCCACACTGAGTCTCATCGGCGCAAAGGCTTTCTCGACCTATTCGGGTGTGGTGCGCTATTCCTCGTTCATCGACTTGGTGAAGGTAGCGTATGCCAACAGTGTGAACATGGTGATTGCCGTGGTGCTGTCGATGGTGTTGCAGAAGTATGGCCTCACTGCGATATCTGCATTGACCCAGACAGAGACGGTCATCGTATTCTTTGTTGCAACGCTGGCCATGTGGGCTATACGCATTATTGTCAAAACCATGTTCGAGGTTGCCTATAGTGACAACAGAGCCCAGCGTGTGCTGATATACGGAGCCCTGAGCGGCGGTGTGGGCATTGCCAAGAACATCCGTTCGCAAAGGCCGTTGAGGTTCAAGTTGTGTGGCTTTATATCGCACGACAAGCGTGCCAAGCACATGCGTGTGATGGGCGAGAGGGTGTATAATGTTGATGAGAACCTGACGGCGGTTATCCGTGAGAAAAAAATCAGGGCCATCCTGGTGTCGCCCCTTCGTTTAGAGGAGTTCCGCGACAATCAGGAGATTCAGGACATCCTGATTGGTGCCGGCTGCAAGATTTACATGGCCCAGCCGGTGAAGGAGGCCAGCGTGAAGAACGGCCAGTTAACCGAGGACGATTTCCATAGCATGCAGTTGAAGGAGGTGTCGGTAGAGGACCTGCTGCCGCGCAGTGAGATCAAGGTCGACTTGAATTCGGTGAAGAAGATGATCACTGGCAAGCGTGTGCTGATAACCGGTGCCGCCGGTTCCATAGGCTCTGAGATTGTCAGGCAGGTGGCTGGTTTCAATCCGGAGAGCATGATGCTGATAGACCAGGCCGAGACACCTGAGCACGACATCCGGCTGATGATGGCCCGCGACTATCCTCATGTGTCGGCGCAGACCATTGTCACCAGTATCACCAACCAGCCGCGGATGGAGAGTATCTTCAGCCAATACAGGCCCGACTATGTGTTTCATGCTGCCGCTTACAAGCACGTGCCCATGATGGAGGACAACCCCAGCGAGGCAGTGCTAAACAATATCTATGGCACGAAGGTGATTGCCGACCTGAGTGTGAAGTACGGCGTGGGCAAGTTTGTGATGATCTCTACCGACAAGGCCGTGAACCCAACCAACGTCATGGGCTGCTCGAAGCGTATCTGTGAGATTTACGTGCAGAGCCTGAACCGCAAGTTGAGGACGGAGGCCGAGGCAAAGGCTGTGGGCAAGGGCGACGTGACGAAATACACGCAGTTTGTGACCACGCGCTTTGGAAATGTGCTGGGCAGCAACGGCTCTGTCATCCCCCTGTTTAAGGAGCAGATCAAGAACGGCGGCCCCGTGACCGTCACCGACGAGCGTATCGTCAGGTTCTTCATGCTGATACCTGAGGCCTGCAAACTGGTGCTGGAGGCCGGCACCAAGGGCAACGGCGGCGAGATCTTTGTCTTTGACATGGGCAAGCCGGTGAGGATTGCCGACCTGGCGAAGCGTATGATAGCCCTCTCCGGCGCGAAGAATGTAGAGGTGAAGTTCACCGGACTGCGCCAAGGCGAGAAACTCTATGAGGAGGTGCTTAACGAACTGGAGAATACCAAGCCGACATTCCATGAGAAGATACGCATTGCCGAGGTTCGTGAGTATAACTATGACGAAGTGAATGATGCCATCGGAGATCTCTTTGACGTTGCCCGCCAGTTTGACAATATGAACACGGTGAGGAAGATGAAGGAGATCGTACCGGAATACAAGAGCAACAACTCGGTCTACCAGCAGTTGGATGCAGAGACAGCGGCTGCCGGCGGTTGATATTGTTTTAGAGAACAGGTGAGATGACAATAGGGTGGGGAGCGAACTAACAGTCAACATCTATACCAGCAGCAGCCTGCTGCCAGACGGATTGAGCGAAGAGGATTTCTTCCATAGTCCGCAGTTGTTTCGTCTGGCCAAGCAGACCCCCCGCCACAAGCCTTACATGGTGACCGTAGAGACAGGCCATGGCTTGGTCGTAGCCCAGATGCTGGCGCTGGTGCGCTATCACTCATCGTGGTTCCCTCCCTATCTCTACCGCCATTGCCGCATCATGGGCGAAGGTGTCTATGCTGACGCATCGCAGAAGGCAGCACTCTTTGACCTCATGCTGCGCCGGCTGACAGCCAAGATAGGGCGCTGGACGCTCTATCTGGAGGTGAGCAACCTGTCGGGTAAGATGTTTGCCTACAAGCAACTGCGCGAGAACGGCTTCTTCCCTGTGAGATGGATCAGCATCCACAACTCCCTGCACTCACGCCCCCCCGAGGAACGCATCAGCCAGCATATGCAGCATCAGATAGAGAAAGCATACCAGCGCGGTGTCATTACCGATGAGGTGCACAGCGATGCCGACCTGCAGGCTTTCATCCGGCTGCTGCGTCAGCATAACCGCCTGAAGCCCAAGCGATATATCCCTGCCGACGAGTTCTTTGCCGGCCTCTACCGCAGCGACAGTGCCCGTCTTTTCCTCACTCGCTATCACGAGCATGTAGTAGGATGCTCGGCCGTGGTCTACAGCCAGGGACAGGCCTATCTCTGGTATGCCGCCTACCGCCGAAAGTCGTTTGCGTTCCTCCACCCCGACATCCTGACCATCTGGCATGTGCTGAAGGATTCCCACAGCCGCGGCTACCAACATGTCTTTTTCATGGATGTTGGTCTGCCCTATCGGAAGAACGCCTTTCGCGACTTCATCCTCAGTTTCGGTGGCAAGCAGACCAGCGACTACCGTTGGTTCCATTGCTCCATTCAATGGATCAACGCCCTGCTTTCGTGGTTTTACCGGTAGGCCGTACAGGACGAGGCTTAAAGGAGGAAGTGTCAGATATAATAAAACGCGAAAAACAGCGTTATTACATTTGATGAGACCATTGTTCATACGAAACATACTTACGCTCGCCATGCTTATGGTGAGCCTTTCCGTGTTTGCACAGACCTTCACCCTGAAAGGCAAGGTGACCGACGATGAAGGCAACGCCCTGGAACTGGCCACGGTGACCTGCGTGAAACAGGCTGCCGTCACGATGACCAACCTCAAAGGTGAGTTCCAGATGAAACTGCAGTCGGCCGACTCGGTCGAGGTGAAGTTCTCGATGATAGGCTATAAGGCCCGCACCCGGGTGCTGCGCAACCCCAAGACCACGCAGACGCTGCTCATACAACTGCACACCATGGACGAACTCAGCGATGTGGTGGTCGTGCAGAAGCGGCGGCAGACGGATGGCATGGAGCAACTGGACATCAAGGACATCAAGGCCGCGCCGTCGACCAGCGGCAATGCCGTAGAGGAACTGATACAGCAGCAGGCGGGCGTGAGCACCCACAACGAACTGTCGAGCCAGTATAATGTGCGCGGCGGCTCCTTCGACGAGAACTCCGTATATATAAATAATGTGGAGGTCTATAGGCCGCTGCTCATCAGGAGCGGACAGCAGGAAGGCCTCTCGGTCATCAATGCCGACATGGTGGAGCGCGTGGGCTTCTCCAGCGGCGGCTTCTCGGCAAAGTATGGCGACAAGATGTCGAGTGCCCTCGACATCACCTATAAGCGGCCGAAAGCCTTCGAGGCTACGGCCATGGCCTCGCTGCTGGGTGCCAGCGCCTACGTGGGCATGAGCACCAAGAAATTCTCCATGAGCCACGGCCTGCGCTATAAGACCAACCGCTACCTCTTAGGCTCGCTGGAGACAACGGGCGAATACCGGCCCAACCAACTGGACTACCAGACCTATATCACCTACGAGCCCAACCGCCGCTGGACGCTCGACCTGCTGGGCAATATATCCGAGAACCATTATAATTTCAATCCCGTAGACCGTGAGACCTCGTTCGGCACTATGGAAGACGTGAAGTCGTTCAAGGTCTACTTCGACGGACAGGAGAAGGATATCTTCCGCACGCTCTTCGGCACGGCCGGCATCACCCGTCACCTGGGCGACTCCACCCACATCAAACTCCTTTGGTCGGCCTTCTACACCAAGGAGCAGGAGTGCTACGACATACAAGGGCAGTACTGGCTCAACGATGCCCAGAGCAGCGAGCAACTGGGGGTAGGCACCTATGCCGAGCATGCCCGCAACTACCTGACCGCCAATGTGCAGAGCCTGAAACTGATGTACAACCGCAGGCTCCGCCAGCACGACATCGAGGCCGGGCTGACCTATAAATGGGAGCATATCAAGGAAAACAGCAGAGAGTATGAGATGCGCGACTCCAGCGGCTACTCCATCCCCCATACCAGTAACCGCCTCGACCTGATCTACACCCTTGCCTCAAGAAACGACATGAACTCGAAACGCATAGAGGGCTACATACAGGATGTCTTCAAATGGCACCGAGGCGACACACACTTCACGCTGACCTACGGTGTGAGGTTCGCCCACTGGGACTTCAACAAGGAGACGCTGCTCTCGCCGCGTGTCTCGCTGGCCATCGTGCCGGCCCATAATCAGGATATCACCTACCGCTTTGCCACTGGCCTCTATTATCAGGCACCTTTCTATAAGGAACTGCGTGACACCACTACCAATATCGCCGGTGTCACCAACGTTACCCTCAACGAGAGCATCAAGAGCCAGCGGTCGCTGCAGTTCATGGCGGCCTTCGACTATCGCTTCACCATGAGGGAGCGGCCGTTTAAGTTCACGGCCGAGGCCTACTACAAGGCCCTGTCGAACCTGATTCCATATAACGTGCAAAACGTGAAGATTACCTATTACGGCCAAAACCTCTGCTCGGGCTATGCAGCAGGCCTGGACCTGAAACTCTACGGCGAGTTTGTGCCAGGCACCGACTCCTGGCTCACCCTCTCGCTCATGCGTACACAGCAGAAGATGAACGGCGAATGGGTGCCCCTGCCCACCGACCAGCGCTATGCCCTCAACCTGCACTTCACCGACTATTTCCCCGGCACCGAGCGCTGGAAGATGACGCTGCGTCTGGCCTATGCCGACGGCCTGCCCTTCGGTGCTCCCCATCGTGGACTGGAAGGCCAGAACTTCCGTGCCCCGGCCTATAAACGTGCCGACATCGGCATGAGTTACTTAGCCTACAAAAACACACAGTCTTCGACCTTTAGCGTCAAGCGTGTGTGGCTGGGCGTTGACTGCCTGAACCTCTTCGGCATCTCAAACGTGAACAGTTACTACTGGGTGACCGATGTCACCAACCGTCAGTGGGCTGTTCCAAATTACCTTACAGGTCGCCAGATTAATGGAAAAGTTATTGTGGAATTATAATATTAGTTAATCTTTATTAATTATGTATATAGTACGCGTACAATATTAAAGGAAAATTATATCTTTGCAAAAATAAACCCAACTGAATTCCAACACTAAACAATTGCAAAGATGAAAAGAATATTATTATTACTCATTGCCTCTGTCGGTTCGCTCATGACGCTCGTGGGCTGCATGAACCATGAGGATGCGATGGCAAATGCAGAAAAGCCGATCGACAAGACCGCAGTCAGCGACAATGCGAAGGCTTTATTCGGCACTATTGACTCCCGCCAGGACTGGAGTTCCATCAATCAGGGGTCTGTCACCATTACGGCAGATGCCAATCTGGACGATATCGTGAAGGTGCAGATACTCACTGAGTCGCCTTTCGGCAATCCGGATGCCACCGTGCTCAACGAGGCAGAGGTGAAGAATGGCGGCAAGGTGACGCTGGTCTACGATGCACCCAATGTCTGCGACCAACTCATCGCCGCCTGTGTCAACAGCAAGGGTGTGTATTTCGTGAAGGTGTTTGACCTCAACGACAAGGCAGTCAGTTTCTCGTCGTCGGCCGCAGCACGCATGACCCGTGCTGATGCCAGCGGGTTCCCCACACCCTCTAACATCGTGCTGGGAGAGCCCATCAAGTCGTTTAATGCCCTCCGGGCAGAGGCTTCACTCAGCAGCGAGTCGCATACCGCACAGGTCTACGACAAAGCCTATAAGCAGTCAGAGGGAAAGAAGGGCGGCAAAGAGCGCTTCTATGAGGTGTGGAACGACGGCTCATGGGCCAGCGACCGCCTGTGGTCGGTAGTGTCGTTTACCGACGGCGAGTGGAAGGTAGAGGATGGCACGGTGTATAAGACCCTTACGGCCTCGGAAGACCTGACAACCGTCAAGACCATTGTGGAGACCTACCTCCAGAAAACCGGCGGTCTGCATCAGACCAACGGCAAGCGCAACAACTGGGAGAGCATTGCCGAGGGCAACGAATATTTCAACGATGCCACGAAGAGCAACTATGTGGTGAGCAACGGCACGCCCGTTACCATCATCCCTATTCAGATGAATACGACAGAGGGTGCCTACAATAGCATTTACTATTACTATTTCAACCCGCAGGCAACGGCCGGCATGTCGTCGGCAGAAGAGGCCAACTATATCAAGGCCCTGCCCAAGTATAAGGTTATCAATGGCACCTACAACGCGAAGTTCAAGAGAGAGAAGGAATACCTGCTTCCGTATTTCGGCGACGGTGTTCCCAGCGTTGGTGCGAAGGCGGTCAGTTGCACCATACCCAAGGGCTATAAGATTGGTTTCCTCAACAGGAAGAACTTTGAAGGCAACGACAATCCCGAACACTGCGCAAACGGTTGTGTCTACGGCGATGGCCGACTGAATGTTGAGGTGAACCACCTCATGGGGCATTTCTTCTCTGCCATCAATAAGACCATCTTCCAGATGGTGGCAGCAGGCAGTCCTACAAACTCGAAAGACAAACGCTATGGCAATACAGAAAACGGCATGAACTGGGACAGCCCGCGCATTGGCGTGTTCAGTGCCAACGACCGTACCTATATGTGCTTTGAGGATGGTGCCGACTGTAACTTCAGCGACATGATTATTGAGATAGTACAGGGTACGGAGATTGTCAATGAAGAGCCCGCGCCCGAGGCCGCAGGCTATACCATGTGCTTCGAGGATGAGCCGGAGTCGGCCGACTACGACATGAACGACATCGTGCTGCAGGCCCGGCGTGTCAACGAGACCCACATACAGTTGAGCATCGTGGCACTCGGCGGTTACGACGAGGTGATACTCCAGGGCATTGACGGCCCTCTGGCCAGTGCCGAACTCCATCAGTTGTTCGGGCTGACGGCAGGACAGAAGTTCGTGAATACCGAGAAGAACGGCCTCTTCCTGAATCCCGTCTCATGGACTTATACCGTGGATAAGAACATCAGGATAGAGGACTTCCTGAAGAAGATCAAGGTGAAGAACCTGACCACCGGCCAGACCATTGGTGTGCCAGAGCCCGGCGAGCCGCCTTACGCTGTCATCGTTCCCATTTACTTCAAGTACCCGCTGGAGAAGCAGAGTATTACTGCTGCCTACGCAGAATTCGTCAACTGGGCACGCAATATGAATAATTCCATCGATTGGTACTTGTTGGAAGACGTATCCAAGGTTTACGAGGATATCGTCAACTTGACCAACCGTTGAATCACGGTCAGACAATATATTATGAGCAGAAATGGTTGATTCTTGTATGAGAGATTATTGTTCCGAAAAGGCAATAATCTCTCTTTTTTTATAAAAAAGACAAAAAAACTATGCTTTCTCACATATCTTTTGTATCTTTGCACCACCAATTAAGTTTAAACTTTAAATAGTATGAAAATTTCACACATTGAGCATCTGGGCATTGCCGTCCAGAGCATTGAAGAGAGCCTGCCGTTCTTTAAAGACGTGCTGGGGCTGGAGTGTTATGCAACAGAAGTAGTGGAGGACCAGAAGGTTAAGACGGCCTTCCTGAAATGTGGAGAGGTGAAAATCGAACTGCTGGAGCCCACATCCCCCGAAAGCACCATCCAGAAGTGGCTCGACAAGGGTAACAAGGGTGTGCACCATGTGGCTTTCTGCATAGAGGATGGCGTAGCCAACGCCCTGGCAGAGGTCGGCGAGAAGGGTGTCCGCCTCATCGACCAGGCTCCCCGCAAGGGTGCCGAGGGTCTGAACATCGCCTTCCTGCATCCGAAGTCAACATGCGGCGTGCTGACTGAACTCTGCGAACACCCTGAGTAGGATTTACGATTTACGTATTTTCGATTTCGAAACAGAAAAGTTGCCACGTCATCGTGTGGAGTCACTATATGGAGAAAGTCAAGAATTACAGAAAATCATAGCAAGTTCCATCTTGACAATGAAACGTAAACTTGGGGAATATGTTCCCGACAAATCAAATAAATCGAAAATCGAAAATCCGTAAATCGAAAATAAATAAAAGAATATCTCAATAATCAAATATTAAATCAACAATGTCAAAGCAATTAGAAAAGATTAAGCAACTTATTGCTAACCGCGAGAAGGCACGTCTGGGTGGTGGCGAAAAAGCCATTCAGAAGCAGCATGAGCGCGGCAAGTACACTGCACGTGAACGTGTGGAAATGCTCCTCGACGAGGGCTCGTTCGAGGAATACGATATGTTTAAGGAGCACCGCTGCCACAACTTCGGCATGGAGAAGAAACAGTTCCCCGGCGATGGCGTGGTGGCCGGTAGCGGCACCATCGACGGCCGTCTGGTGTTCGTATTTGCACAGGACTTCACCGTGCATGCCGGCTCGCTCTCCGAGACCATGAGCCAGAAGATCTGCAAGGTGATGGATATGGCCATGAAGATGGGTGCACCCGTCATCGGCATCAACGACTCGGGCGGCGCACGTATACAGGAGGGTATCAACGCCCTGGCAGGCTACGCCGAGATCTTCGAGCGTAATATACTCGCCTCTGGTGTTATCCCGCAGATTAGCGGCATCTTCGGTCCCTGCGCCGGCGGTGCCGTCTACAGTCCTGCCCTGACCGACTTCACGCTGATGATGGAGAACACCTCGTACATGTTCCTTACAGGTCCCGCCGTCGTAAAGACCGTGCTGGGCGAGGACGTGACGCAGGAGCAGCTGGGTGGTG
>JAFSYY010000017.1 GCA_017455845.1 Prevotella sp. | reverse complement strand
TGCTACCAGCGGGACGCAAGAAGGGGAGGGGTTGGGGTGGGGTCTGTATCTTACTGTCACTGAAGAGGTTAGTCACCCCACCCCTGCCCCGGCTTCGCCCCACCGTCGCTTTGCTCCCCCATTGCTCCCTCCTCGCAATTGCCTACAAGGGAGGGGAGGGCCCTGCGGCGTCATGCACCGGAAAAATCGACTGCCCCCAAAAACCAGTAAAACAGATAAAAACCAGTTTTAACCCACATCGGTCGTTAGACCGAAAATGTTGTTTTTTATTGTCATTGTTGTCTTTTAAAAACCACCTTTTGTTCTTTTTAAGACAACATGTACAACATAGACAACTTATAACGGTCTAACGACCGTTTTGGGTTTAATTCGTGGCTATTTATGGTCATTTATGTTTCGTCGTGGAAATAAGCGACGAAACATTTGGCGGTATCGAATTATTTCATTACCTTTGCAAGCGTAAAATATAAATTTTGATGATATGGATACAATTGCTATTACTATTCTGATCTGCCTTTCAGCCATAGCCGCCATAGCAGGTATCGCTGTACTATATGATATGTACAGCACACATAAAGCAAAAGTGGCATGATGACCGAGAGCCAAAAGAAAAAACTTGGTGACTTGCTTTGCGATATCGGTAAGTACCTTATAACTGTTGTGCCGTTAAGTTATTTCCTTTCCGATAAGGATGACGTCATTTACGTGGTCATCGGTACTGCTTTTTTCGGTTTGCTGTTGATTCTTTTTGGTCTCTATTTTATAAAGAGTTCAGAGAACATGACTGTGTCGAAAACAAAACAAAAGCGAAAAATTAAGGTTTTGAGAAACACAGTATTTGTTGTCGAGGAAGAACAACAGATATGATTACTGAGTATGGTTCCCCTCCTGATATTCGCTGCAACGGGTACACAGAATGAAATGAATACTATCCGGCGGCCTGCCTCATCGTGAGTGCAGGCCGCCGCTGTCTTTTCTCGTGTGAGTTAGTCTTTAGAAAAACAGATAAAAACCAGTAAAACAGATAAAAACCAGTTTTAACCCACATCGGTCGTTAGACCGAAAATGTTGTTTTTGTTGTCATTGTTGTCTTTTAAAAAACACCTTTTGTCCTTTTTAAGACAACATGTACAACATAGACAACTTTTAACTGTCTAACGACCGTTTTGGGTTTAATTCGCAACTATTTATGGTCATTTATGTTTCGTCGTGGAAATAAGCGACGAAACATTTGGCGGTCTCAAATCTTTTCATTATCTTTGCAAGTGCTAACAGAGTAATAACCAAAAGGACTATTGCATTATGGAAAAGAAAAATGTTTGCATACCTTCCGTCAACTTGGTGAATGGCGGTGCAACACTGCCCAATGTGGTAGTTGGTCATAGGACATCAGATTATGTTATACGCAGAATTTCCCGCCCAATGCGAAGCGGTGTTCGTCTCATTGGTAGTAGAGAACCCATCAACTGGAACGAAGTGTATAGTTGATGCCAAAGTAGATACAGGATCTCCTTATACCATCCTTCCAAAAGAAGTGATGGACGGGATAGACTTGCAGCCGTTTATGACTGAGGCCTTAGAGTCTGTCAGCGGCGAGTTGTTCAAAACAGCCATTTGTATGGGAAGGATGCATTTGGATGATAGCGGCGATTATGTGGACATGCCACTTCATATTTGCAATGAAACTCTGACCATACCTCTTTTGGGCATGGACATCCTACGGAAAGGTGACATGACGCTGACGCATATTAAAGACGACGACCAACTATGGCTGCGATTTACCTTTGATCTCTTAGAAGAGACAGAACGAGAATTGCTGTAGAAGGAACCCAGGGGCAGACCCCTGTGTAGTTCTCAGTACACAGAATGAAACGAATACTATCCGGCGGTCTGCCTCATCGTGAGTGCAGGCCGCCGTTGTCTTTTCTCGTGTGGGTTAGTCTTTAACAATTTGACGAAGTATTAAAACTGTATACAGTTTGTATTCTGGCTGTATACAGTTTGTATTCGGCCTGAATACAGTTTGTATTCGGCCTGAATACAGTTTGTATACAGCCTGAATACAACTTGTATTCGGCAGGAATACAAAAAAACGCATGCTTTAATGACTAATTAAGCATGCGTTAATGGCTAATCGAGCATTACGTTAACGGCTGAGCAAGCATTGCGTTAGCGGCTAATCGTTCTGCCGTCGGCGGTGTAGCGGCGCCCGGCTTTCTCGATGACGAGGCGGCCACGGTGCAGGTATTTCGCGGGCCTGGCGTCGGCGCCCTTGTCGATGGCGATGTCGTGGATGCCTGAGACGACGGGCTCGCCGGCCTCCAGTTTGATGCAGTCGTACATGATGCCGTCCTTGCTGCCGCCGCCGGAGTAGGTCAGGGTGAGCGTGTTCTCGCCCACCTTCAGGCCGGTGTTGGCGAAGTTGCAGGTATAGACATAATGGCGGCCGCTGTTGATGGCACTGCGGTAGATGCAGGCATCGTTGACGCCCGGCTTCCACGTGGCCCGCTGTGTGCCGTTGACCTTGACGGTGACCTGCGACCCTGTGCCCGAGCAGCCTGCCAGGGATGCCGTGAGGTAGACGCGTCCGGCAGGACGCTCGTCGAGGTTGAACTTCACCGTCCAGGTGCCGCCCTTCTGCGTCTGTGCGTAGTACCAGTCGTCGGCCTCATGGCTCTGCCCTATGGTGTAGGTGATGTTGGCGGGTATCTTCTCCCACAGGCCGTACTGACGGAGCGCATCGCTGTATTTATACTCGCTGCTGCGGCGGTCGTTCTGTCCAATCATCCAGAGCATCGTGGTGTATTTCTTGGGTGTCCAGGTGATGGTGCCCAGGTCGTTGTCGCCTGCGCTGACGGTGATGTCGTCCTGTTCCAGCATGTCGGTCACCTCGCCGGCCTTGGCGTAAGCAAAGAGGTTGTAGTTGTCGGGGCGCACGTTCTTCAGTTCGAAGTCGCCGTTGGCATCGGTGAGTGTCCAGAACTGATAGCCGTGCATCATGGCGATGGGGTCTATGCCTTTCTCCTGTGCCAGGACGATGCGCACGCTGTCGTTGCGCTGTCCCGTGGTGACGTTGAGATGTCCGCGCACGGTGCCGCGCTCACGGGGGTAGAGCGCGTTGTCGAACCACTGGTATGGCCATGCCGCCACCTCCTTGGCCCACTGGTTGCGTGCGCTCTGCACCGGGTTCTTGCTGTAGGTGGTGCAGATGAGGAAGGGTCCGTAGAGTTTTTGCTCGCCCTCTGCCAGCACCATGGCCTGTCCGCCGAAGTGCTCGCCCTGCAGCATCTGGATGGTGATGGGCGACTTGCTGGTGGCGTGTACGGTGAGTTCCTGTCGCTCGCAGCCGCCGTTGATCCATTCGTAACTGACGGGTATGTTGTACAGGCCGTAGTAGTTGTTCGACATGCCGCATAGTCCGTGGAGCGTGTCGCGCTCTATATAGTTGGCCCAGTTGTATTTGGTGTAGATGCTGCCGTCGTCCAACTTATACGTGGCATCCTGGATGGTGTTCTCTTCTTTCTCGGCGGTAGCCATCTCGCTGTTCGACGGTATGCGTCCGTTCATGCGCCAGTCCACATATCCCTGTAGCATGGTGTCTGTGAGCCGGCTGCACACGCGTGCCTCCTTGATGGGTTCGCTGGCCGACGTGGCCGTGCCTGTGGCGATGACATAGGTGTAGAGCCCTGGCACGCCGCGGCGCATGATGAATCCCTGCTCGAAGATGGTGTTGCCCGTGGTGGCGCTGTAGAGCACCTCGCAGTGGTCGGCGGTCTGCTTGACGACGGTGACCTTCGAGGGATTGAGTCCCTGGTTGCCGTTGGCCGTGGTATAGTCGAAATAGATGCCGTTGCTGGCCAGGAACTCCGTGCCTTTGCGCTGCAGCGAACTGACGCGGCCGCTGCTGTTGATGTTGATGGTCCACGTGCCGTCGGTCATCTTGGTGGTCATGCCGCTGACGGTCATTGTCACGTCGCCGTCGGCGGCCATCACGCTCAATGGCAGGAGAAGGGACGATATGAGTATTAGTTGTTGTAGTTTGTTCAAGAATAGCATTTTTTTATCACGAATTAGAGAATAGGAGAATTTCTTAAACCACGAATTAGAGAATTTGAGAATAATGATGCTCAAGAAAAGCATTTTTTTGAAATTCTCAAATTCTCTAATTCGTGATAAAAAGCACCTTGGCGTAAAGGTTTGGAAAAGAAACGATTACTTCACCTGAATACCCACGACGTTGTAGGTGCCGGCAGCGGTCTGGATGAGGATGCGCCCGTCCTTGGCCACCTTGCGCACGGCAGCCTTCTTGTCGGCCGACAGTGCGTCAACGGCATTGTCGGGATCCTCGGGAGCGTCGTCAGAGACATAGATCATGATGACGTCGAGGCCCGTGGTCTCGCTGCCGCCGGCCTTCAGCGTGATGTCGGTAGGCTCGGTGATGGTCAGCAGGTCGCTCTCCACCTCCGTCCAGTTGGTGGCAGTGGCCGAGAGGTAGATCTCGTTCTCCTCGCCCTCGCCCTTGGTCAGCGTGCATACGTAGCCGGGAGTCTTGTTGGCATCGAAGACCACGGCCCGGATCTTATAGGTGCCGGCCTCCAGCGTCACAAGTTTCTGGTCTTCATTAAGATAGCCGGCCTTGCCCATCGAGGAACGTACCTCGGCATTGGCGTGGGTGCAAAGTACGGCATTGGGCAGGTCTTCGCCCTCAGAGAGGAACACCACGCCGGTGTAGTCGGTCTTGGCATAGTTGACGACAAACGTGGTGTCGCCCTCGCCATTCTTCAGGTCGAAGGCAGCCTCGAAGGGAGAGCCCTTGGTGCCGTGTGTATAGGCGTTGCCATCGGCATCGGTGAGCCAGTAGGGATAGTTGGCCTTGACTGTAGAGCCGGTGATGCCTGATGTCAGGGGCACAAGTTCCTTCAGCACGGTGGTGTTGTCGTCCTCGGTATAGGCTGCAACGATGTTGTAGTTGCGCGGCAGTTTCTCTACGCCCTCTTCAATGGTGATGCTCTTCATCAGGCAGTTGCTGAAGCGGAACGTGATGTCGCCGGCCACCTGCACCTCATACTTATAGTTGGTGTATGACGACCCCAGCCATATAGAGTCCTGGATGCCGTTGCTCGACTCGAGACCGTCAGGGGCGATGGCTGCGCCGTTCATGGCCTGTATGCAGGTCTGCTTGTCGGCGGTACCCTTGGTGGCACGGTTGGCATTAAACGTGATGACGTCGCCCTCCTGACAGTCGGGAATCACCATGTACTGGTTCTTGCCGTTGAAGGCGATAAGATCCTTGTACGACCCCTCGGTGTCGCCTACATAGAAGGCTTTGTTGCCAAACTTAAATGTCAGGTCTTCCGTCATGGGTAGTGCCGTTCCGTCGGGCAGCATGATTTCCTCGTAGTTGCGGGCAGGAACATAGTAGCGGTGGGTGGTGGCGCCGTTCTTCAGGATGTCCATATATTTGTCAACATCCTCGCCTTCAGCGCCTGCGGGGTTGGCCGAGCCCTCAGCCGCGATCTGTGCAGCCGACTCTGCGTCAATGGTAAACACCCACGACATCTTGCGCTCTGCGCCGCGGGTCTTGAAGTGGAGCACGTAGCCGCCCTCGGCAGCCAGTTCGGCACCGTCGACCTTCACGGAGGTGATGGTCAGCGCATACTCCGTAGAGGGCTGCAGTTCAAACTCTGCCAGGTCGAAGGTCACGCCGGCGGCGAAGGTGCCCTCCAGTCCGTCGAAGGCCGTGTCCTCATTGCCGAAGTTGCCCTCCAGCACAAAGGTGGTGGCGCTGGGGTCTTCCACGCCCCTGACATCGGGGAACGTCACCGTGATTTTTCCGTTGGTGGGGTTAATCTTCTTGCCCTCTCCGAGGCTGAACTTGATGTTGCCCAACTCTACCTGGGCCATGGTGCCAAGGCAGAAAAAGAATGCCATGAAGGCCAGTGTAAACAATTTTTTCATAAGCGTAAATATTTTTTGTTAGAAATTAATTTTAGTAGTTGCCAGGAGTGCGGCTTCCTTGTCCGCCTTTCTCTATACTTTCTCTTTATAGTCGGATGCAAAGTTACATAAAAAAATAAACATATCTTCTATTTGTGTTTTTTTTTACAAGATTTAACTATAAAATCATGATATGTATATAAAAAAAGGTGTAACTTTGCACCAGAAAGTGCTACATTAAAAACTAATATTCACAATGAAAAGACTACAACCGATTAACAGGGCTTGTCGTGCCCTATCCACATTCCTCTTTCCTCTATCCTCTGTCCTCTTGCCGGCAGTGACAGCCAGTGCACAGAACACACCCGCCAGCCAGATGGAGACCCTGGACCGCGGACTTACCGTTGTGCCGTCGAGCGGCAAGCACTTCATCTCCTGGCGCATGCTGGGCACCGACAACGAGGAAAACCTCTCCTTCGACATCGTGCGCAACGGCATCACCATTGCCAAGGATGTCTATGCCACCTGCTACGAGACCACCGGCGGCAATGCCGACTCGGAATACCAGGTCGTGACGAAGGTTAGCGGCGAGGCCACCGAGACCTCGGCAGCCGTGAAGCCCTGGTCGCAACAATACCTGCTGCTGCAACTCGACCAGCCGGCCACGGGTGCACAGGGCGGCACCTACGCCCCTAACGACTGCTCCGTGGGCGACGTAGACGGCGACGGCCAGTATGAGATCTTCCTGAAGTGGGACCCCTCCACGGCGAAGGACAACTCCCAGAGCGGCAAGACCGACAACGTGTTTATAGACTGCTACAAACTGGCCCCGGGCGAACAGGGCAACTGCAAACGCCTCTGGCGCATAGACCTGGGCGTGAACATCCGTGCCGGTGCCCACTACACGCAGTTCATGGTCTATGACTTCGACGGCGACGGCAAGGCCGAGATGATCTGCAAGACAGGCCCTGGCTCGAAAGACGCTGCCGGCAACTATGTGAGCAAGGCCGCCACCGACAACAGCATCCTCACCGGTGCCAACGACACCAAGGACTTCCGCAACTCCAACGGGCGCATCACTGGCGGACAGGAGTATCTCACCGTGTTCAACGGTGAGACGGGCCAGGCCGTCCACACCATCTTCTACAACCCCAACCGCAACATGACCTACGGCGGCGCGGCCGACGGCTCGGTGAACTGGGGCGTGGGCGGCAAGAACGACACCGGCTCCTACGGCAACCGTGGCGAGCGCTACCTGGCAGGCGTGGCCTATCTCGACGGCCCTGACGCCTTGCCCAGCGGCATCTTCAGCCGTGGCTACTACGACTACGCCTTTATCTGGGCCGTGGACTTCGACGGACAGCACCTGCACCAGCGCTGGCTCAGCAGCAACAAGAGCGGCAGCAGTTACCAGGTCATCACCTACGATGCCGACGGCAACGGCACCACGGCGACCTACTCGAATATGAAGGCCACCAGAGGCTCCGGCAGCGGCACCATGTACCAGAACGGCAACCATAACATGTCGGTGGCCGATGTCGACGGCGACGGCAAGGACGAGATTATATGGGGCTCGGCAGCCTGCGACGACGACGGCCGCGTGCTCTACGGCACCGGCTTCGGCCATGGCGATGCCATCCACCTGGCCGACCACTGCCCCGACCGCCCGGGACTGGAGGTGTTCCAGATTCACGAGGAGAGCAACTATGGCTGGGACCTGCACGATGCGGCCACCGGCGAGATTATATTTAGTGCCACGGGCAGTGAAGACAATGGCCGCGGCATTGCCGGCAACTTCGACTCCAAGGTGCGCGGCTCGCTGTTCTGGAGCAGCAACGACGGCAGCGCACGCAGTGCCGTGACGGGCGAGGCCGTGTCGACGAAGCATGGCTCCTCGAACTTCCGTATCTACTGGGACGGCGACGTGTACGACGAACTGCTCGACGGCAACAAACTGGATAAATGGAACGGCAACGGCACCACACGCCTGGTCACCTTCTCCGACCTCGGACCCGGGTCTACCTGCAACAGCACGAAGAACACGCCCAACCTCCAGGCCGACATCCTGGGCGACTGGCGCGAGGAGGTCATC
The DNA here is from genome assembly GCA_017455845.1 of Prevotella sp. GTDB lineage: Bacteria > Bacteroidota > Bacteroidia > Bacteroidales > Bacteroidaceae > Prevotella. Next base: position 12,800 of record JAFSYY010000017.1, on the reverse strand, counting down.
CTGCACAACGGCACCGACCAGTTGGCCGTCTATACCACGACCACCACGTCGGGCTACCGCATACCCACGCTGATGCACGACCATACCTACCGCATGGGCATCTGCTGGCAGAACACGGCCTACAACCAGCCGCCCCATCTGGGCTACTACCTGCCCGATGCCATGATGGCACGCCTGCTGGAGAAAGAGTTTGAGGTGGAGTTGGGCCAGCCGTTCGAGATTGTGTTGCGCTCGCGCATGGCCAAGGCCGTCTCGCTGAAGGCTACCTTCCTGCCCGACGGCACGAAGAAAGCCTACGGCGTGCCCGACGGCATGACACGCACCAGCGACACAGTGAACAAGACCCTGACCATTGCCGGGCAGACCATGCAGGAAGGCGACTATAAGTTTGCCATCACACTGACGCAACTGGGTGGTGGCTCGGCTGTCGACACCGTTGTGGTGCACTCCATCAACACGGCGGGCATCGAGAGCGCTACGCTGGAGAATAGTGAACAGGGAATAGTGAATGGTGGGGTCTACGACCTGCAGGGCCGACGGGTGAGTCCGCAGTCCGCGGCTCACGGCTCACAGATGAACAAAGGCCTGTTCCTGGTACGCAAAGGCCGTAAGGTGGTAAAGGTCATCAGATAGGCATTATGAAAAGACTATTTTTTATTTTACTGGCGGCAGCCGTGGCCATGCCATCAATGGCAGGTGCTGTCTATAACGTGTGCGACTACGGTGCCAAGGGCGACGGCAAGACACTGGATTCACCAGCCATCAATGCGGCCATCGAGGCGGCCGTGAAAGAGGGTGGCGGGCAGGTGCTGCTGCCGGCAGGCACCTATCTCTGCGGCAGCATACGCCTGAAAAGCAATATCGACCTGCACCTGGCGGCAGGCTGTACCATCCTCGCGGCCAGCCCCAAGGACTTCAGGGGGAAGACCGCGCTGGGGGGCGACGGCGGCGGCCTCTATGACGAGAGCGAGCCTTTCAACTTCCCCGAGTATCAGGACGGCGGACATACCTATTTCCATAACTCGCTCATCTGGGCCGAGGGGCAGACGAACGTGTCGATAACCGGCCACGGCATGATCGACGGCAAGGGGCTGACGAAGAAAGACACGGAGGCGGGCGGCATCGTGCAGGGCGGCAGCATAGGCACGGGCGACAAGGCGATAGCCCTGAAACTATGCCGACAGGTGACCATTCGCGACATCACCATCTACCGTGGCGGCCACTTCGCCATCATCATGACGGGCTGTGACCTCTCGACCATCGACAATGTGACCATCGACACCAATCGCGACGGTTTTGATATCGACTGCTGCAAGTATATGACCATTACGAACTGTAAGATCAACACGCCTAGCGACGATGCTCTGGTGCTGAAGTCCAGTTATGCGCTGAAGAAAGCCGTGGCGTGCGAGCATATAGCCGTCACGAACTGTAACATCACAGGCTATAAATGCGGCACGCTGCTCGACGGCACCTACGTGCCCGAGCCCGTGAACTGGGTGTGCGGCCGCTTTAAGTTGGGCACGGAGTCGAATGGCGGCTACCGTAATATCTCGCTTACCAACTGCACGTTTATGTACTCCTCGGGCCTGGCCTTCGAAGAGGTGGACCAGGGACGGATGGAGAATATCGTGGTCTCGAACATCACTATGAGTCACGTGCACCACTATCCCATCTATATCACCACGGGCTGTCGTAATCGCGGGCCCAAGGAGGTCGCCGAAGAAGATAGTGAAGGCAATGTTTCTTATAGGAAGGTGACGCAACGCTCCAGTGCCCGCGACATCCAGATTTCCAATGTCGTTGCCGACGACTGCGACTCGCTGTGCAGCATCATCGTCACCGGCATGAAGGACGAGCCCATCCGCAACGTGTGGCTCTCGAATATACGTCTCTACTTCAATGGCGGCGGCACACGCGACCTTGTCGACAAAGACTACCGTGAGCAGGGCACCAACTATCCCGAGCCGAAGTTTGCCGGCTGGACACCTGCCTACGGCCTCTATGCCCGTCATGTGGAGGGCTTGCATGTGCGTGATGTGACCTTCCGCTACGAGCGTCCCGACTACCGTCCGGCCATTGTCCTCGACGATGTGCGCGATGTCACCCTCAAGGACATCGACGCCCCCACGGAGCCGGGTGTCGAGCAGGTCGTGAACAAAAAATACAAGTGTACAGAGGGTGGGAAAGTTCAGTAATGGTAATACGAGTAATCCGCTGTTGAAAGAAAAATGATGAAGAGATTATTAATTCCGTTCCTGTTGGCTGTCGGCATGCGTATGGCGGCTGCCGACGTGGTGTGGTTCGACGGGCAGCATCCTGTCTGTTATCAGATGGTGGGAAAGACCGACCCTGTGGTGAAGATTGCCCTGCAGATGTTCTGTAGCGATATGGAGCAGGTGACGGGCATGAAACCCGTTGTTCGAGGTACGAGGTACGAGGTGCGAGGTGCGAGGTACGAGGTGCGAGGTACCTCGAATATTGCAACTATTGTCATCAAACAGGGCAAAGGTGCTGACGACGGCTTCCGCCTGAGTGTGAAAAACGGCCAGATACTCGTAGAGGGACATAACGGCCGCGGCACGGCCTACGGCCTGCTGGAACTGAGCCGCATGGCAGGCGTGTCGCCCTGGGTATGGTGGGGCGACGTGGTGCCAGAGCGTCGTGAGCGTCTCGTTTTAGATGAGACGTTTTCCTACGAGCACACCCCGAGCGTGGCCTATCGCGGCATCTTCATCAACGACGAGGACTGGAGCCTGCGTAACTGGGCATGGAAGAACTACGAGAACAACGGGGTGTTCGGACAGATGGGCCCCAAGACCTATAAGGCCGTCTTCCAACTGATGCTGCGCCTGAGGGCCAACACCATCTGGCCAGGCATGCACACGGGCACGCCAGGCTTTTTTACTGTCAAGGGCAACAAGGAGATGGCCGACTCGTGCGGCATCCTCATCGGCACCAGCCACTGCGAGCCCCTTTTGAGAAACAACGTGGCCGAGTGGGACCACGATGCCCGTGGTCCATATAACTACATCACCAACCGCGAACAGGTGCAGCAGTACTGGATAGAGCGGCTGAAGGAGGTGAAAGGCAGCGAGGAGTTTTTTACCATCGGCATGCGCGGCATCCACGACGGCTCGATGGAGGGTGTGAAGACCAAGGATGAGAAACTACAGGGGCTGCAGCAGGTCATCGACGACCAGCGCGAACTCCTGCGCAAGTATTATAATAAAAAGGTGGAGCAGGTGCCGCAGGTATTCATCCCTTATAAAGAGGTGCTGGAGATTCTGGAGAGCGGCCTGCGGGTGCCCGACGACGTGACGCTGATGTGGTGTGACGACAACTATGGCTACATGACGCGCCTCAGCGACGAGGAACAGCAGAAGCGACAGGGTGGGGGAGGCGTGTATTATCATCTCTCCTACTGGGGCCGCCCACACGACTACCTGTGGCTCACCACCACCCAGCCCGGACTCGTCTATTCGGAGATGAAGGCGGCCTACGACCATAACTGTCGCCGCCTGTGGATTGTCAACGTACACGACCCGAAGGTGGCGGCCTACGACCTGGAACTGTTTCTCGATATGGCGTGGGACATCAATTCGATTGTTCCTAACCAGTCTGCTCTCGTACCTCGTACCTCGAACCTCGAACCTCGTACCTCGTACCTCGTACCTCAAACCTCGTACCTCGTACCTCGAACATTGGAGCAACATCTTGAAAACTGGTTATGTATGCAGTTTGGTGGGGAGGCGGGCAAGCAGTTGTTCCCCGTCATGAAGGAGTTCTACCGGCTCTGTGCCATTCGCAAGCCCGAGTTCATGGGCTGGACGCAGGTGGAACTCAGCGATAGAAAGGCTTATCCCCGTGGTCGCTCCCATGTCATTGACACCGAGTTCACCAGCGAGTTCGACAACGAACTATGGCGTTACCTCTCTGACTATGAGCACATCTGCATCGCGGTGGAAGAGGCCGAGAGGCTCATCCGCCCGGAACTGAAGGATGCCTTCTTCGCCCATATCAAATACCCCGTGCGGGCCGCCCGCGCCATGAGTGTGAAGATGCTGGAGGCCCAGCAGGCCCGTTCGAAGTATCAGGGACAGACCGACAAGGCGATGGAGGGTCGCGAGGACTACATGCTGCTGCACGCGGCACGCGCCATGCAAGCCTACCGCGAGATTCAGCAACTCACCAATTATTACAACGACAGCCTGGCTGGCGGCAAGTGGAAAGGCATCATGAACATGATGCCGCGCGACCTGCCCGTGTTCTGTCCGCCCACGGTGCCCTATCTGCCCGCCGCCGACTATCAGCCGGGCTATGGTTTCTATCTCACCCACCCCTACTGGCCCACCGATGCCGTGGCCCGCAATGCCAGCCGATACCACTCGGCCACCGAGGGCGTGCAGCCCATCCAGATGCTCGGCCACTCGATGAACGCCGTCAGCATCCCCAAGGACGGAGAGGTGGTCTATGAGTTCGAGACCGCGCAGGAGGGCGATGCCGTGCTCTACACCGCCATGATTCCCACCCAGCCTAATGACCGTGGCGACCTGCGCTATCAGGTGACGCTCGACAGTGAGCAGCCCGTCACCATATCGCTGAAGGAGAAATACCGCTCCGACTTCTGGAAACAGAGCGTGCTGCGCGGACAGGCCCTGAAGCAGACACCGGTCAAGGTGCAGAAAGGCCATCACACACTGAAGATAAAGGCCCTCGACGACCATATCATCCTCGACCAGTGGATGCTCGACTTCAAGCCGGGCCGTAAGTTCTACGTCATTCCCGCTACCCCTGTAAAGTTATGAAGAAACTGTTGATGTTCATATTCGCTTGCTTGGTGTCTGTGTGGGGAAGCGCACAGACCCTTGACGCGTTTAAGGGAATCTGGCCTGTCACCGACAGAGACATGATGCATAGCCTGAATGGTGAATGGCAACTGAAGGTGGTCAAAGGCGTGACCGACGACAAGGCCGTACCAATGATTGACGACTCATGGAGACGAATACCCGTGCCGGGCTGCTGGGAGCCATACGGCTTTTGCGAACCCCGCTACAACTATCCCGACTCGCTGACGGGCTACTACCGCACGACCTTCACCATCCCGCAGGCGTGGAAGGGACAGCAGGTCATCATCCGCTTCGACGGTGTGCTGCGTGGCTACGACCTGTGGCTCAACGACCAGTATGTAGGAACGTGGGAGAGCGGCTATAACACCTGCCTCTTCGACCTCTCGCCCTATCTCACCAAGAAAGCCTTCAAGGGTGAGCCTCAGCAACTGGCCATGCGGGTCTACAGCCATTTCAAGGGCTATGAGTTCGACTGCTTCGACGACTGGGCCACGATGGGCATCTTCCGCGATGTCACGCTGATGGCCGTGCCGAAGATTCACCTCGCTGACCTCACCGTCACCACGAAGATGAACGGCGAGGTGACAGTAACGACCGAGGTGGCCAACCGGACAAAGAACACCACGACCGACTATGAGATTCTCGATGCACAGGGTAACGTCGTCTCTACAGGCGCACCCATCAGCCATCCGCACTTGTGGACGGCTGAGACGCCTTACCTATATTTATTAAAGGTGCGCGTGCGCGAGAAAGGCAAAGTCCTGCAGACCTTCACGCAGAAAATAGGCATTCGCGAGATAACCGTTGGCAGCCGCTCAGTTTCGCCCCTTGACTCTGTCAAGAACGTGCTGAAAGTCAACGGGCAACCCGTCAAACTGCGCGGTGTCAACGCTCATAGCACCGACCCCAAGACGGTGAAGGTCATCGGCGACGACCTTACCCTGAAGGACATGCGCATGATGAAAGAGGCCTCGGTCAACTACATGCGCCTCAGCCATTATCCCCGCGAGCCACGGTTCTTTGAACTGGCCGACTCGCTGGGCTTCTACCTTGTCGACGAGGTGCCTTTCGGCTTTGGCGACAAGTATCTGTCGAGTCGCTCGTATCAGGACATCCTGAAGACCCGCGCCCTGGCCACCGTCACTCGCGACAAGAACCACCCGTCAGTCATCGTCTGGAGCGTGGGCAACGAGAACCCGCTGCCGCAGACCTGCGTCGAGGTGGGTGACTATGTAGGAGAACTTGACCCCTCACGGCCCTATTGTTTCCCGCAGGTAGGCAGTTATTTCCGTAAGTTCTGGGAGAAAGCCGGTGTGCAGCCTGCCGAGAACGGGCCGTCGCCCTTCCCCTCCAAGGCTTCTGTTTATGCCCCCCACTACCCGACGACAGGTCAGATAGACGGTTTCTACCAACACCTCGACCGCCCTGTCATCTTCACTGAATACTGCCACACGTTGGGCATTTCGTTCGAGGATCACGACCGCCAGTGGGAGATCATCGAGCGCACGCCCGGCATTGCCGGTGGCTCGGTCTGGGAGTGGGCTGACCAGGGAATGGCGTTTGAAATGAGAAATGAGAAAGGAGAAATGAGAAATGGCCGGGCCTATGGTTATGAAGAGAAGGTATATACGTCAGCGGAAGCGGGCTTTGAGATGTGCGGTAACTTTGGCACCGATGGCCTGCTCTATGCCGACCGCACGCCACTGCCCAACTACTACGAACTGCAGCGCAACTATGCTCGCGCCTTTGTTCAGATTGAAGATGGAAGATTGAATAATCCTCAATCTTCAATGTCACAACCGTTACGACTTCCTGAACCTGAAGGACAACGTCACCTTCCGTTGGACAGTGACCGCCGACCGCGACACCGTGGCCTGTGGAGCGTTCTCGCCCGACTGTGCACCTCGCACCACTATTCCCTATTCGTTGAAGATACCCTCTCACCTCTCACTTCTCACCCCACACCTCTTATTATTGCATTTCGACATCACCGATGCACAGGGACATACCTTCCTCCATCAGTCGTTTGTGTTGAATAAGCCTCAGATAGCGTGGACGGGCCATGGCAGTGGTTCTGTGTTGGCGCAGGAAACAACTATCCGCACAGGACGTAAGGCCACGATGGCAGAGCGTATCACGCAGAAAGGCCGCTTGCCGCAGAAATATCTGTTGCCTTTAGTGAATGAGCAGGTGAAGGCCGACATCGAGTCGAAGTGTATTGAAGGTGGCGAGGAGATCACCTTTACTCTGATGCCCGACACCGCCGATGTGTTCCGTTCGGAACTGGGCTTGGCCTATCTGCTCGACAGAAGCATCGACCGTGTGCAATGGTTAGGACAGGGACCCTTTGCTGGTTATCCAGGGCGCCATCAGGCTAACCGCTATGGTCTCTGGGCCAAGCACAAGGATGACCTCTACTTCGAGGGTAACCATGAAGGTATTGACGCCGCCTTCTTTTCTGACAAAGACGGCAATGGTATCCTGATTGTCGGCGACTCTCTGAACCTGAACTTTGAGCAGACCGACCGCGGCATCGTGCTTACCGTCAATGCCGCCGTCAGCGGACAAGGCCCTAAGTTTGCCAAGACTGCCTTCCCCGGATGGAAGAAGGGAGACATGCCCGTCAGTGCAACCTTCCGCAGTTACTATATCAAGGCCGACGTGATGCCGCAGGTCATGAAGCGATTCTTCTCGCCCGCTGCAGTGCCGGCTCCCTTCAAGCCTTTCCTCACACAATACGATACCTATTTGATGAAATATAACGACATAGCCGCACAGCGAAGCGCAAACATTGTGTTCATAGGCAACAGCATCACCTACGGGGCCCTGCATGAGCAGCGTGAACAGACGGCACCGCCCGCCCAGTGTGCCCGTTGGTTATGTCAACAGGAAGGCATCGACACCATCTATTTCCGCAACTGCGGACGTAGCGGACGTACCACTTACCACTTTCTGCCGCGTGCCGAAGATGTGGTTCCTGCGGGCGACAAGACCTATTTCGCCGACGTGGTGGCAAAGACGCGTGAACTGGTGAAAGCAAATCCTGACCTGCCCCTTGTGTTCAGCATCATGCTTGGCACCAACGATGCCGTGGAGCGCAAGCATAACGCTCATACCGAACCAGAGGCCTATGTCAGGAACCTCACCGTCATCATCGACTCATTGCTCTGCCTCTGGCCCGATGCCCACGTGGTGCTCAACCGTCCTATCTACAACACGTCCGACTATGTCACCAAGAACGGTTCCGTAGCCTCGAAGAAGAGTCTGAAGATGATGAACGCCTACTACAGGCAATTCACCACGATTGTTGCTAACTGCAAGGCCGGCCATGTGCATATCGGCGATGCCAAAGCCTACAAGTATTTCAAGAAGCATTACAAGACCCATGTCTTCGAGGAGAAAGATGCCCGCGGCCAGTCCTACTGGCTGCATCCCAATGAGCAGGGTGCCGAGGTGCTGGCTCAATACTGGGGCAAGGCTATCCTGCTGACGGCTTTGCCGTTGTAGTTGACAATCATGCCCTTGGGATTCTCCAGGTTGAGGGGTTGGGGGTTGTCCTTGGTGATCAGCACCACGTTGAAGCGTCGGTCTTTCAGCATGCCGGGGTACTGCCCCTTACGCTGGCCGAAAGAGACGCTCTTTGAGGCATCATCGTAGGTGATGTCGATGGTGGAATACAGCCCTTTCTCATAGTTATAGTTTGTGCCCTCATCCTCGTAGAGTTGGAACTCACCGTCATGTCCAGCGTAGATATAGAGGTTGATGAGTTCAGGTGCTTTCTCGTCGCTCCACTGCATCTGAGGGCCGAAGGGGATGATGGCCCCCTCGGGCACAAAGACGGGGATCTGCTCGTAGGGAGCGGCGACGACTAGTCTTCGACTTGAGATATGGGATTTGAGGTTTGAGATTTCTCCATCAATGACCTTCTCGCCCGTGTAGAGGTTATACCAGCCACACTGACGGGGGAAATAGACGCTGCGGTTGCGAGCCTTGTAATAGCCCACGGGACAAGCCATCAGCGCAGGACCGAGCATCCATTGGTTGCCGATGTTCTCCACTTTGTGGTCGCCGTTGAAGTCCATGACGAGGGCACGCATCAGCGTGTAGTCCTTGAAGTGGGCCCAGGCGGCCAGTGAATAGAGGTAAGGCATGAGGTGATAGCGCAGGCGGTCGTAGTAGACGAACGACCGGTAGGCGGGATGGTTCTCAGGGGCGATGTTCCATATCTCGCGCAGCGGCCACTGGCCGTGGCTGCGGAACAGGGGAATGAAGGCGCCAAACTGGTTCCAGCGTGTCTGTAACTCGCGCCATTCCTTCAGGTCCTCGTTCTCCTGCCCCGTCCTGTCATAGAGTTGCTGGGCAGCCACATAGCGGTTCTCCACGCAAAAGCCGCCCTGGTCCATGCCCCAGAAGGGTATGCCCGACATGGAGAAATTCAGTCCGGCGGTCATCTGCGCCCGCATATCCTCCCATCGGGTGCCAATGTCGCCGCTCCATGTTGCTGTAGAGTAGCGTTGCTCGCCGGCAAAGCCGCTACGGGTCAGGAGGAACACACGGGGCTCGTTCATTGGACTATTTGACGATTTACTATTTGACGATTTACTATTTGATGATTTACTCCACGTGTTGCGCTGGCCGTTGTAGATGGCTTCGGCATTGACAAGTGAATAGGCATTGAAGTATTCGGTCGAGGTGCCTAGGGCAGTGGGGCCGCAGAGTGCCTTGCGATACCACATCGGCGTGCAGTCGCGCACGTTTGGCTCAGAGGCATCCATCCACCAGGCATCAATGGACCCACCTCCAGCCCCTCCCTTTGAGGGAGGGGAGTATATGGTCTTGTTCGTAGATTTGCCTGTAGAAGTGATGACCACTCCCCTCCCTCTGAGGGAGGGGTCGGGGGTGGGTCTGTACAGTTTCTCGTCCATCTGCTGCCAGAACAATTTTCGGGCCTCGGGGTCGTAGGCATCATAGAAGCCGCCCACATAGCCGGGCCCCACCCAGTCGTGGATATCGTCTGCCACGGCCTGGGTGTACATCCATCCGTTCTTGTCGAGCGCCTTGTAGTTGTCGGTGTTGACGTAGAACTTCGGCCAGACGCTAATCATGAAGCGGCCATGCATCTTGTGCACATCGTCGAGCATCTGCTGCGGGTCGGGATAGCGCGAGGTCTCGAACGCATGGCTGCCCCACTGGTCCTCGGGCCAGTAGTTCCAGTCTTGCACGATATTGTCGATGGGTATCTGACGCTTGCGGAACTCGGCCAGCGTCGACACCAGTTCCTCCTGCGTCTTATAGCGCTCGCGGCTCTGCCAGAAGCCCAGCACCCACTTGGGATAGAGCGATGCCTTGCCTGTCAGCGTGCGGTAGCCCGAGATGACCTCGTCCATATTCTTGCCGGCAATGAAGTAATAGTCCATGTCGCGGGCCATCTCGCACCAGATGGTCAGTGCCTGACGGTCGTGATAAGTACGAGGCTCTGCCACGCGCAGGCCGCAATACGACTCTCCACCATCTGGCTGCCACTCTATGCGCAGGTGTACACGTTTTCCTGGCCGCAGGGACACATTAAACTTATACGCATTGGGGTTCCACGCCGTGCGCCAGCGCTCAGCCACCACTTCCTTGCCATCGATGTAAACCTTGATATAACCTGCATAATAGAGAATGAACTGGTAAGGGGTTGGAGCCCACTCCACATCATCAGGGTTCACTCCAGGGGGAGGGGTAAAGGGTTTGCCTTCAGGCTCAATGAAGCCCTCGTACACCACGTTGGCACCGGCCAGATTAAAGCCCTTCGGCAAGTTCTTGATGCCGCCGTTGTCGGTCTTCAAGGCTATCTCCGACCTCGCGGGCGTACCATATTCATAATATATACTGTCCTCCTCGCGCACCAGCGTCTTGCCGTTCCTGTCGGTATAGGTCCCCGTGAGGTGGCCTTCCTTTCCCTGCTTGTCATAGAGTTTGAAGGCGCGGTTCAGTTGCAGGTAGTCGTGCGGATTGCCGAAACGGCAGTAACTATAGGCATCCCACAGCAAGCCATAGTTCTTTGTAGAGATTACAAAGGGGATGGACACCTTTGTGTTATACTGGAAGAGGTCTTCGTTCTTGCCCAGCATGTTGAACTCTTCACTCTGATGTTGCCCCAGGCCGTAGAGAGCCTGACTTCCTGACGGAATCTGGAATTTCATCTGCCATGTGAGGCCGTGCTTTTGCTCCTCTGGCACGGTGACACCCGTCTTCATGCCCAGTTCGCGCTCAGGCACGGTAAAGTCCCAGAACTGCTTGCCAGGTTCCTCGCCCTTGCAGTCGTAGACCTCTTCAAGCAGCCGTTGCCCCTTGCCGTCGTAGAATTCTATGCGTCCTGTTTCCTTGCTCACCTGAGCCTGCACGTCCTTCGCCTTGACCACGACGCGGGCGGGCATGGTAAGGTCGTCCGTTTCAGCGTCGTGCTCCGTGACCGTGACGCTGCCTTTATATGGTTTCTGCGGCACTATCATCAGGCTTGCGGGCTTTTGTGGCAGTTCATCCTTCGACGTGGCACGCACACGGATGATGTTGTCGCTGACTACCTCCAGGCGAATCACCCTGGCCTGACCGCCTTTGGGACGGATGGTAATCTGGTTGCCAACGGTCTCCACGTCGGCAGCCTGGGCTGCAAAGACACTGAACAGGAGTAATCCTGCAAGAATAGATTTGATACGCATCATTTTCTTGGGTTCATTTATCTGGTATGTTTGTCCGTTTTCTTTTTGTCCTACAAAAGTACGCATTTTTTTTCAAATACGGGCCGTTTTTGTTTTTTTTAGGACTGTGGTTTGCAGGATTGGACCATTTTTCTTACCTTTGCATGCAGAATCTACTAAACAATAATTATTAAACACATGAAACAATTACTGACAGCAATGATGCTGGCGTGCTGCATGGGCAGCGTCAGCGCACAAGGGAAAATGACTACGGTTAACGACGAGTCGAGTGAAATGGCAACCTTCCGCACATGGGCGCAGACACCGCCCATGGGCTGGAACTCTTGGGATTGCTACTATAGCAGCGTAACAGAGAAAGAGGTGATGCAGAACGCGCAGTACCTCGTGGACAATGACTTGGTAAGGCACGGATGGGAGTATGTGGTTATTGATATCCGCTGGTACTGCAACCACCCGTCTTTAGGCGGCGGCAACTACAACCAGAATGGTACGCAAGACTATGTGCTCGACGAGTACGGGCGCTACCTGCCTTCACCCACCCGCTTCCCATCGTGTATGAAGGACGGCCAGAACATCGGTTTCAAGGCCATCGCCGACAAGTTGCACGAGATGGGTCTGAAGTTGGGCATACACATCATGCGCGGCGTGCCGAAGAGTGTCGTCGGCTCTTCCTATAAACTGAAGGGTAGCGAGACAACGGCGTGGAGCAGCGTGTACAACGGCACCACCTCGCCCTGCACATGGCTGAAGGACAACCTCTTAGTGCGCAACAACGAGGCCGGACAACTCTATTATAACAGCATCATGGACCTCTACGCCGAGTGGGGCGTGGATTTCCTGAAGATTGACGACCTGAGCCGTCCGTTCTATACCGACGAGATTCACATGATTCGTAAGGCCATCGACCAGACGGGACGCCCCATTGTGCTATCTTTGAGCCCGGGCAAGACGCAGTACCAGTATGCCGACGAGTGCCTGGAGAACGCCAATATGTGGCGCATGATGGACGACCTGTGGGACAACTGGAGCGCCGTAGATGCTGTGTTCAACGAGGCACACGCCTGGGAGACGGTGACCCGTCCGGGCAACTATGCCGACTGCGACATGCTGCCCCTCGGACAGATTGCCATGACCATCGGCGATGCCGGCTACACCTCGGCGCAGAGCGGACGCTGGACGAACCTCACGCAGAACGAGCAACTGACGATGATGACCCTCTGGGGCATCTGCCACTCGCCGCTCTTCT
>JAFSYY010000097.1 GCA_017455845.1 Prevotella sp. | reverse complement strand
GAGACCGGAGAAACAATGATCAATAAGTCATGTCAAAGAATATTCGTATCATAGTGATTTAGGTTAACATAGTGTTTTTGAAAAGGCAAGCGTGCCTCCTTCGATGAGTATTAATGGTAAAAGATATTGGATAACACCCGCCCGCTACGAAAATAGCGGGCTTTTTTTGTGGCTGTCTGATTTTTATTTCGTACCTTTGCCCGCAAAATCGGAAAAAGCGAACAGAATGAACAGACAACTGACCATATTGGCACTGGCCGCACTCGCTGCACTGGCCGGATGCAAAGAGAAAAAACAGACAGAGGACATCATCGCTCCGCGTATGGAAGTCGTGAAACCATCAGGTCCCATCCGCATGCAACCCTACAACGACACGCGCAGCGTCCAATGGCTGGGCAAGGAATACAAAGTGGAGGTGAGCCGGACACCGAGCGATAGTCTGCCTAAGGTAAAGGACGAGACGGGCCAGCAGTTCGTTGACAATCGCATCACGTTGGTGGTGCGCCGTGCCGACGGTAGCGTGGCCATCCAGAAATCATTCACGAAGGCCACGTTCGAAAGTTATGTTGATGCTGCTTACCGCAAGGGGGGCATTCTCGAAGGTTTCGTATTCGACGCGGTTGACGGCCAACAGTTAGAGTTTGCTGCCAGCATCTGCCTGCCCCAGACGGACGAATACATCCCATTAGAGGTCAAGATTGACAATTTCGGGAATGTCAAGATAGAGCGCGACTCCCAGATGGACACCAACGGCAGCAGCGATGACAATGACGGCGATGATGACGAAGGTGTCTGACCGGCGTTAGAACAGCGAGTTCCATGAGTCAGCCAGGGCGGTCATCCGGCCGAAGAGCAGGTCGGCACCCTCCTGCAGCAGTACATCGTCTGGCAGCGGTCCTGTGTTCACGGCAATGGTGAACGCCTGTGCCGCCACTCCGGCATGTACGCCAAGTGGTGCATTCTCCACGACCACGGTCTGCCAAGGCTGCGTGCCGGCTTTCTGCATACCCATCAGATAGGGGTCGGGAGCAGGCTTGCCACGCTGCACGTCGTAGGCCGTCACAATATGCTGTTCGTCCAGGAAGTCACCGAAATCTGTCAGCAGGCGGTTGATGAGCGGCCGCTGCCCACTACCGGTGACGACACCAATGCATAGTCCCTGTGCATGGATTTCTGCCATCAGCTGCCTGACACCCGGCATAACAGGCGCCTCATCCATGCCATGAAACAGCCGTGTCTTCTCATCGTACATCTCCTGAGCACGGGCCAACGTGATATCCTCACCTTTCTGTGCCTTGACCATCATCCTGATGGTATCTATGCCGCGTGCTCCCTCGGTGGCGTAGGCATCGGCCTCGGTCATGCGAATGCCGAACGAGGCCATTGACTGCTGCCATGCCTTGGCGTGGTTGGGCATGGAGTCGTAAAGGACACCGTCCATATCGAAGAGCACGGCTTTGGGCTCGAACCGCTCAAAGCCGTGCTTCTTAAGATAATTGCCTATGGGGCTCATGGGACTGTTAGCCCTCCTTGGCCAGGCGCTCCTGGATAGCCTTGCTCTCTGCCTCATAGCCGGGCTTGTTGAGCAGGGCAAACATATTCTTCTTATAGGCCTCGACACCGGGTTGGTTGAAGGGGTTCACGCCAAGCACATTACCGCTGATGCCGCAACCAATCTCAAAGAAATAGATAAGCTGGCCGATGTAGTACTCGTTCAATCGAGGCACTGAGATGCGGATGTTGGGAACACCGCCGTCAACATGGGCAAGGCGGGTGCCCAGCTCGGCCATCTTGTTCACTTCGTCAACACGCTTGCCGGCAAGGAAGTTCAGACCGTCCAGGTTCTCCTCGTCGCTGGGGAAGAGCAGCTTCTTCTCAGGCTCCTCAATCGAGATGACCGTCTCGAAGATGGTGCGCTCGCCGTCCTGAATCCACTGACCCATGGAGTGCAGGTCGGTGGTGAAGTCGACAGATGCAGGGAAGATACCCTTTTTGTCCTTACCCTCGCTCTCGCCGTAGAGTTGCTTCCACCACTCGCTGACGAAGTGGAGTTTGGGCTGATAGTTCACCATGATCTCAATCTTCTTGCCGCTCTGATACAGCGCATTACGCACGGCAGCATACTGTGCTGCTGGGTTCTCCCCGGCAGGCACGTCCTTGCCGCAAGCCTTCTCCATATCCTGGGCACCCTCTACCAAGGCCTTGATGTCGAAGCCGGCGCAGGCGATGGGCAGCAAGCCTACAGGAGTGAGCACAGAGAAACGACCGCCCACGTTGTCGGGGATGATAAAACTCTTGTAGCCTTCCTTGTCGGCACAGGTACGGGCAGCACCGCGCTTGGCATCGGTCACGGCCACGATGACCTTCTTGGCCTCCTCCTTGCCGCGCTGGGCCTCGCACTGCTTCTTCAGCAGACGGAAAGTCAGGGCTGTCTCGGTGGTGGTGCCGCTCTTTGAGATGTTGATCACGCCGAACTTCTTGTCCTTCAGGTATTCGGTCATCTCGAAGAGATAATCCTCGCCGATGTTGTTGCCGGCAAACAGGATGATGGGGTTCTTGCCGTCCTGGATGAGCCAGCCAAATGTGTTGCCCAGGGCTTCAATCACGGCACGGGCACCCAGATAGGAGCCGCCGATGCCGGCCACTACCACTACCTCGCAGTTCTGGCGCAGCACGTCGGCGCAGGCCTGGATCTCAGCGATGAAAGCGGGTGTGATGGATGATGGCAGGTGCAGCCATCCAAGGAAATCGTTACCGGGGCAAGTGCCGTTCTCAAGGGCTTCCTGTGCTGCCTTCACCTTTGGTACGAAAGCAGCAACAGCACCTTCTGCCAGGAAGCAGGAGGCTTTCGTAATGTCAAGTGTGATATTCTTCATATTGCTTGATGTTAAGTGGTTTGCTTAAAAACTGTGCAAAGATACAAAAAAAATGATAATTGACAATTGATAATAGATAATTTTTTTTACCTTTGCAGAAAATTAAGGATAAAGCATTAAGAATGAAGACAATCAATATTGCTATCTTCGTGTCGGGCGGAGGCACTAACTGTGAGAATATCATTCGCTATTTCAAGGATTCTGAACAGGTGAACACGGCCCTGGTGGTCTGCAACAAACCGGATGCGCCGGCATTGGAGAAGGCGCAGCGGCTGGGCGTTGCCACGCAGGTGGTGACGAAGGCAGAGTTGAACGACAGGGAAGTGATGCTGCCGCTGATGCAACGCTATGGCATAGATTTTATCGTGCTGGCAGGCTTCTTGCCCATCGTTCCCGACTATCTGATTGATGCCTATCAGCGCCGCATCCTGAACTTGCACCCCGCATTGCTGCCAAAGTTCGGCGGCAAGGGCATGTGGGGACATCATGTGCACGAGGCGGTGAAGGCGGCCGGCGAGACGGAGACGGGCATGACCGTGCATTGGGTGACGCCCGTATGTGATGGCGGGGAGATCATTGCTCAGTTCCGTGTGGCATTGTCGCCAGACGACAGCGTGGATGATATTGCCGAGAAAGAGCACCAGTTGGAGATGGCTCACTTCCCCCAGGTCATAGAAGAAGTGCTAAGGGAACTGCTGTAGATGGCTTATTCATAGATGTGGCCGTCGTTGTCTATGAGCAGGATGGTGAGGTTGCCGTTGGGCAGTAGTGGCTTGCAGTGCTCTGCACAATGACGTATGACCGTGTCGGCAAACGACTGACGCTGCTGTACGGGTATCAGGTCCCATAGTTCACGGGCCAACGACAATTGAGAAATATTAATTGAGAATTCTTGCGACCCGTTGTTGGCAAGCGTCCTTCGGCCGAGCGGACAATTGGCTTCATTGAGCATTTGCTGAATGAAGGTTTTGTTCATGGTACTCTTCCTACTGTGCGTGTCTAGTTGACCTTCAGCCAGTTTCACGGCCTTGCCCAGCATCACGCCGAGGGTCACCTCCTTGAAACCGAGTTCATGAGCCATCTTAAGCGTCTCACCGATATAGTTGCCGTATTCCACGAACGCCTGTTGGGGCAGGGTGGGGTAGAGGGCCTTTACGAATCGCTCGCTCTTGCCTCCGCTGTTGATGACCACACGGTCGGTGCCGCTGGCCTTCGCCACCGTCATACATTTGCGGATGCTGTCGATGAAGGCCTCCTCGCTGAATGGCTTGACGATGCCCGACACACCGATAATGCTGATGCCACCTTCAATGCCGAGACGGGGATTGAAGGTTTTTTTTGCGATTTCCTCGCCGTTAGGAACGCTGATGGTGATGATTAGAGGTGAGAGGTGAGGGGTGAGGGGTAAGAGGTGAGAGGATAGACTTGATGTTCTGTTCTATCATCTGGCGTGGCGCCTTGTTGATGGCGGCTTCACCAGGAGGATAGTCGAAGCCGGGCAGCGTGAAGCGGCCAACGCCCTCGCCGCCAATAATCTCGACGCGAGTGTCATGCCTCATTTCTTCATTTCCGTTCCTCATTTCTAATTCCTCATTTCTCATTTGGCACGTTGCCCTTATCTCCAGTCCATTTGTCACGTCGGGGTCGTCGCCAGCCTCCTTGATGCAATAGGCATAGCCATCGCCATAGCCTACAGGCACATGGATGGTTTCGCCATTAGGCAGGATGACGGGCACTTCAGATGGAAGTGAAGAGTGAAGAGTGAAGAATCGGCTGACGCCGGTGAAGAGTTAAGCCATTGAAGCGTTGCCGCCACTGCCGCTGCCGTAGCGCAGGTGCCTGTGGTCAGTCCGCTATGCAGGGGGTAGAACGCCGGCAACAGTTTCTCTATTGTACGACGCAGCCCGTAAGGGCCGTTGACCATTGACCATTGACCATTGACCATTGATAATTCCGGCCGCTTCAAGGCGATGATACGAAGTCCGCGTTGCCTCGCTTCCTCCACCTTTTCTACAAAACCGCCCGATAGTCCGCTCTCTTTCATAAGAATAGCATCTACATAGTAGGTCACGCTTCCTAGCGTGACAAACTCTTCGGCGTTGTCACATCCTAGCGTGACAAACTCTTCGGCGTTGTCACGCTGGGAAGCGTGACCTACTACAAGTTGGTCGTCATTTGCCCCCTGTTGATGGGCCAGGGCTATCGACGATTTCCGATTGAGGATGCGATAGATAACCTTGACCCCTTGCTCCTCCAGCCATTTAAGGCGGCTGATACTCTGCACACCCGTCGTTGCCAACAGCGAATGGATGTCGGTAGGTACCTGCGAATAGTCGTCTATCCACGTGATGCTGGGGTCGCGGGGCGGGTAGATGCGCTCATAACGGACAACGGGAATATTCAACGCCTCAGAGATAGAAGCAATCGTCTGATGCAGTTGCGAGGCGAAGGGATGGGCTGCATCCACTATGAGACGAATGGCATGCTCCTGACAAAAAGCACGCATAGCCTCTCTGTCAAGTGCTCCGTCGATGCGCTGCCCATGATGCAGGGTGATGTCCTGCTCGCCCGTCTTCGTACTATAATAATAGGTGGCACCGCTCTCTTCCAGCACCTCCACGGCCTTGCGACCCTCCGTCGTTCCTCCGAAAACCAGTATCATGCCGCAAAGGTAGTATAAATCTTCGCTATCATCACCGAAATAACATCATTTAACTATTTTGCGTGCAGTATTTCCTGATTTCCGGGTTTATATAGAAGAAAACAACTAACTTTGCACGCAATATGAAAAAGAACGTACTTTGGGTAGCCGTCGCCCTGATGACGGCAGTGATGACTGCAGGATGCAGCAGTAGTAGCAGTGAAGAGCAGTTGACTCCCGACGAGCCGCTGCCTACCGAGAGCGACGAGCCGCAGCCTAACGAGGACAACGAGCGGCACGACATCTCGCTGACGCGGGCCGAGCAGGAACTGGTGAGTAGCAACAACGACTTCGCCTTCAACCTGTTTCGTCAAGTGACCTCGCAGAAGAGCGAGATCGTGTCGCCCATCAGTATCACATACGCGCTGGGCATGCTGAACAATGGTGCCGCCGGCCAGACGCAGGCAGAGATCAATAAGGTGCTGGGCTTTGGTGAGGCGGGAGCCGACGGCATCAACGCGTTCTGCCGCAAGATGCTGACAGAGGCCCCCAAACTGGACAAACTGACGAAGGTGATGATAGCCAACACCATCTACATGAACAAGGGCTACGAACTGAAGACGGACTTCATCACGAAAGCAAAGACCTACTACAACGCTGACCCCGAGACGCGCAATTTCGCTGACGGCAAGACACGCGACGTCATCAACAAATGGGGCAACGACCACACGGAGGGCATGATTCCCGAGGTGCTGACGGAGGACGAGTTCAATCCGGAGGCTGTCAGTTATCTGCTCAACGCCATCTATTTCAAAGGCGCCTGGGCGGAGAAGTTCGACAAGAACAATACGAAGAACGAAGCGTTTAAGGGGTATGGCGGTGAGACACAGGTGGCGATGATGCACCAGGAGCATGAATTCAACTACGCTGAATCGGACGATTGTCAGGTGCTCCGCCTGCCATACGGCAACAATGCCTATTCCATGACCATCCTGCTGCCCAAGGAGGGCAAGACCATCAGCGATATTCTTGTGACGCTCACTGCCCAGACCTGGCAGAGATACCAGTGGATGGGCAGTGCCGTCGTCAACGTGAAACTGCCTCGCTTTGAGTCGAAGTCGGATGTAGACCTCACGACTATTATGCCCGCACTGGGCATGCCGAGCGCTTTTGATTTCAGGCTTGCGGAATTCCCCAACTTCTGTAATGTCCCCACCTATATCGGTATGATGAAGCAGGTGGCGAAAATCAAACTCAACGAAGAGGGTACGGAGGCGGCGGCTATCACCGTGATTGGCATGGAAATGACGGCAATGCCTTCCGAGCCACGGCGCGTCAACTTCCATGCCACCCGACCGTTCCTCTATGTCATCAGCGAGCAATCGACAGGAGCCATCTTCTTTATCGGACAATATCTGGGAGACTGAACATTGAAAATTGACGAACAGCGCTTGGCAGAGCGGCTTCGCAACGGTGACAACGGGGCGATGCGCGAGTTCTGTACTCTCTACGCCGAGCAACTGGCAGGCGTCTGTTCGCGCTACATTACCGATGAGGACGACATGAAGGACGTGTTCCAGGAGTCGCTCATCCACATCATTACCCATATCTCAGGCTTTACTTATAGTGGAGCGGGCTCGCTCAAGGCTTGGGCTTCGAGAATCGTGGTCAACGAGTCGCTGAGATTCCTGAGAGACACGAAACGACGCGAGTTGTTGCTTTTGGACCATGAGGTGGCCGACGAGCCGGAGGAGGGTGACGACCCGCCCGTCAGCGACGTGCCGCCTGACGAGATTCATCGGATGGTGAGCCTGTTGCCCATAGGCTATCGGACGGTATTCAACCTCTACGTCTTCGAGGACATGAGTCATCAGGAGATAGCCTCGCTACTCGGCATCAAAGAGAAGTCATCAGCCTCTCAACTCAGCAGGGCCAAGAACCTGCTTGCAAAAATGATCAGACAGTATAACGACAAACACTTCCCACGATGAAAGAACAATGGAGACAACAGATGCAACAGAAGATGGCAGACTACCGACGGCCTGCCCCTGAGGTGTCGTGGGAGGTGCTCGACAAGGCGCTGGCCAAGAATAGGCAGAAGGCTAAAGTGGTCCCGATGTGGATGCGCAGGGTGGCGGCGGCTGTCGTGGCGCTGGTCGTTGTAACAGGGGCCTATCTGGCGTTGAACAGGCATCACGACGAAGTACCTTATATATATAATAAGGTGGAGCCTGCCGTCAGTCATATAACGGACTTACCACAACAAAAGAAGGATGAACCCATCGATGCACAAGGGAACAGAACCCCAGTGCAGGCTCCACATACTCAGTTCATGGCGATGGCTACCTCCAAGGAGGAGGGAGAAGGGAGAAAGGAGGAAGGAGGAAGGAATGGTGAGCCAGAGGAACCTCGCGAACAGCAAGCGACTCATCAAACCCAGACGGTTGGCGAAATGCCCAAGCGCCAGACGTTGGATGAGCCTTCCTTCGTCCGTAAACAACCAACCACCGATAGTCGCCTGATGGCACAGGTCTATTTGTCGAATGGCTTGGCGGGTGGTGACAGATTGTCTGAATATGGGGGCGTGCCAGTAGATAAGAATGAACACCTCACCCCAGAGAATGGCGTGGACGGAAAAACAACAGAACTCTTCTCAAATATAGATGAGGAGTATCCTGGTATCCCCGTTGCCGTAAACCACCATCTGCCTGTACGCTTCGGACTGTCCCTCCGCTATCGTCTCAGTGACAGGTGGAGCGTTGAGAGCGGACTGGCTTACACCCGCCTTCGCTCAGACTACAAGTGGGGTGGTGGGGCAACAGCAGAACAGACCTTGTCGTATATAGGCATACCTGTCAATGTCAGTTTTCAACTATGGTCCAGCCGCCGTGTCAACTTCTACGTCTCAGGGGGTGGAATGGTGGAGAAGATGGTGAACGGCAGACTACATACTACAACAAAGGGACTGGAACAGGAAGAAAGCATCAGCATCCATCCCTTGCAGTTCTCTGTAAATGGTGGTATCGGGGCGGAGTTAAACCTTACCCATCGGTTCAGCATCTACGCAGAGCCAGGCATAGGCTATTATTTCGACAATGGCAGCGACATCCCCACCTTCTATCAGGACAAGCCCTTCAGTCTTAACCTGAATCTGGGCTTGAGGCTTAATCTGAAATAATAATAAAACTGAGCCCACTTTAAAAAGTCCCTGCTACCGCAGCGAACAAGCCGCATGGCACTCCCCTCCCATGTAGGGGAGGGGTAGGGGTGGGGTGACAAACTTGTTCAGTGGCAGGAATATACAGACCCCACCCCTGCCCCTCCCCTTGGAAGGGAGGGGAGTGCCATGCGGCTTGTTCTTTTGCGATAGCGGACTTTTTCGACCTGTGCGGTTGGAACTAACGTGTTTACGCTGCAAACTCGGTCTGTTTCATCCCTTTTGGAACGCTGCGCGTCTAATCAAAAACAAATAAAAACAAAAAAAACAAATAAAAACCGCCTTTCTTAGCACGTGTTTCGGGGGTACGGGGTACGAGGGTGCCAGGATAGAAAATGTTTTTATTTGTTTTTTTTATTTTTTGAAAGACCGCTTGCGGTTAGAAAACCAGACCGGGTTAGCGATGTAAGTCGGTCTGTTTCCAACCGCACCAGGTCGGACTTTTTCAGGTTGATTCAATTATTTACTGCCGATATAGAGGAAAATCATGCCCAGCAGCACGAGGGCCAGGTCAACGGCTTTGGCCTTCAGGTTCTTTTCATGGAAGAAGGCAGCACCGCAGAGGAAAGAGACGATGACCGAGCCACGACGCACCATCGACACGATGCTGATCATGGCTGCCGGCAGCGACAAGGCATAGAAATACATGAAGTCGGCCGTGGAAAGGAAGATACTGACGCCAATGATGGCCCAGTCCCAGTGGAATGGTGTCGTGTCCTTGTGCTTGGGCCACCACAGCAGCATCAGCATGGCAAGCATCATCAGGCACTGGTAGATATTATACCACGACTGCACCATCATGCGGTCGAGCCCTACCCCGCCCTCGCTCACAGGTGCCATGAGGTATTTGTCGTAGAGTCCGCTGATGGCTCCCATCACGGCAGCCCCCACAATCATGTATATCCAGTGGTCGTGCTTGAAGTCGATGCCCTCTTTCTTGCCGCTACGACTCAGCAGCAGGAACGACACGACGGCCAGCAGCACGCCTATCCACTGCCACACGTTGAGACGCTCGCCAAAGAACAGCAGCGCACCTACCAGCACCATCACGGGCCGCGTGGCGTTGATAGGTCCTACGATGGTCAGCGGCAGGTGTTTCATGCCGAAATAGCCAAGCACCCACGACGAGAGCACGATCAGGGCTTTCAGTACGATGTATTGATGCACTTCCCAGCCACCGCTGCCCACATGGAAGATGCTGCCGTCGAGCATATCGGTAGTGCCGCTCACGATGATGAACGGCAG
Organism: Prevotella sp.; assembly: GCA_017455845.1. Taxonomy (GTDB): domain Bacteria; phylum Bacteroidota; class Bacteroidia; order Bacteroidales; family Bacteroidaceae; genus Prevotella. Next base: position 43,800 of record JAFSYY010000097.1, on the reverse strand, counting down.
GAAGATGAGCGACGAGAACAGCGTGTTGAGAAACAAGATGGGAATCACGGCATTGTCCTTCAATGCCTTTTTCTTCAGTGAATCATAGATGCCCAGAAAGGCAGCGGAAAGGAATGTTAAAATTAACCACATATCTCCTAAGTCTTGATGGTTAATACTTAATGTCAACGAGGAAGAGGGCGTTGGCGGGCATCGACTCACCGGCCTCGGTGCGACGCTTACCCTCTATGACACGCCGGAAATCGTCCAACGTCATGCGGCCCCGCCCCACTTCGATCAGTGTGCCCACAACGGCACGCACCATATTACGCAGGAAGCGGTTGGCGGTAATCTCGAAATACCAGGCAGAGGGCGATGTCTGGTGCCACTGGGCACAAGTCACTTTGCAAAGCGTAGTCTTCACGTCGGCATGGCTCTTGCAGAAGGCACCGAAATCCTCATAATCCAGCAGCATGCGTGCTGCCTCGTTCATCTTCTGGAAGTCCAGCGGATAATGGAGTTCACAGGAGTAATGACGCTCAAAAGGCGATTTCTCCGTGTGTATATAATAATAATAGGTACGCGAAGTGGCCGAGAAACGGGCGTGCATATCGTCGCTGACGGGCTCCACACGCTGCACGGCAATATCCTGAGGCAGCAGCCTGTTCAACTTGTATGCCAGTTGTTGGAGGGAGGTGCGAGGTACGAGGTGCGAGGGAGGAGATGCGAGGGAGGAGGAAAGGGATGCCAAGTCGAAATGGGCCACCATCATACGGGCATGCACACCGGCATCGGTACGACCGGCACCCGTTACCTGGACATCCTGACGCAGCAGCAACGACAAGGCCCGCTGTAACTCGCCCTGCACCGAGATGCCGTTGGGCTGTACCTGCCAGCCGTGGAAACGCGTGCCGTCGTAACTCAGAGTGATAAAGAAGCGCATATATGCTATGATATGATTTGATACTTGGCAAACTTCAACAGCAGTTGCTTGGTGCCTGCATTACGAAACTCCACCGTGGCCTTCTCGTTCTCGCCAGTGCCCTCAATCCTGACCACTGTGCCGATGCCGAAGCGCTGGTGCTCGATGACGTTGCCCTCCTTGAGGGAGGAAGGAGAATTGGAAGAAGGAGAAGGAGAGGGAGAGGCCACTGGCTTGAATCGCCCGCCACTGGCCATGCTGAGTTGACGCTTAAAGGAATTGCTGAAGGGGTCCACCTGAGGCTCCGGCCTGCGCGGGGCCACCTGACGTGGTCTGGGATCAGCACGGAACTGAGTGGCCACGGGACGCGGGTTCTGCATCCATTCCGATGCTTCGAAGTGCGAGGTGCGAGGTGCGAGGTGCGATGGTTCCTGTTGACCAAGGGAGCCTTCTACGCACAATAACTTAGGGTCGATGTCGCGTATGAAGCGCGAGGGCGTATCATATTCCATGCGTCCATAGCGGAAGCGGTTCTGGGCACAGGTGAGGATGCAGTGACGCTCGGCACGGGTGATGGCCACGTAGAGCAGACGACGCTCTTCCTCCAGTTCGCGCATAGAGCCGGTGCACATGGGCGATGGGAAGATATTTTCCTCCAGGCCCACGACAAACACCGTTGGAAACTCCAGGCCCTTGGCCGAATGGATGGTCATCAGCGACACCTTGGGCTGGTCGGCATCGCCCTCGCTGTCGAGGTCGGTGAGCAGCGCCACCTCCTGCAGGAAGTCGCCCAAGGCCACCTGGTTGCCAAGGCCCTCCTCGCGACGGCTCTCCACGAAGTCCTGCATACCGCCGAGAAACTCCTCCAGGTTCTCCTGCCGAGAGATGTCCTCGGGGTTACGGCTGGAGTATATCTCCCTGGATATGCCGCTCTCCATGATGATGGCATGTCCCAGCACGTAGGCATCCTCAGCCTCCTTGCGTGCCGCCCACCCCTCTATCAACAGCCTGAAGGCCTCCACCTTCTTCGCCGTGGCGGCACTGATGTTCAGATGGAAGAGCGTGGGCTGGCAGATAACCGTCCAGAGCGACACACCATACGTGGTGGCCGTCTGCACAATCTTGTTGAGGGTGGTATCGCCGATGCCGCGTGTGGGATAGTTGATGATACGCTTCAGAGCCTCTTCGTCGTTGGGATTGGTCACCAGCCGGAAATAGGCAATCACATCCTTGATTTCCTTGCGCTGATAGAAACTAAGGCCACCATAGATGCGGTAGGGAATGCCGTCCTTGCGCATCTGCTCCTCGAAGGAACGGCTCTGCGAGTTGGTGCGGTAGAGGATGGCAAAGTCGCTATAGTCGGCATGCTCCTGCCGGCGCAGCCGCTGTATGTCCTTGCAGACGATGATAGCCTCCTCCTTGTCGCTGTAGGCAGGCTTGAGCATCAGCCTTTCACCCTCGTCGTTGCGGCTGTAGACATCCTTTGGTATCTGTCGCTCGTTCTTGCGTATCAGGCTGTTGGCCGCCTGCACGATGAGTTGCGTGGAGCGGTAGTTCTGCTCCAGTTTAAACAAACGGGCATCATCGTACGAGTCTCTGAAATTCAATATATTATCGATATTGGCCCCCCGGAAACTATAGATGCTCTGCGCATCGTCGCCCACCACACATACATGCTGATGGTCCTGCGTAAGTTGCAGCACGATCTTCTGCTGGGCGAAGTTGGTGTCCTGGTACTCATCGACCAGCACATAACGGAAACGCTCCACGTATTTGCGGCGCACATCCTCATGGTTCTGGAACAGCAGGAAGGTCTGCACCAGCAGGTCGTCGAAGTCCATCGCATTGGCCTGACGGCAGCGCTCGGCATAGCGCACATAGACCTCGGCCACCTTGGGGCGCTTGCTGTCATAGAGCGAGCAGTTGACGAAGGCATTGGGCAGAATCAGGTGGTTCTTGGCCATTGATATCTGGTCGCTGACGCTCGACGGCTTGTAGACCTTGTCGTCCAAGGCCATCTCCTTGACGATGCTCTTCACCAGCGAGCGGGCGTCCGACTGGTCGTAGATGGTGAAGTTGGAGGCGAAGCCAATCTTCGCGGCCTCCACACGCAGGATATGGGAGAAGACGCTATGAAACGTGCCCATGTTCAGATAGCGGGCCTCGTCGGGCCCCACCAGCCGTGCTATGCGCTCTTTCATCTCGCGGGCAGCCTTGTTGGTGAAGGTCAGTGCCAGGATGTTCCAAGGCTTCAGCCCCTGCTCCTGCAGCAGCCACGCTATCTTATAGGTCAGCACACGGGTCTTGCCTGAGCCGGCACCTGCTATCACCAGCGAGGCACCGTCGCAGTATTTCACCGCTTCGCGCTGGCTCTCATTCAGTTGTGACAACAAATCATTCATAAGGCTATGACAGTTTGAACCGGTTACGGATTTTTTCCCACAAGGCATTCCATAGCGACACCTTTCGATGCAGTACGACCAACGAGAATGTCAGGCTGGCAAGAGACACCAGGATGCCCAAGGGCCAATAAACATACGGATTGCCGATGAAGGTCAGCGCGTAGGCCAAGAGGCCAAAGAGCATATTCATCAAGAGGTAGACCACCACACTGGCCGACATACGATAGCGATAGCGAGCCAGGGCAAAGACGTTGATGATGACGATGTCCGAGATATTGGCTATGGCCAGGGCCACACCCGTACCGAAAAGGCCCCAGAAGTAGTAGCCCACGATGACCAGCAATACCAGCAGCACGTCGTAGATGCCCTCCAGCACAAGATACTGAACGGAGTCGCCCTTGGCCAGCGTGATATAGGCTATGGGCAGGTAGACAGCCCTCAGATACATGGACAGAAGCACCACCTGCGACATGCCGACGATTGGTATGAACTCACTGGTAAACAGCAAGGGAATGACCACCGGCATGCCAATGATAAGGGCCGTGAGCATGGGCGACACGAGGAGCAGCGTCACCTCTATCTGGCGGTTTACCGTTTCCCTGATTTTCTCCACACTGCCGACAACGGCCGACAAACGGGGGAAATAGTCCGTCTCCATGGCAGAGAACACCATGCCTGCGTAGGTCATGGTCAGCATAAAGCCCGCATTATAGAAGCCCACCACATCCAGGTCGCCCACCACATTGAGGTAGGAACGAATCAATATCTCGGCCCCACTGCCCAGCACGCCTGCCAACACAAAGGCTATGCCCAGGCGTATCATCTCACCACCCTCGCCCAGCAAGCCGGAATAGCCATGCAAGGAGAGAGGATAGAAACGGTAGGAATAGCATATCGTGGTTATCATGGATGCAAGTGCCATCAACACGATGACAGGCACAATACCTGTCTGGTTGAAAAAATAATAGATGGGAACGGAGAGAACCAGTGAGATAAAGATGTTGTACACCTGAATCATCGCCAGCGCCTTCAGTTTGCGGCAGCCCTTGAGGATGGCCATCTCGCCGCCCGTGACAGCCAGCAGGCCTACGGCCGGTGCGAGCATGACGAAATGCAGGGTGTGGTTACCCCATGAGAAGGTATTGTCGCTCAGCCAAGGGCCGGCCACCACGCACACCAACATACCGATGAGAGCCGACAGCAGACTCCATAGCCTGACAACCTTGACAAAATGCCGGATACGCGCCTCGTCGCCGGAATCAAACAATTCCGACACATGGCGGATGGCACTGAACGAGATACCCAGGTTGGTGGCCTGCGAGATGAAATTGATGGTAGAGTTGAACAGCGATACCAAGCCCATGCCGTTAGGTCCCAGCAAGTAGGCCACAATCTTATTGCGCACAAGACCTATCAGGATATTCAAGCCTTGCACGCCGCCGAAGATGCTTATATATTTCAGCACATGACCGTAACTGCCTTCATCGTTTTCGGTCAGATGCCGTGTCGTTTCTGCCATATTTTTGTTTTCAGCATGCAAAATTACAACAAAAATTTTGAATTTCCGTTATTTTTACGTAATTTTGTGATATGAAACTGAGTATTATCGTTCCCGTCTATCGTGTAGAAGCCACGCTCAACCGCTGCGTGGAGAGCATTATCAGCCAGACTTTCAGCGACTTAGAGGTTATTCTGGTGGATGATGGCTCACCCGACCGCTGTCCGCAGATGTGCGACGAATGGGCAGGTAAAGACCAGCGCATCCGCGTCGTTCATCAAGAAAACGGTGGACTGAGCGATGCACGCAATGCAGGTATCGGCCTGGCCGTGGGCGACTTCATCACCTTTGTCGATTCGGACGACTATCTGCAACAGGACACCTACCAGCAGGTGATGCCACTAACGGCAGAGGCCGACATCGTGGAGTTTCCCGTCTACCGCTTCTTCGGTTCGCCCAGGCAGTCGCTGCTGACCTTTACCGACCGCATCATCACCGACCAGGCAACCTACTGGCTGGCGATGAACGGCTACGAACATACCTACGCCTGGAACAAAATCTACCGTCGCAGCCTCTTCGACGACGTGCGCTATCCCAAGGGCAAGGTCTTTGAAGATGTGTTCACCCTGCCCCTGCTGCTGAAGAAAGTCAGGAGCATTGCCACCACCGACAAGGGACTCTATTACTACTGCCTGAACCATCAAGGCATCACCGCCACGGCCAAGGGGCCGCAACTGGAATGTCTGCTGGAGGCTCACCTGGCGGCCATGCAACGGTGGTGCGACGATAGGTACTATCTGCACATCCTCAACATACAGATGGATGTCTATGAACTAATGGACAAAGAGCCCGTGCTACCATTCAGGAACCTCGCTCTGCTATCGCCAGGTCTGAGCATCACACAGAGGCTGAAAGCCATAATGCTTAGCCTGTTGGGAATCAAAGGAATATGCATATTTAATAAGACCTTGCACAAATGGATAAAACCCCGCTCATAAGTTTCATCATACCGGCCTACAACATCCCGGCAGGGATGATCTGTGAATGTATAGAAAGCATCACCATGCTAACGCTACGACCCTTTGAGCGCGAGATCATTGTGGTGGACGACGGGTCGGACCACAGCCCCATACAGGAGATGTCAAAGGTCCTGGACGACATCATCTACATCCGACAGCAAAACTGCGGGGTGTCTGCCGCACGCAATATGGGTCTGCGCATGGCTACGGGACAGTTTATCCAGTTTGTAGATGCCGACGACACGCTGACACCTGCCTACGAGCATGTCGTCGACCTGCTGCGCTTTGAGAGGGCCGACATGGTGATGTTTGACTTCACGCATAAACAGCACGACAAGGTTAACTACAGCGATGAAGGCCCCACAAGCGGCACCGACCTCCTACGCAAGCGGAATATCCACGGCTCAGTATGTGGATTCGTTTTTAATGCCAACATACTGGGAAGTCTGCGGTTCACGCCCGGCATCGCATACGGCGAGGACGAGGAGTTTACGCCTCAACTGCTGCTGCGGGCAGAAAAGGTCTATACCACCACGGCCAAAGCCTATTACTATCGTCAGCGACCGTTGTCGGCCGTCAGCACACCTACCGTCAGGAAAAAACTGAAGAGGCTCCACGACACACTCGACGTGATACAAAACCTGCACAGACTGGAGGACACACTGCCACTGGCCGAACGCATGGCCATCAGACGGCGCACGGCACAACTGACAATGGACTATATCTACAACGTCATCGTGATAACACGCAACCGCCATTACCTGGACAAACAACTGGAAACACTGCGCAAGGAAGGGCTCTTCCCCCTGCCCGACCTGAAATGCACGACAAAATACAACTGGTTTCGCCGCATGACCAACACCAAGGCAGGCCTGACCATATTGATGCGGACGCTGCCACTACTAAAAAGGGAAAGATGAGGATACTGCTATTAGGAGAATACAGCAACGTGCATGCCACGCTGGCCGAAGGGCTGAGAGCACTGGGACACGATGTCACGGTAGCGTCGAATGGCGATTTCTGGAAAGACTATCCACGCGACATCGACCTGGCACGACGCGAAGGAAAGATGGGCGGGCTGGCACTCATGGCCAAGGTCTATGCCTGTCTGCCAAAGTGGAGAGGCTTCGACGTGGTGCAACTCATCAACCCCATGTTCCTGGAACTGAAGGCCGAGCGGATATTCCCCATCTACCGGTATCTGCGCCGCCACAATAAAATGATGGTGCTCTGCGCCATGGGCATGGACTGGTACTGGGTGCACGAGTGTACTTATCACAAGCCCCTGCGCTACAGCGACTTCAACATCGGAGACAAGGTACGCACCGACGAGCCGGCCCTAAAAGAGCAGCGTGACTGGCTGGGCACAGCCAAGGAACGGCTCAACAGATACATCGCCGCTGACTGCGACCAGATTATCACCGGACTCTATGAATACCAGATATGCTACGAGCCCTATTTCAAGGACAAGACCCACTTCATACCATTGCCCATCAAAATGCCCTGCCACCACTCGCGACGGTTCTCCGTCGGGCACTCTCCCTCTCACCCCTCCCCTCTCACCTCTCACCCCTCCCCCCTCCGTCTCTTCATCGGCATCAGCAAGGGGCGCAGCGCCTATAAGGGTACCGACATCATGCTCCGCGCCGCAGAGGATATGCAACGCCGCTATCCCGACCGCCTGCAGATCGTCAAAGCCGAGGGCGTGCCATTCAACCAATACCAGCAGATGCTCAACGGCAGTGACGCCCTCATGGACCAACTCTATGCCTATACCCCAGCCATGAACGCCCTCCTCGCCATGTCGAGGGGCATCATCTGCATAGGCGGGGGCGAGCCCGAGAACTATGAGATACTGGGCGAGAACGAACTACGCCCCATCATCAACGTGCAGCCCACCTACGACAGCGTCTGCCACGAACTGGAGCAACTCATCCTTCACCCCGAGCATATTCCCTTGCTGAAACAGCAGAGCATAGACTATGTAGACCGCCACCACGACCATGTCAAGGTGGCCAGACAGTATGAAGAAGCATATAGAAGAAAGATTTGAAATAAGGTTAGTATATTTTGTCAGTTCGCTTTTTTTTCGTAACTTTGCAGCCTCTAACAATGATAGAACAAGGAATATAAACAAAACATACAGGTGTTATGACAGAAAACATACAGCAGAACGAAGAGAAGAAATCTGTTAGTTTCATTGAACAGAAAGTGATTGACGACTTGGCCGAAGGCAAGAATGGCGGTCGCATACAGACACGGTTCCCACCCGAACCCAACGGCTATCTGCACATTGGCCACGCCAAGGCCATAGCCATTGACTTCGGACTGGCGAAGAAATACGGCGGCACATGCAACCTGCGCTTCGACGACACCAACCCGCAGAAAGAAGACACGGAATATATCAACAGCATTGAACAGGACATCAAATGGCTGGGATTTGAATGGGCAAACATCTACTATGCCAGCGACTATTTCCAGCAGTTGTGGGACTTTGCCGTGTGGCTTATCAAGCAGGGGCGTGCCTACGTGGACGAGCAGAGCAGTGAGGTGATTGCACAGCAGAAAGGCACCACCACCTCGCCGGGCACCAATAGCCCCTATCGTGACCGCCCGGTAGAGGAAAGCCTGCGCCTGTTCAACTTTATGAACAGTGGCAAGTGCGAGCCCGGCACCCTCACCCTGCGTGCAAAGATCGACATGGCCCACCCCAACATGCTGTTCCGCGACCCGCTGTTGTACCGTGTGCTAAACATGCCCCACGTGAAGACAGGAACGAAATGGAACGCCTACCCGATGTATGACTTTGCCCACGGACAGAGCGACTACCTGGAGGGGGTCACACACTCCTGGTGCACACTGGAGTTTGTGGAGCACAGACCCCTGTACGACCTCTTCGTACAATGGATGAGAGAATGGATTGCCGAATGTGGCGCAACAGCCGAAAGCGGAAGCAAATTATTCACTCTTCACTCTTCACTCTTAACTTATCAGGGTCCCCGCCAGACAGAGTTCAACAAACTGAACCTGAACTATATCCTGCTGTCGAAGCGCAACCTGCGCCTGCTTGTCAGCGAGGGAATGGTGAGCGGATGGGACGACCCGCGCATGCCCACCATCTGCGGCTACCGCCGTCGCGGCTATTCACCTGCGGGCATACAGAAATTCATCGACAAGATTGGCTATACCAAGATAGATGCCTTGAACGATACCGCCCTCTTCGAGAGTGCACTGCGCGAAGACCTGAACCAGCGTGCATGGCGCGTCAGCGCGGTGCTCAACCCCGTAAAAGTTGTCATCACCAACTATCCCGAAGGGCAGACAGAGATGCTCACCGCCGTGAACAACCCGGAAAACGAGGCCGACGGCATGCATGAGATAGAGTTCAGCCGCGAGTTATGGATAGAGCGCGATGACTTCATGGAGGTGGCCGAGAAGAAATTCATGCGACTGGCACCCGGCAAGGAGGTGCGTCTGAAGAATGCCTATATCATCAAATGCAACGAAGAGCATGCCTTTGACAAGGATGACGAAGGCCGCGTGACGACCATCTACTGCACCTATGACCCGGAGACACGCAGCGGAATGCCTGGTGCCGACCGCAAGATCAAGGGCAAGACACTGCACTGGATCTCATGCCACAATGCAGTAAAGGCCGAGGTGCGCATGTATGACCGGCTGTGGAAGATAGAGAATCCCCGCGACGAACTCAAGCGGCTGGAAGACGAGGAAGGCATCAAGGGTGCTGAAGCCCTGAAGCGGATGTACAACCCCGACAGCCTGCATGTGATAAACGACTGCTACGTGGAGCCCTTTGCCGCACAACAGCCTTCGCTCACCTACCTGCAGTTCCAGCGTATAGGCTACTTCAACGTTGACCCGGACTCTACCCCGTCGAAGCCTGTCTTCAACAAAACCGTTGGACTGAAAGACACCAAGAACAAGTGAAGAAAACGGGCGACGAATACTTTGACAGCGAAGAGTTTCGCGAGATGCTGGACGAATACGAGAAAGCGGTCAGCGCTCAGGAGCCTGTCTTCATGGACGCCGAAGAACTGGCCGACATTGCCGACTACTACCAGTACACCGGCCACGCCGACAAGGCCGAGGATGCCATCACACTGGCCCTGAGCCTGTCGCCAGGGGCTATCGCTCCCCTCACCTATCGCATCCACCAGGCACTCTACGAGGGCGACACCCGCAAGGCGTGGCAGATGTACGACCAGATCATCGAGACCGATGAGCCCGACTATGTCTACAACCGCGCCGAGATCCTGATAGCAGAAGACAAGATTGAGGAGGCCGACAAATACCTCAGAGAGCAGTTCCAACAGGTGCCGCCCGACGAGCGTCAGGACTTTGTCATGGATGTAGCCAACATCTATGCCGACTACGGACAGCCGGAGAAAGCCATGGAATGGATGAACAGGGCCCTGCCGGAACAGTCGGAAGACTTTAAGGAACTCATGGGGCGCACACTCTTTGGGTTAGGCAAGTACAAGGACAGCGAGCGTATCTTCAACGAACTGGTGGACAAAGAACCATTCTCCACCACATACTGGAACGCACTGGCTTCGGCTCAATACATGAACGAAGACTATCAGAACGCCATACAGAGCAGCGAATACGCCATCGCCATAGACCCTAAAGACCCTGACGGCCTGCTGGCCAAGGCCAACGGACTCTATCAACTGGGCAACTATGAGGATGCGCTGAAGTATTTCGAACGCTATCTCGAACAGGTGCCCGACGATGAGTGGGCAATGCTCTACCAAGGCATCTGCCTGATAAACATGAGCCAGCCGCAAGAGGCTATCGACATACTCATGAAGGCTGCACATACAGCACCTGACGACTCACAGGTCTTGAGCGACATCTATCAGGAACTGGCCTTTGCCTATTCCGAGACAGGCAACGCGCAGGAAGCCCTCAGGGTGCTCGAAAAGACATCAGACATGGACTGCGACCATGTACAGATAGAAATTGTCAAAGGACACGTCATGCTCGCCGACGACAACCTGGAAAAGGCCGAGGAATACTTCCAGTCGGCCATCAGCATAAGCGACGACCAATGCGACACATGGCTGCGCATCATCGTATCATTCCACGACAACAACTATGTGGAGGCTGCCTACAGACTGTTTAAGAACTACTTCGCCCTCTGCCGTAACATCAAAGGGCCGGAGGGCTGCACAAAGGGATACGCCTTCATGGCCCTGTGCTGCTATGACCTGAAACGCGACAAGGAATTCCTGAAATACCTGCAGATAGCCTGTAGGGTGAATCCACAGGAATGTAGGAGCGTGCTGTCACACCTCTTCCCTGAAGGCCTTGCCCCCGAGAAATACTATACATTCATCAAGGAAAAACTAAATAGTTAAGAGATTATTATATGAACTGGATATCAACCCTTCTGGGGAATCTGAACTACGGCACCATCCTGCTGCTCATGCTACTGGAAAGCACCGTCATTCCCGTGCCGTCGGAACTGGTGGTGGCACCTGCCGCGTTCCATGCCCATGGCGGCGAACTCAACGTGTTCCTCGTGGTGCTCTTTGCCACCATCGGAGCCGACCTGGGAGCCTCTGTCAACTATTTCGTGGCACTCTATGTGGGACGTCCCGTCATCTATAAGTTTGCCAACAGCAAATGGGGAAAGATGTGCCTGCTCAACCAGAAAAAGGTGGAGAAGAGCGAACGCTACTTCGACGACCACGGCGTGGTGGCCACACTGACCGGCAGACTCATACCCGGCATACGCCACCTCATATCCATACCGGCAGGGCTGGCACGCATGGCATACTGGAAATTCCTGCTCTACACCACCATCGGGGCTGGGGCATGGCACGCCATCCTCGCGGCCATGGGATGGTATCTGGCCACCATCGTGCCGGAAGACCAACTGGAGGCTACCATCGAGCACTACAACCACTACATCGTGGGGGGCATACTGGCCATCGTGCTCCTGGTCATCGCCTATCTCGCAGCCAAACGCTTCATTAACAAGAACAAGGAATAACAATTATCATCTTTCATCTATGAATACCATCCCCGTACTTCTGCTGACAGGCTATCTGGGAAGCGGAAAAACAACATTACTGAATCGCATCCTGGCAAACCAGAAAGGCATCAAGTTTGCCGTGATTGTCAACGACATCGGCGAGGTGAACATCGACGCAACACTCATTCAGCAAGGAGGCATCGTCAACCAGCAAGACGACAGCCTGGTGGCCCTGCAGAACGGCTGCATCTGCTGCACGCTGAAGATGGACCTCGTGAAGCAACTCATGGACATCACCGCCATGCAGCGCTTCGACTATATCGTGATAGAGGCCAGCGGCATCTGTGAGCCAGGCCCCATCGCCCAGACCATCTGCTCCATCCCGTCTATGGGCATGGACCTCACCGGCAGCGGTTTGCCGCGGCTCGACTGCATCGTCACCGTGGTTGATGCCCTGCGTATGCGCGATGAGTTCGAGGGCGGACAGTTGCTTACGCGCCCGGATATTGACGAGGAAGACATCGAAAACCTCGTCATCCAGCAGATTGAGTTCTGCAACATCGTGCTGCTGAACAAGGCCGCCGAGGTGACTCCCGAGGAACTGGGGCGCATACGTCAGATTGTGCGCACACTGCAGCCCAAAGCAGAGATTATAGAGTGTAACTACGGCGACGTAGACTTCGACAAGATCCTGAACACCAATATGTTTGATTTCGACCGCGTTGCCACATCGGCTGCCTGGATTCAGGAGGTAGAACGCCATCACGATGACCACGACCACGATGACCACGACCACGATGACCACGACCACGATGACCACGACCACGATGACCACGACCACGATGACCACGATGACCACGACGATGATGACCACGACGACGATGACCACGACGCCCACCATCATCATCACCACCATCACCACGATGAGGGCGAGGCCGAGGAATATGGCATAGGCACCTTTGTATACTATCGGCGCGAGCCGTTCAATCTGGGCATGTTCGACGAATTTGTGGCCCGCAAATGGCCCAAAGGCATCATCCGCGCCAAAGGCATCTGCTATTTCAAGGACGAACTCGATATGTGCTACCTCTTCGAGCAGGCCGGCAAGCAGGTGAGCATCCGTCAGGCCGGCCAGTGGTTTGCCACGATGCCCAAGGATGAACTGGCAGAGATGATGGAGCGCGACGCTGCCCTTCGTGCCGACTGGGACGAGCATTACGGCGACCGCATGCAGAAACTCGTGTTCATTGGCCAGCATCTGGACAAGGCGCTGATAGCAAAAGAACTGGATGCCTGCCTCGGCTAAATTGAACTATGAATTTTGAACTATGAACTATGAACTATGAATTATGAACTATGAACTATGAATATCACTGAACGTTTTCTAAATTACACCAAGTTTGACACGCAGTCGGCAGAAGAGAGCCAGAGCGTGCCCAGCACACCAAAACAACTTGTCTTTGCACGCTTCCTCAAGGAAGAACTGGAGCGAGAAGGCCTCTGCGACGTAGAGATGGACGACAAAGGCTACATCTACGCCACCCTGCCCTCAAACACTGTCCGTGCCGATGGAAACACTGTCCGTGCCGATGGAAATAGCGTCCGTGCCGATGGATATAGCGTCCGTGCCGATGGAAATAGCGTCCGTGCCGATGGAAATAGCGTCCGTGCCGATGGGTTTACCCCATCGGATACTCCCACCATCGGCTTCATCTCGCACTATGACACCAGCCCCGACTGCTCGGGCGCCGACATCAAGCCGCGTATCGTGAGCAACTACGACGGCGGCGACATCGTACTCTCGGAGGGCATCATACTCTCGCCAAAGAAATTCCCCGAACTGCTACTGCATATAGGTGAGGATCTCATCGTCACCGACGGCCACACGCTGCTGGGTGCCGACGACAAGGCCGGCATCGCCGAGATTGTGCAGGCCATGGTCTATCTGCAGCAGCACCCGGAGATCAAGCATGGCAAGATACGCGTGGCCTTCAACCCCGACGAGGAGATTGGCATGGGTGCCCACCACTTCGACGTGGAGAAGTTTGGCTGCGACTGGGCCTACACGATGGACGGCGGCGACGTAGGCGAACTGGAGTACGAGAACTTCAATGCGGCCTCGGCCAAGATCACCATCAAGGGCGTGAGCGTGCATCCGGGCTATGCCAAAGGCAAGATGGTGAACGCCAGCCTGCTGGCTGCCGAGTTCACCGGCATGCTGCCTGCCGACGAGCGTCCGGAGACCACCGAGGGCTACGAAGGCTTCTATCACCTGACGGGCATGCAGACGCAGACGGAGCAGGCCAGGTTGTCGTATATCATCCGCGACCACGACCGCGAGAAGTTTGAAGAGCGCAAACGCTTCATCCTTGATGTGGTAAGCCGAATGAACGGAAAATACGGCGAGGGAACGGTTACTGCCGAGGTCAGCGACCAGTACTATAACATGAAGGAGAAGATCGACCCGCAGAAGCACGTCGTCGACCTGGTGCTGAAAGCCATGCAGACCTGCGATATAGAGCCAAAGGTAAAACCCATTCGTGGCGGCACCGACGGTGCACAACTGTCGTTCAAAGGCCTGCCCTGCCCCAACATCTTTGCCGGTGGCATCAACTTCCACGGCCCCTACGAGTTTGTGCCCATCCAGTCGATGGAGAAAGCCATGATGGTCATCGTCAGTATCTGTCAACTAACTCATAACTCTTAACTCATAACTCTTAACTCCCAATGTCCGAACTACCCCCACTGATACAAGACCTGGCCCTGATACTGGTCGTTGCCGGCATTGTGACGCTGGTATTCAAGAAACTGAAGCAGCCGCTCGTACTGGGCTATATAGTGGCTGGCTTTCTCGTCTCGCCCCACATGCCCTATACGGCATCGGTGGTCGATATGTCGAACATCCATCTCTGGGCCGACATCGGCGTGATGTTCCTGCTCTTCTCGCTGGGTCTGGACTTCTCGTTCAAGAAGATACTGAAGATGGGTGCATCACCCATCATCTCCGTCATCTGCATCATCTTTGCCATGATGTTTCTGGGCATTGTCGTAGGACAGTCCTTCGGATGGTCGAAGATGAACTGCATCTTCCTGGGCGGCATGCTGGCCATGAGTTCCACCACTATTATATATAAGGCCTTCGACGACCTGGGCTTGCGCCAGCAGCAGTTTGCCTCGCTGGTGATGAGCGTACTCATACTCGAGGACATCCTCGCCATCGTGATGATGGTGCTGCTCAGTGCCATTGCAAGCGGCAACAATCCTGACAGCGGGCAGATGCTTAGTTCGGTGATGAAGATAGGCTTCTTCCTGGTGCTGTGGCTGGTGGTGGGCATCTTTGCCATTCCCCTGTTCCTGAGATATGTTCGCAACCTCATCAATAGTGAAGTGCTGCTCATCGTCTCGCTGGGCCTCTGTTGTGCCATGGCGGTATTCTCTACCAAGGTAGGCTTCTCGTCGGCCTTCGGTGCCTTTATCATGGGCAGCATACTGGCCGAGACCATCGAGGCAGAACGCATAGAGAAACTGGTGGAGCCGGTGAAAAACCTCTTCGGAGCCATCTTCTTCGTCTCCGTGGGCATGCTCGTCGACCCGCAGATACTGAAAGACTATGCCCTGCCTATCTTCGTACTGGTGCTCACGATTATCATCGGCCAGGCCATCTTCGGCTCACTGTCGTTCATGCTCGGCGGCGAGTCACTGAAGTCGGCCATGCGCTGCGGATTCTCCATGGCACAGATAGGTGAGTTTTCGTTTATCATCGCCTCACTGGGTCTCTCGCTCGGTGTCATCGGCGATTTCCTATATCCGGTTGTGGTGGCCGTATCAGTTATAACCACTTTTCTCACACCTTACATGATACGGCTCGCCACGCCGGCTTATAACGCCCTGGAGCCTCACATCCCGTCGCGTCTCATCAAGATTCTCAACCATCTGTCGATGAGCCATCCCCACAGCACGGAACAGAGCAAATGGAAACGACTGCTGACGCAGATGGCCGTCAACACCGTTGTCTATACCATACTCTCGTCGGCTGTCATCGCCCTGATGTTCACTCTCTTCCATCCGTTCATCAGCAAGGTGGCTGACTATCAATTCTCAATTCTCAATTCACAATTCTCGATCCCGAGCCTCATCACAGGCCTGCTCACGCTCATACTCATTGCTCCCTTCCTACGAGCCATGATTATGAAGAAAAACAAAAGCGAGGAGTTCAAGGCCCTGTGGCGTGAGAGCAACCGCAACCGCCTGCCGCTGATCTTCACCATCCTGTTCCGTATCATAATAGGTGTCAACATCGTGTTCTACGTCATACAGGCTCTCACAAACTTCGCGCCGGCACTTATCATCACGCTGGGCATCGTGGCCGTGATCCTGATCATACTCTCGCGCTCCATCAAACGGCGCAGCATACTGCTGGAGCGGTTGTTTATCAACAACCTGCGGTCACGCGACATCGAGGCACAGGTGCACGGAAAGAAAAGGCCACTCTACGAGGGGAAGTTGCTCGACCGAGACATACACATTGCCGACTTCGACGTGCCATTCAACTCCCTCTGGATGGGCAAGACGCTGCGCCAACTTAACTTCGGACAGAAGTACGGCGTACATATCAGCAGCATCCTCAGGGGCGGCTTCCGCATGAACATCCCCAATGGCGACTACATCATCTTCCCCGGCGACAAACTCCAGATTATTGGCAGCGACGACCAACTGGCCAAGTTCCAGGATGCCCTCAGCCATGAGGTGCTCGGCGAGGACTTTGAACTGGAGAAACGCGAGATGAAACTCCAGCAGATTATCATCGGCACCAACAGCCCCTTCATAGGCAAGACACTGCAGGAAAGCGGCATCCGCAGCCACTACAACTGCATGGTGGTTGGCCTGGAGGAAGGCAAGGAGAACCTATCGCCCGTTCGCCCAAGCAGGCCTTTTGAGGAAGGCGACATTATCTGGGTGGTAGGAGAACAAGAGTCCCTGCGTGCGCTACTATCAAAGAATAGCGTCCATGCCGATGTGAATTATGAATTGTGAATTGTGAATTGTGATTTGTCATGGAAAAACAGAGCGTAGTCATCAGCCAACAGTTGGAACAAGTGCTCAGCGAGGCTATAGCACAGTGTAAGCCCGACCTCATCTTCATACTCACCGACGAGACCACCCGCATGCTGTGCCTGCCGGCGGTAAGCGCACTGGCATGCGTGGCACAGGCCCAAAGCATCACCATTGCAGCCGGCGACACACACAAGAACCTGGAAGCCGTGAGCCATGTGTGGAGCGAACTGCAGCGTATGGGGGCCACACGCCATTCGCTGCTCATCAACCTGGGTGGCGGCATGGTGACCGACTTGGGCGGCTTTGCTGCCTCCACCTTCAAGCGAGGCATCCACTTCATCAACATCCCTACCACCCTGCTCGCCATGGTCGATGCCTCGGTGGGCGGCAAGACCGGCATCAACTTCGGAGGACTGAAAAACGAGATTGGCGTGTTCCAGAATGCCGACTGCGTCATCCTCGACACGCTGTTCCTGCAGACCCTCGATGAAGAAAACATCCTTTCGGGCTATGCCGAGATGCTGAAACACGGGCTTATCTCTACCGAGGCACACTGGGCCGAACTGATGAACTTCGACATTGAGCATCCTGACCTGGACGCACTGGGGCGACTGGTGGCCAAGAGCGTACAGGTGAAAGAGCATATCGTCACCGAAGACCCTACCGAGAAAGGCATCCGCAAGGCCCTGAACCTCGGACATACCATAGGCCACGCCTTCGAGTCGCTGGCCTTGAAGCGCAAGCCCGTGCTCCACGGCTATGCCGTGGCATGGGGCATGGTGTGCGAACTATACCTCAGCAGCATGAAGACCGGCTTCCCTGTTGATAAGATGCGACAGACCGTACGCTTCATCATGGACCACTATGGCCGCATGCCTGTCACCTGCGACGACTACCCCACCCTGCTGGAACTGATGACACACGATAAAAAGAACACCGGCCACGACATCAACTTCACCCTGCTGGGCGGCATCGGCGACATACGCATCAACCAGACTGCCACCAAACAGGACATAGAAGAAGTTCTGGACTTCTATCGCGAAGGATAGAAGTCCAGAACATTTTGCACCTCGAATACTCACCTGCTTATAACCTTATGGCCGTTGCGGATATAGACGCTGCCCTTGCGCGGCGCAGATGTCTGACAGCCCTGGAGGGTGTAATAAGGAGCAGCCGTCTTTTCAGCCTCTATCTCCTGCACGCCGGCGGCGGTGAGACCTAAGACGTATGTGTCGGTCAACGTGCCGTTGCGATAGCACTCAATACGGCTGATGTCGCCGTCGGCATCAAACTCATAAACGAAGTTTTTTTCGCTGGTAGTGGCGCCGTTTCTCGAATGTTTCACACCTACAACAAGATTCTTCGGCGTATAGCCCATATAGTCGTACATGCCTATCATAATCTGTGAAGCACATATATCAACAGGCATGCCCATCAGCAAATAGGCCAGTTTGGCATTGAGCGGTGCGGGGCGCGTGGTATCGTAGATATGATTGTAAACACGCGTCTCACCCTCGCCGGTCTCTGTGGTCTCCACGGCATTGCCGTCTTCCCATCTAATCACAGACGAGTTGTGAGTGACACCGTTGTCGTTGGTGTTGTCCGACTTCACCACCTTGCCCGTGGCATCATATTCCATGCTCATATTGTCCTCGGAATGATAGCCATAGGCAGGCACGTCCTGTATTATGGTCATGTGGGTAACGCGGTTGCCTGTCAGGGTGGCGTTTACGGTGAAGTTCATAGTGTAGACGGGCGTTGCCACCGTGGAAACGCTACTAATCGTACCGGCGGCCTCATCATAGGTGTAGTCGGTTATCCATACGCTCTCCTCACTATAACTGCCATCTACAACATGGTCGTTTGTCTGGGCACGAATCAGCCGTCCGCGTGTGTCATACTCGAAATTCGACTCTTCATAACTGCCCGGTTCTTGGACATACTGATGGTTGATGCTCACAAAGTTCTTGCCAGTCTGTGCGATTGTTGTCTGGCCAAGCATGAGCAGACCAGAGATAAAAAGTAAATGTCTAATTTTCATAATTCCTGTGTTTTTTGTTAATAATTTATTTGATGATTATCTTTTTGCCGTTAACAATATACAGGCCCTTCTTCAAAGAACCACTATTCACTATTCTCTCTTCACAATTCACTAGCGTAGTGCTCACCCTTCGTCCCTGCAGGTCATAGACCTTATTATATATAGGACATGGTGAATTGCGCATTGTTGAGATGCCAGAGGTAAAGTCCTGCTGGTCGCTAAGCAGGAAGCCACCCTCGTTTTGCGCTGCCGTGATGTCGGCCACGAGCGAGTTGATATAGTTCTCCACATTGGAGTAGCCGTTGTCGGCAATCTTCTTGCCGTCGGTCTTGTCGTTGGGATTGAGGCCGTTGGCCGTCTCCCATTCGTCGGGCATGCCGTCCTGGTCGGTGTCTGTGGGCACCGTACCCTGCTTCAGTTCGGGCCATGCGCTCCAGTCGGCCGGTGCATCGGCAGGTTTCAGGTCGTCCTGCGAGTTAATCAGGCCCTTGCTACAGCCGCTGCCGGTATAGGTGCCCTCGCCGTTGCGGGTGTCAGCAACGATCAGTTCGTCTACGGCATCGCGGTGCAGCGAGGCACCTGCGTAGGCCAGCACCCGCTCGTAGGTCTGTTCGGCCGTATGGGTGGTGGTGCTGACGAAGGCAATAGGCTTGTCAAGACGTATGGTGTCGCGGGTTGTTTTAGTGTAGGTGTTGTCGTTGTCGCCAATCTGGTTATACATGCCATAGGCCCAGTTGTCGTTGGTCACCTTGTCGTGCTTGGAATTGACATTACCGTCGACGTAGTATTTGCCCCATACATGCCACATCACGTCCCATTGGTTGGCATCGCTAGTGCCGTGGTTGGTATAGTCGGTGGTACGTATGCCCACGGCTGCTATGCGCTGCTGGATGGTCTCGCTGCGGGTGTTGGTGGCAGGGCCGGGCTTGTAGTAGTTGTTCACAATGTTCACATTCATGCCCTCGCCGCCATAGCAGCCGTTGCCGGCCCAGTTATAGATAACGTTGTTGCGCATGTCCATACGCTCGTCGGTCTGCGTGCCGGGACGCGGTCCAAGGCGCGGCGTGCGCGAGTTATGGTGGGCCAGCAGGTTATGATGATAGGAGGCCCCGCTGCCGCCCCAGTTGCCGCCATAGCCGTGGGCACCCTTCGAGTGGCCCGCGTTGTTCAGGCTCTGCGACACGATGCACCACTGCACGGTGAGATTCTTCGACCCATATACCGACAGGCACTCATCGATGCTCCACGACACGGAGCAATGGTCAATGATGATGTTTTCCAGATCCATGCCACCCAGACCGTCACCCTCATGGGCGCTGGGGTTCGTCTTCAGGGCTTCGTTGCCCAGACGGAAGCGCAGATAGCGTATGACAACGTTCTTACAGGCAATGACAAAGGGATAGTCGGCCACACAGATACCGTCGCCGGGGGCCGTCTGTCCGGCAATGGTTACGTTGGCGTTCTTCAGCCTGAGTTCCGACTTCAGGTGAATAGTACCCGACACATCAAACACGATGATGCGCCGGCCGCTCTGCCCCAGGGCCCACCTGAGCGAGCCCTCGCCCGAGTCGTTGAGGTTGGTAACATGGTAGACAACACCCTTGCGGCCACCTGTGGTGTACATACCATAGCCCTCGGCACCGGGAAAAGCAGGCACATCGCCGTCGGCAGCCTGTATAGTGGCAGCCATCGTGCAGGCAAGGAGCACCGACAGGATTCTCTTTGTAGTCTTTTCGATTCTCTTCATTGTTTTTTCGGTAGTTTTTAAATAATTTGGCACAAAGTTACAAATAAATACGAAAATAATGACACATGGACTGAAAAAAATAACTAAAAACCTTAATTTTTTTACGTATTATCAATTTTTTTATTACCTTTGCATCGAATTTCTATATCCACTATTAATTAACAACTAAAACAAACAATTATTAGTATGAAAAAACTTTTTACGCTAATGACGTTGCTTATGCTGTCCGTTACAACGTGGGCTGCAGTGGGCGACAAGTATGAAATCATCTTCAATGGTTCAAACGTCGTGAAGTTGAACGGTGCTGAAATCGCTGCCGAGGACTACCTCACATGGAACTCTGCCAAGCACAACTTCAATGCCAAGTTCACGGGCTGTACATACGCTGGCAACTCCTTCACCAAGGGTCTGAAGATGGAGGGTGCCACACTCGTGCAGTGGACGGCAACTGCTGAGTCCAAGGTGATCATCGTTCAGTCGAACTGGAGCAAGAACACCATTAAGTTCGACGATGAGGAACTGGATGTGGCCAGTTCTGCAGAAATCGAAGGCGGTATGGTTTACACCCTCGAGAACATTCAGGCTGGCACACACACCGTGAAGCGTGGCAGCGGCGAGACTGGTATCTTCTACATCAGCGTGGAGTACACGGGCGAGGCCAAGATTCAATTGGACACCCCAACCTTCGATGTTGACCCGGAAACAGGTACTGTGGCTATCAACCCCGTGGACAACATGAAGGAGATTCGCTACACCACCGACGGCACCAACCCCGGCGCTGACGCTGGCGAGGTGTATGCCGCACCCTTCAAAGTGGAGGATGGCACTACCGTGAAGGCCGTGGCCATCGGCGAGGGCAATTTCATCAACTCTGCCATGGCTACTACCCTGGTCCTCGTTGACGGCGTCACCGTCAAGATGCCTGTCATCAAGCAGCAAAACGGTACCGTCTACATCAAGAGCGAGACCATCGGCTCTACCATCGAGTACAGCCTCGACCAGGCCACCTGGAAGAATGGCGACCGCGCCTTCACGCTCTTCGAAAGCGCTACCGTCTATGCACGTGCTCTCCGCGAGGGCAGCATCACATCTGAGGTCGCATCGGAAAAGATTCTGGTCAACAAGGCTCCCACAAACACGGAGAAGGTCTATTTATTCTATGACAATCCTGACAATCCTACTATCTGGGGGTATTGCAACGAGAACACGATGGAAGGACAGGGTGGCACAGCCTACTACGGCTATGAGATGTCTATCTCTGGCAACGACACCAAGAACTGGAGCAGTGCCGATCCCGTCATCGTTCCCGGCATCCAGGTTCCTGGCATGACATTCCCTGGCGACAGTGTCACCACGCTGAAGTTGTCGAACGGTGCACAGAACACGATTTCTTTCGAGGGTAAGAAGGCCGTGCGCCTCACGTTCTACAGTTATGTAAACGGCGCCGAGGCTGCTGCTACCGCCGCTACAGGCTGGAGAGAGGTCAACGGCGTGGAATACGACTATGCCGAGGTGCCTATGTGCTGCTTCAACGACCTGCGCCGCGAGGCTGAGGGTGTTGACGAGGAAGGCAATCCCGTCATCAAGGAGGTGAAGGACATGGCGGGCAATGCCGACGTACGTGTCTACGACCTTGACTTCGTAGAGGATAAGGTAACCTTCACCAACAAGGGTACTCAGATCTGCTTCGTGGCAGTGCTCGACCTTGCTACCGCAAACACCGTGGTTGACCACAGCGCTACGGAAGGTGTCTACGAGATGAAGGCTGCTACAGCCCAGAAGGGTGAGACCTTCAACATGGCTGGCCAGAAGGTTGATGCTGCCTTCCGTGGCATCGTCATCCGCGACGGCAAGAAGATGATTCGGAAGTAATTTGCACCAAGCATACTAATAATCGGGCAGACTGCAAAGCAATCTGCCCGATTTTTTCATGGCACGGACGTTACTAATCAGTTTCCTCTGGCTGATACCGTTATTTGCCGCCAACCGACCCCGTAAGGATGATGATACCGTTATTTGCCGCCAACCGACCCCGTAAGGATGATGTTGGCCACGCCGATATAGTCGCTCACATCCACGATGCCGTCACCGTTTACGTCACCCAGTTTGTCGCGCGTGCCTTCAATGGTAATGTTTTCTGCCTTCATCGTTCCGTCGCTCCATGTGATGGTGGCAGTCACAGGGTCGCTGTCAGCATAGCCGTCGGCAGTGGCATAGAGTGTATAGAGGCCCTTTGTCTTCAGCCTATGGCTAGAATGTTCCAATGCCAGAGGAATCAACTTGTGAATATCAACCCCACTTCTCAGTATGGAATAGATGTCATAATAGTCGCGGAACTTGCTGCGGTGCATCATGGCTTCCATCTTCATCACACCAATGATTCCACATCTGCGAGCCGGATATTGTTCATATAAGGAATTTCACGCATCGTTGCTATACGTTTGCGTGGGGCTACGTAAAACGAAATCTTCACACCGTCAACCACGAAAAGCACTTGGTCGAATCCCGCCACCTGAACAACCTGCACCTCGCCAACCGTTTCAAGGTCACGCTGCAAAGTAGGCCAGCCTATGTCGAGGGTGTCGTTTTTCCCCTGCTGCCAACGCATGAAGTCCAAATCTTCGCTCTGACGGGTTTTCAACTGGATAGAAAGGGCAGTACCACCAACCAGTACAAAGGGCTTGATGCACTCCAATTGGCTCACCGCCTCGATAAGCCTGCCAGTCTGTGGGGCAAGAGATTGTGCGTTCATGCTGTCAGTCGTTTGTTGAGTTGTCGAGTAGCCATTGCCTTGACGTAACTGCGAGGTTGCTTGGCACGAAAATAATACCAGGCAAAGAAATAGTTCAGATTATAGTAGCGTTCACCCTGAGCCACCACATTCTCAATCCAGGCACGCTTTACCGTCTTGTATGGGAAAAGTTGGAACAAGAGATTTATTTCTTCAATGTCTAAATACAGCATCACCAACTCCACTAGAATGTCGTCGGGGATGTCCTGCACGGAGTCGCTTTCATAACTCCATAAACAGTGTTGCTGCTTCAGTTTCTCAATAAGAAACTGTTTGATGTCTATATCCAAATTATTCATTTCGTTACATAGCCTATCGACAAAGCATCGTGTGACGCTTTTACCATGATATAGTGTCCATCCCTGCAGATCATCCCACCTCAGTGGGCATCATCGCCATCGGGCTGAAGGCGGTTGCAAAGTTAGTGATAATTCCCTTATCCCCCAAACTTTTGAAGAAGAATTTTTAGGGAAGAAAAGAAAAAGGTGCTGAAAAGTTTAGCGGATTCAGGAAAAATGCTTAACAGAAAAAAATATCTTTGACGGCTGACAAAGAACCGCGTGACCTAGGTCGACAGGTCGATTGACCTAGGTCGACAGATCGATTGACCTAAGTCGACAGATTGATTGACCTAGGTCGACAGATCGATTGACCTAGGTCGACAACTTTCAAAGGAGTATGTTTTGACCTTCAAACAAGCATGCTTTGACTTTCAAACAAGCCGTCTTTAACTAATTAAAGCATCAAATCTAACGTCTTTAACTACTTTAACTACATTAACTCCCTTAACTACTCAACTTGCGAAAGTTGAGTTAGTCTTTACTCCCATAGAGGCGCTGGGCTTCATAGTAGGTGTCGAGGCTACCTATGTCGAAGCGTCCGGCAGACATCGGCCAGGCATGCATGACGGTATGGTCGACCATATAGTGGGCCAGATTGCCTGGTGCATCCTTTCCACAGCCGTTTTCGACGGCATGGCGCACAAGGTCGAGGTCTTTCTTCAGATAGATATAGAAAGGTGGAACGGCCCAGTGGCTCTTCGGCACCTGCGGTTTTTCCTCCATACCGAGCACGCGGTTGTTAGCGTCCAGTTCTACGACGCCCGTGCGTTGCAGTTTCTCTATAGAGGGCTGCTCATGGCACATAATGCAACTGGTCTGCTTCGCCTTGGCGAAATCGACAAACTCCTGGAACGAGAAGAACAGGAGGTTGTCGGCAGCAACCACCAGGAGGTCGTCGTCGATAGAGTTTCTATTCACCGATTTCCGATTGTCGGTTTGGCTGTCGCCATTGATGGCCAAGAGCAGGTCGCAGACGGCACCCAGTCGGGTGTCGTTGGTCTCTGTGCCGTCGTCGATGATGGTGATGGGCTTGCTGTAGGACTGCTTTTCGGCCCATTGTTGAAAGATGGCTGCAAACTTATGGTTGGTGATGATGATATGCTCATCAATATCGGGTATGCGGTCAATATCGTCGAGCATACGTCCGAGGATGGTGCTCTCGCCTATTTTCAACAACGGTTTAGGGAAGTTCTTGGTCAACTCCCCCAACCTTGTGGCATATCCTGCTGCAATAACAATATTCTTCATAACTATGAACTCTAAACTCTGAACTCTAAACTCTAAACTATGAACTCTAAACTCTAAACTATGAACTAAACAAACCTCGCCCCGTCGTCGGGCTTCACCCAGAACACCTGGAATGTGTTCTCGTATTCCGGGAACTGCTCCAGATAGCGTTCCGTGAGCACCTTTCCGATATTCTCCTTTTGGGTAGGATCTACAAGGGCAATGCAGGCACCCTTGAAACCGGCACCCGAGAAGCGGCCGCCATAGACGCCCGGCAGGTCTCGCATAATCTCGTAGATGGCAATGAGTTCGGGCGAGCCGCACTCATAGTTATGGATAGACGACTCGCAAGAGTCGAACGACAGTTTTCCGAAGAGTTTCAAATTGCCTGTCTCCCATGCTGTCACACCCTGGCGCACCCTTCGATACTCCGAATAGAAATGCTCTGCTCTGCGTGCGAAGCGTGCGGGCATGGCAATGCGTGTCTTGTCGAACGAGGCCTTGGGTATGTCGCGCAGGAAGGTCTTGTCGAAGGTCTTCAGCGGCTGGTCCATATACGCCAGCATGTTCCACGCCGCCGTCTTACACTCGAAGACACGCAGGTTGTAGTCGCTGTTGACCAGTGAGCGTGTGAGTCCGGAGAAGAAGATGCCTATCTCGAACTCTGGCATATCGGGGTTGCGCTTGATGATGCGCCAGTCGTTGCTGTCGCAGTCGAGGAACAGCAGGCCGTCCTTGCGTCCCAGGGCAATGCACGCCTGGTCCAGGAGGCCGTTGTTCAGTCCTATATACTCACGCTCGGCCTCCGATGCGATCTTCACCACCTCGAAAGGCTGAAGGGTGATATCGTTGGCCTTGGCAAAAGCCATCACGTAGGCAATGAGTACGGCAGCCGACGACGACAGGCCGCCCACGGGCAGTGAGCCTTGTATGACACCCTCGATGCCGTGCCTCAGTTCGAAGCGCTTTTTCAGCGCATACTTCGCACCACGGGCATAGTCGCCCCAGTGACGCTCCTTCACCTGCGACGGACGGTCGATGTCGAAGTCCACCTCGCCCTCGAAAGTGTTTGAGTGCAAGTGCACATGTGCATCCTCCCTGACGTTGAACCACAGGTCAACACCCTTGTCAATGGCAAATCCCGTCACCAGTCCATGCTGATGGTCTACGTGGGCGCCCAGCGGGCATACGCGATACGGGGAAAAAATATGATACTGATAATTATCCATGCTGCAATTATTCTAATCAATTATGAACTCTAAACTCTGAACTCTAAACTCTAAACTCTGAACTAGTAATTAAATTCTCCAAATTCGGACTTTATCAAGAGGCTTTTCCGGCCTTCCTCTATGCGGCCTATCACCTGGGCATCGATGTTAAACGACTTTGAGACAGCGATAACCTGGTCGGCAATCTCGGGTCGGACATAGATCTCCATGCGGTGACCCATGTTGAAGACCTGATACATCTCACGCCAGTCAGTGCCTGAACACTCATGGATGGCACGGAACAGCGGGGGTACGGGGAACATATTGTCCTTGATTACGCGGCAGTTGTCGCCTACGAAATGTAGCACCTTGGTCTGTGCACCACCTGTACAATGCACCATTCCGTGAATCTCTGGACGCAGTTCGTCGAGCAGTTGCTTGATGACAGGAGCGTAAGTGCGCGTCGGCGAGAGGACGAGTTCTCCCATTGACAGAGGTGAGTGGTGAGAGGCGAGAGGTGAGAGGTCGGCTTCATCCGTCAGCCGATAATGGCCGCTGTACACCAGTTCATCGGGCACGGCATGGTCGTAACTCTCAGGATATTTCTCTGCGAGGTACTTCGCAAAGACATCGTGGCGGGCCGAGGTGAGGCCGTTGCTGCCCATGCCACCATTATACCGGTGTTCGTAGGTGGCCTGCCCCGTTGACGAGAGTCCCACGATGACATCCCCCGGCCGTATGTTGGCATTGTCGATGACATCGCTGCGCTTCATGCGACAGGTCACGGTACTGTCTACGATAATGGTGCGCACCAGGTCGCCTACGTCGGCCGTCTCGCCGCCAGTGGGATAGATGCCTATGCCCATGTTACGGAGTTCGGCCAGCAGTTCGTCGGTGCCGTTGATGATGGCCGAGATAACCTCGCCGGGGATGAGCATCTTATTGCGCCCGATGGTGGAACTGACCAGGATATTATCCACCGCACCCACGCAGAGCAGGTCGTCGGTATTCATCACGATGGCATCCTGGGCAATGCCCTTCCACACGGAGAGGTCGCCCGTCTCGCGCCAGTACATATAGGCGAGGCTCGACTTGGTGCCTGCCCCGTCGGCATGCATGATGTTACAATAGTCGGGGTCGCCGCCCAGGATGTCGGGTATAATCTTACAGAAGGCCTGCGGGAAGAGACCCTTGTCAATGTTTTTGATGGCAGCGTGGACGTCTTCCTTGGCGGCACTGACGCCACGCTGCATGTAACGGTTGTCCATCATATAATAAGGTTACCTGATGTCTCTTAAATCCTTCGTGTCGGGATTCTTCATGGCCCCGGCCTCGGCCTCAAACTTACTCATCTTGTCGAAGCCGAACATGCCGGCGAAGATGGTTGCCGGAAACGAGCGTATCTTCGTGTTGTAGGTCTGTACGGCGGTGTTGTACTTCATACGGGCCTCGTTACAGCGGTTGTTCGAGCCTTCCAGTTGTACCTCCAAGTTTTGGAACGTGGGGTTGGCGTTCAGGTCGGGATATTCCTCCTTGATAACCATGAATCGCCCCAGGGCACTGTTCAGTTCGCCCTGAGCCTTGGCAAACTCTGCCATCTGCTCGGGGGTGGCGTTGGTGGGGTCGATGGTCACCTGCGAGGCACGTGCACGTGCGTTGATAACGTTCTCCAGCGTTGTCTTATTGTAGTTCACGGCGCTGATAACCTCGTCAACCAGGTTGCCAATCAGGTCGGCCCTGCGCTGATAGGTGCTCTGTACGTTGGCCCACGCCGTGGTGGCCTCTTCCTGTGTCTTTACCATGCCATTATACTGTCCGGCAATCCACATTCCAATGACGATGATGCCCACCACGAAGGCACCAAGACATCCTAATCCAATAAATTTCTTGTTCATAGTGTTTAATGTTTTTTTTAACGTTTATTTATATTGTCATGTTGATAGTATTTACCATCGCGACGTGGCCCCGCCGCCACCGCTACTACCGCCACCAAAGCCGCCACTGAAGCCACCGCCGCCGAAGCCACCGCCGAAGCCCCCGCCTCGGGAACTGCCGCCCCCGCCAGAGAAGATGACTGGCCCCGACGCGACGGCTGCTGCAACAAAGGGATTGGCCATAAGCAGGCCGTTGGCATAACGGCGGATGTTCCATCCGTGTCGCTTAGACACGAAGAAATAGAGGATGAGCCACCCGCACAGCAGGAAATAATAGATGGCGGGTATGAGGCCGCTGTCATCATCATCGGTTGACGAGGAGTTGGCACGCAGCGCAGACATGACGGGCAAGTCCTTACCCCTGAGCGTGTTGTAAACGGCTTCGACCATATAAATCATTCCGCTGTCGGGCATCTCGGCTTTCATGCTGGGTATCAGATAGCGTTCCTGCAGGCGGAAACATTCAGCATCGGTGAGGTCGCCCTCCAGCGAGTGGCCTGTGTGCGTGCGGAACAGATGGTCGTCGTAGGCCAGCACCATAACCAGTCCGCGGTCGTTCTTGCCCACCTTGTAGATATCGAAGATGTCTTGCGAGAAGCGGAAGATGTCGGCATTCTCCACGCGCCGCACGATAGCCACCACCGACTCTATTCCCAGCGAGTCGTCAAGTTGTTTCAGCATGGCATCGAGCCGACGGACGGTTGTCTCACTGACGATGCTGTCGGGATTGGAAACATAGCGTGAGCCATCGGTGAGATGGGGCATGGGAATATCCTTGGCGTTCCACTCACGATGTTCCATGAGGCTGCTTGACGAAGGCACAGGCATATCAGGCTGCATGGCGACTACGGAGTGGACGCAGGCCGCCGTCTGCGTGATAATACCCACGATAAACAGTCCTTTCCAGAATAAGGTCCAGGGGCGGTCGGCCTTCTTCTCCGTGTTCCATTGTCTGATAATCTGCTGGACCTCACGCTGATACGACACCTTTTCCTGCTTATAGCGTGTCTCGTATTGCTGCCGGAGGCTCTCGCTGGTTTTGTTTGTCAGCCGGTCGATAATCAGCCTTTGCGACTTCAGCGTCTTTTTCTCGTCCTTATATTGCCGCTCCAACGCATTGATGTTTCTGTTATGGCTGGAAGCACAATCCAGGAGGTCTTTCTTCCGGGCCGCGAGCAAAGCGTGCCCGCGCCCTTTGCTTTTCAGGTCGGCATAGACACCACCGAAAATGATGGCACCGAAGACAATGATATACATTCCCAGTATAGTCCAGGCTTCTTCCATATCTGCTATTTTCGGATTTTTACACTACTACTTTTTTTACGAATTGCTATTTATCGCCATTCCAGAACTCCCACGACGCAAAGGCTTGCAAGAGCAGCATCTCCAGCCCGTTTTTCACGCTGGCGCCACGCTCTGCCCCACGCTTCATGAACAGGGTCTCATCGGGATTATAGATGAGGTCGTAGAGAATGTTGTGGTCGTCAAGGGCCTCGTAAGGCAACATCGGACACTCTTCCGTCTTTGGGAACATGCCCAGCGGCGTGCAGTTGACAATAACATTATACTCCTTGACAACCTCTGGCGTGATGTCTTCGTAGCATATCGTGTCGGGACGCTGGTAGCGACTGACAAAGACTGTCTCCAGTCCAAGCGACTTGAGTCCGAAGTCGACGGCTTTCGATGCACCGCCCGTGCCAAGGATGAGGGCTTTCTTGTGGAAACTTTCCAGCATAGGCTCGATGCTCTGCGTGAAGCCGATCACGTCGGAGTTGAATCCCTTCAACTTGATATCCTTTCCGCTATGAGTCACGCGAATCACGTTGACAGCACCTATGGCTCGGGCCTCGGGGCTGATCTGGTCGAGATACTCCATCACCTTCTGTTTATAGGGAATCGTGACGTTCAGCCCTTTCAATTCGGGATGAGAGTCCAGCACCTCAATAAGGTTGTCGATGCTGGGAATCTCGAAGTTCATGTACTCGGCATCGATACCCTCGTCAGAAAACTTCTGGTTGAAGTAG
Source organism: Prevotella sp. (assembly GCA_017455845.1). Lineage (GTDB taxonomy): Bacteria > Bacteroidota > Bacteroidia > Bacteroidales > Bacteroidaceae > Prevotella. The sequence continues at coordinate 13,611 of JAFSYY010000097.1, read as the reverse complement.
TTGATGGAGAATGAATGCCCTAAGGGATAACCTATGAGTCCGTACTTATCCATAACGATTTATTTAGTTGCAAGATACATGGTGCATATACCGAACGTAAGCCTCTGGAAGGTGGCCTGCTTAAAGCCTGCCTGCTGGAGTATCTCCTGCATGCGCTCTCCCTGGGGAAAGGCTTCGATGGTCTTTGTCAGATACGAATAGGCGCTGGTGTCCTTGGAGATGAGTCGTCCATAGACAGGCAGCACCGTGTGTGAATAGACGCGGAAGAGTTGCTTCATGGGAAACGAGACGGGCGTGGTCAGTTCCACGATGCTCAGATGTCCGCCAGGCTTCAGCACGCGGCACATCTCGCTGAGCCCCTTGTCCAGGTCGGCAAAGTTGCGGATGCCGAAGGCTGCCGTGACGGCATCGAAGGTGTCGCTGTCGTACGACAGGCTCAAGCAGTCTTCCTTCTCGAAAGAGATAACATCCTGAAGGCCAAGCCGCTGTACTTTCTCACGCCCCACGGCCATCATGCCCTCGCTGATGTCGGCTCCTGCAAGCCTCTGCGGATGCAGCATCTGGGCGGCCAGGATGGCGAAATCGCCCGTACCCGTGGCAATGTCGAGCATCGTCTGGGGCTTATAGGGTGCCAGTTGCTGTATGGCTTTCTTGCGCCACCCCCGGTCAATGTCCCATGAGAGGCGGTGGTTCAGCGTGTCGTAGGTAGGGGCGATGTTGTCGAACATCTGCTCCACCTGCTCGGCCTTTGCGCCTTCGTGGTAGGGATTAATCTCTTCCTGCTTGTAGGTCATGGGCGTTATGGGGTTAATGGGACATACGGGAACTACGGGGCCTATAATCAGTTATCTGGTCTTCAGCCAGGTGCTGACGTTTTTCTCTATTCGGGCGGCGATGTCGCCGTCTTCGGTGGCTTTGTCAAACTTTGTGCCGGTGATGTGCTCGTAGAGTTCAATGTAGCGTTCGCTGACGCTTTCCACGTAGGCATCGGTCATCTCGGGCACCACCTGTCCGGGCTCGTTCATGAAGTTGTGCTCAATGAGCCACTGGCGCACAAACTCCTTCGACAACTGTCGCTGGGGCTCACCCTTGGCCAGTTTCTCCTCATAGCCGTCGGCATAGAAATAGCGGCTGGAGTCGGGCGTATGGATCTCGTCGATGAGATACACCTTGCCGTCGCGCTTGCCAAACTCATACTTTGTGTCAACGAGGATGAGGCCGCGCTTGGCGGCTATCTCCTGACCGCGGGCAAAGATGCGGCGCGTATAGTCTTCCATCACGGCGTAGTCCTCGGCCGAGACAAGTCCCTGGGCAATGATCTCCTGCTTGGAGATGTTCATGTCGTGACCTTCGTCGGCCTTGGTGGTAGGCGTGATGATTGGCTCCGGGAAGCGTTCGTTCTCCTTCATGCCATCGGGCAGGCGCACGCCGCACAACTCCCGGCAGCCGTTCTTATACTCCCGCCAGGCAGAGCCGGTGAGTATGCTGCGGATAATCATCTCCACGCGGAAGCCCTCGCACTTCAGGCCTACGGTGACCATGGGGTCGGGCGTAGCCAGTTTCCAGTTGGGACAGATGTCGGTGGTGGCATCCAGAAACTGCGCGGCAATCTGGTTGAGCACCTGTCCCTTAAAGGGAATACCTTTTGGCAATACCACGTCGAAGGCCGAGATACGGTCGGTGGCCACCATGACCATCAGGTCGTCGTTAATGTTGTAAACGTCACGAACCTTGCCGTGATAAACGCTCTTCTGTCCTTCGAACTTGAAGTCTGTCTTTGTTAATGCTTTCATTTATTTTAAATCTTTATACTTAATGCTTACTTAGTGCAGTCGACATCTTTCAACTCTCATCTCTCAACCCTCAACTCTCAACTCTCCCTCTCCTTGTCAAACGCCTCGTATGCATTGACAATGCGCGTCACCAGTTTATGCCTGACGATGTCTTTGCCATTGAGGTTGACCACGCTGATGCCCTCTACGCCGCTGAGAATATGCAGGGCTTCTATGAGTCCGCTCTTCTGGGAATGGGGCAGGTCTATCTGCGTCATGTCGCCCGTGATAATCATCTTGGTGTTCCACCCCATGCGGGTGAGGAACATACGGATCTGGGCGGGTGTGGTGTTCTGGGCCTCGTCCAGGATAACCACGGCATCGTTGAGCGTGCGGCCCCGCATGAATGCCAGGGGTGCTATCTGGATGACGTGCTTCTCCATCATGTCCTGCAGTTTCACCTGCGGGAGCATATCCTCCAGCGCATCGTAGAGGGGCTGCAGGTAGGGGTCTATCTTATCTTTCATATCACCGGGCAGGAAGCCCAGTTTCTCGCCAGCCTCCACAGCGGGGCGGCTGAGGATAATCTTCTTGGCTGTCTTATCCTTCAGTGCCCTCACGGCCAATGCGATAGACAGGTAGGTCTTTCCTGTTCCGGCGGGGCCTACGGCAAACACCATGTCGTCATTGCGGAAAGCGTCGACAAGGCGTTGCTGATTCTCGCTACGGGCCTTGATGGGGCGGCCGGCGATAGAGTATGTCACCACGCCCTCGGGCACCTCGTCGCGCGTGCGCTTACCTTTTATAATATCTATAATGTCTTCTTCTGTGATAGAATTGAACTTCAGCAGATGGAGGCGCATCTTCTCGCTACTGTCTTCGAAGGCGGCCATCTGCTCTTCATCGCCCATGATCCGCAGCACGTTGTCGCGGGCCACGATACGCAGTTTAGGGTATAGTGCACGCAACATCTGAAGATGGACGTTGCCAACCCCATAGAACATTACGGGGTCGATATCCTCAAGTACTATATGCTTTTCTATCAATGTCGTATAATCACGTTTTGTTTAATTGCCTGCAAAGTTACGAAATATTTTCCGAATCATTATTATTTTTGGAGAAAAACCTTCTTACCTTTTTTACTTGTCCTCTTTTTAATTATCCCCTACAGCGTTCCCTTGGTTGAGGGCAGTTCATAATGGTCGATGTCGCGGCGCACGGCTGCACGCAGGGCGCGGGCCAGCGCCTTGAAGATGGCTTCGGCCTTGTGGTGCTCGTTGTCGCCCTCGGCCTCGATATAGAGGTTCATCTGCGCCGCGTCGCTCAGGCTCTTGAAGAAATGAAAGAACATCTCGGTGGGCACATCGCCGATGCGCTCACGGTGGAAGGCGGTCTTCCATATCAGCCAGGGGCGGCCTCCAAAGTCCAGCGTCACATGGGCATGACAGTCGTCCATGGGCAGCGAGAAGCCATAGCGCTCAATGCCGCGTTTCGAACCCAGTGCTTTCAGCAGACAGTGGCCAAGGGCCAAGGCCGTGTCTTCTATGGTATGGTGCTCGTCCACATGCAGGTCGCCCTGCGTATGGATGAGCAGGTCCATCTGCCCGTGCCGCGCTATCTGCTCCAGCATGTGGTCGAAGAATCCCAGCCCTGTATGGATGTCGGCCTTGCCGGTGCCGTCGAGTGTCAGCACCACGTGGATATCGGTTTCCTTAGTGGTGCGCCGCACTTCTGCTGTCCGCTCTCCATCGAATATCTGTTCGGCCACCTGCTTCCATGTCAATTGTTCACTGAGGATCAACGCCTTGCAACCTATATTCTCTGCAAAGCGGACGTCGGTCTCGCGGTCGCCGATGACGTAACTGCCGGCCATGTCGTAGTCCTTGTCGGCCATGTATTTCTCCACCAGCCCGGTGTTGGGCTTCCGCGTAGGGGCATTATCCTCTGGGAAATGGCGGTCGATGAGGATGTCGTCGAACGTGATGCCTTCGCCCTTCAGGGTTTCGAGGATGAAGTTATGGGCTGGCCAGAAGGTGTTCTCTGGAAAAGCGTCTGTGCCCAGGCCGTCCTGGTTGCTCACCATCACAAAGCGGAAGTCGGTCTTCTCCCTCAGGAACGACAGCCAGCGGAACACGCCCGGCTTGAAGCGGATCTTGTCTATGGCGTCTACCTGTTCGTCGAAGGGTTCTTCTACAAGTGTCCCGTCGCGGTCAATGAAGAGTATTCTTTTCATATATTAATGGCTTTTTTCTCTTTGACAAGTGTTTCTATGGAGCCGTAGGCATAGTAGAGGGGGAAGAGGGTGGCCAGGTGGACGTAGGCCTGCACAAAGCCGGCAATGGCAAAGGCAATGAACGTGAGCGTAGGCAGGTAATCCGGCATACCCAGCGGGTCGCCCATGGCAGCGCCCATATAGGCCTTGATATTGGCCGTGCCGATGATAAAGGCGGGGAACTCACAGAAAAGGGTGAGCAGCATGGTGATAATCATGGTTATGAGCAGCGTGGCAAAGAGGATGCCCAGATGACGCAGGCCCACGGTGAAAAACCAGCGTATGCCTTTCCACAGCATGCCCGGGTACCATTTGCCGGGCCATACACCCCACCAGTGCATCGCACGGGGGATGTCGGATGTAACTTTGTGGCTCCTGAAGGCCCAGAAGCCACACGAGGCCAACAGCAGGGCCGAAACGGCAAACAGCAGGATGGACAGCATACACAGCGGACAGGCAACAGGTATGTCCATCCATTGCGATGACAGCGTGCCCTCGGTAGCCAGGATGGTGACCAGCGGCAACACGTCGTAAATCACGCGGCTGGTCATCAGGGCAAACATCAGCGCATAGATGACAGCCATGGGCCACGAGGCCCTGAAAAGACGCTTGAAGTTCTTGGTGTACAACCGGTAGCCGTCGCTGATGATGGCCCGCGTACTTCGGGTCTTCTGCAGTCTTAAATCTTCATTCTTTTCCATAACTTTTTCTAAAATTGCTGCAAAGGTACAAAATAATTGATAATTCATAATTCATAATTCATAAATATTTTCTATCTTTGCACATTATTTACTCAACTTTCTCAAGTTGAGGAGTTAAAAGGAGTTAGAAGGAGTTATCGCGGCCTATGGTCGCTTAGGAGTTAAAAGTCGATAGACCTGTCGCTCCAAAACTCTTCCAGAAGTCGAAACTAACGACTTCTAACTCCTAAGGCCGAAGGCCGATAACTACTTCTAACTCCTTTTAACTACTAAGTTGAGCGAATGCGAAACTTGAATTATTTATAATCCGATGAAGAAACTGAAATGGGGTTTTATTGGCTGTGGAGAGGTCTGCGAACTGAAGAGCGGGCCTGCTTTTGCCGAGGTGGAAGGCTCTACGGTGGTGGCCGTCATGAGCCGTACCAGGCAGAAGGCACAGTTGTATGCAGAGCGGCATGGCGTGAAACGATGGTACACCGACGCACAGGAACTCATCGACGACCCTGACGTCAACGCCGTCTATGTGGCCACACCGCCGTCAAGCCATGCCACCTTTGCCATCATGGCCATGAAAGCGGGCAAGCCGGTATATGTGGAGAAGCCGCTGGCATCCAACTATGAAGACTGCATCCGCGTAAACAGGGTCTCAGAGCAGACCGGCATACCGTGTTTCGTGGCCTACTACAGGCGTCATCTGCCTTATTTCCAGCGTGTGAAGGAATTGATACAACAGGGCACCATCGGCGATGTCATCAATGTGCAGATACGATTCTCATGGCCACCGCGACCGCTGGACTATGCACATCCGGAGAATCTGCCCTGGCGACTCCAGCCCGATATTGCCGGAGGCGGCTATTTCTACGACCTCGCACCGCATCAGATAGACCTGCTCCAGGATATGTTCGGCATCATCCTCGAGGCGCGTGGCATCTGTGCCAACCGTGGCCGCCTCTATTCGGCCGAGGACACGGTGAGTGCCGTCTTCCAGTTTGAGAATGGCTTGCCCGGCAGCGGCTCCTGGTGCTTCGTAGGCCATGAGTCAGCACGTGTAGACCGCATACTGATCATCGGCACGCAGGGCACCCTTAGTTTCTCCGTGTTCAACTATGCCCCCATAGAAGTGCACACCAGCCAGGGGGCACAGCAGATTGAAGTGCCTAATCCGAAATACGTCCAGTATCCACTGATCAAGAATGTGTGCCAGCACCTGCAGGGCATCGACATCTGTACGGCAACCAGCGTGTCGGCAACCAGTGTCAACTGGGTTCTAGACCGCATCTTAGGGAAGTTTTAACCATGAGACGACTGCTCTTCCTTTTGGCATTGGTCTGTGCAGCATCCGTTTGCGCACAAGAGACGCAAGACACTATACTCTCTACACCAGTACAAAAGGCCGACACCCTGCCAAGTCCCCCACCCCGGAAGTTAAGTCTCATACGGCGCATCGTACGCGGCTTCGACCGGCTCGACAAACGATATATCGAGCCGCAGCATTATGTCTTTGCGGCCATGCTGCAGGCCACGCGCAGTTACGACTTCTACACCCTGCGCTCTTCGGGTGCCAGCCGACAGTCGGTGTCGTTCGGACCCGATGCCGACATGCGCATAGGCCCGTACGCAGGGTGGAAATGGATCTTCCTGGGCTACACCTTCTCGCTCAACAACATAGGCTTCAGCAGCGACAAACAGGAGTTCGACCTCAGCGTCTATAGTTCGCAGATCGGCATCGACCTCTTCTACCGGCGCACTGGCAGCGACTACAAACTGCGCAGTGCAGACCTGGGCAGCCATGTCGACGCGTCAATGCTCAACGGCACGCCCTTCGACGGACTCAAGTCGGGCATCACGGGCTTCAACATCTATTATATCTTCAACCACGGACGCTTTTCATATCCTGCGGCCTTCGCACAGAGCACCATCCAGAAAATAAGTTGCGGCTCATGGCTGGCAGGCTTCGGCTATACGCGCAACTCCATAGAATTCGACCATGAACTGCTGCAAAGCGTTATCAACCAGAAGATGCGGGAGAAAGCGGTGCCACTGGACAGCGGACTGATGTTCAAGAGCGTCAGGTATTACGACTTCAGCCTCTCAGGAGGATATGCCTACAACTGGGTCTTCGCCAAGAACTGGCTGCTGGGGGCTAGCGTCCAGGCCGCCATCGCTCATAAACAAAGTTCAGGCGAGGTGGAGGGTAAAGACCACCGGGGCTTCAGTTTCCAGAACATCAACCTCGACGGCATAGGCCGCTTCGGACTGGTATATAATAATATGCGGTGGTATGCCGGCACCAGCGTCATCTTCCACACCTACAACTATCATAAGTCGCGATTCTCCACAAACAATACCTTTGGCTCCGTCAACATGTATGTAGGCTGTAACTTCGGGCTAAAGAAAAAATACAGAAATCAAGAATGATGAAAAGACTCCTTTTTCTCACTTTCCTTTTGGGATGCACGTCTTCACTCTTTTCTAGCGAAGCACCCGACAGCGTCTTCATAGAGCACACACTATCCTCGTACCTCGTACCTCGAACCTCGTACCCCTCAACCCTCAACTCTCAACCCTCAACTCTCACCTCTCCCTTCTCGGACATCCTCCACTTCGCCCGACTCTTTCTCAACCGCCCCTACGTGGCACATACCCTCGAAGTCAACAACACAGAGCAACTCGTCGTCAACACCCGCCAACTGGATTGCACCACGCTCATTGAGAATGTACTCGCACTCGCCATCTGCCACCGCCAGCAAACGCTCTCGTATGCCGACTTCTGCCGCCAACTGCAAACGCTGCGCTATCGCAACGGCATCATCGACGGCTATCCCTCGCGCCTGCATTATTTCACCGACTGGATCCTTGACAACACCGGCAAAGGCATCGTCGCTGAGGTACAGGACACCTGTCCGCCATTTACTGCCACCCAGACCATAAAAGTCAACTACATGAGCCGCCATCCAAAGGCATACAAGGCACTCGCGGCTCATCCCGATCTTGTCGCAGACATCGTACGGCAGGAACAACGGCTCTGCGGCATGCAGTTCCGCTACATCCCTAAGTCGGCCATCAAAGACACCCCCTTGCTCCGTAGCATCATCCACGATGGCGACATCCTGGCCATCACCTGCTCAAAGCCAGGACTCGACATCGCACACCTCGGCTTCGCAGTATGGCGCAACGACGGACTACATCTGCTCAATGCCTCGCAAATCCACAAAAAGGTGGTAGAAGAGCCGATGACCCTTGACAAGTATCTCGCCAAGCATCCATCGCATACCGGCATAAGGGTCATCAGGCTGAAATAGCGAATCATTGTTACTTTTCATTATATTTAAATTTATATTATACCTCGTTTTAAAATATTTTTCGTACCTTTGCAGCAAACTTTTAGTTAAGCATTAAATAATGGCAGAAACAACAAACAGCATTTTGCAGAAACTCGACGGACTGGAGAGCCGCTTCGAGGAAGTGTCAACACTCATCACAGACCCCGATGTCATTGCAGACCAGCAGCGCTTTGTCAAACTGACAAAGGAATACAAGGACCTGGGCGACATCATGGATGCACGCAAGCGCTACATGGCATGTCTCAACGGCATCAAGGAGGCAAAAGACATACTGGCCAACGAGGACGACCCGGAGATGAAAGAGATGGCACGCGAGGAACTGGCCATCAACGAGGCACTACAGCCGAAATTGGAAGAGGAGATCAAGATTGCACTCATCCCCAAAGACCCGGAGGATGCCAAGAACGTGCAGATGGAGATACGTGCAGGCACCGGCGGCGACGAGGCATGCCTCTTTGCCGGCGACCTGTTCAAGATGTACAAGAGTTACTGCGACTCTAAAGGCTGGACACTCAGCGTCACCGATGTCAGCGAGGGAGCCGTGGGCGGCTACAAGGAGATAGACTTCGCCGTCAGCGGTGCCGATGTCTATGGCACACTGAAATACGAGAGCGGCGTACACCGCGTGCAGCGCGTGCCGGCCACAGAGACACAGGGACGCATGCACACCAGCGCTGCCACCGTTGCCGTGCTACCAGAGGCCGACAAGTTCGAGGTGCACATCAACGAAGGGGATATAAAATGGGACACCTTCCGCTCCTCAGGTGCAGGAGGCCAAAACGTGAACAAGGTGGAATCGGGTGTCCGTCTGCGATATATGTGGAAGAACCCCAACACCGGCGAGACAGAGGAAATACTCATCGAGTGCACAGAGACACGCGACCAGCCCAAGAACAAAGAAAGGGCACTCTCACGCCTATATACCTTTATATATGACAAGGAGCACCAGAAATACATGGACGACATCGCCTCCCGCCGTAAGACACTGGTATCCACAGGCGACCGATCGGCCAAGATCCGTACCTACAACTTCCCGCAGGGCCGAGTCACCGACCATCGCATCGGCTATACCACCCACGACCTGCAGGGCTTCCTCGGCGGAGACATACAGCCCATGATCGATGCCCTCACCGTGGCCGAGAATGCCGAGCGCATGAAAGAAACCGAACTATAGTCCGTGTGCAGCGGTTTTCCCGCTGCAAAAAGAAAGTCCGTGTACAGCGGTTTTCCCGCTGCAAAAAAGAAAGTCCGTGTGCAGCGGTTTTCCCGCTGCAAAAAGAAAGTCCGTGTGCAGCGGTTTCCCCGCTGCAAAAAAACAAAAACTATGAACAGAAAAGATCTTATCCATCAAATCAAGCAGAAGCGCTCGTTTCTCTGCGTAGGCCTCGACACAGACCCGAAGAAAATGCCACAGTGTGTCTTCGACCTCCACGACCCCATCTTTGAATTCAACAAGGCCATCATCGACGCCACAGCCCCTTATTGCGTGGCCTACAAGCCCAACCTCGCCTTCTACGAGGCATACGGCATCAAAGGCATGGAAGCCTTCGTCAAGACATGCCAGTATATCAAAGAGCACCACCCCCATCATCTCATCATTGCCGATGCCAAGCGTGGCGACATAGGCAACACCAGTAAGATGTATGCCCGCACCTTCTTCGAGGAGTACGACGTCGACGCCCTCACCATAGCCCCCTATATGGGCGAGGACTCCGTCACCCCATTCCTCGAATATCCCGGCAAATGGGTCATCCTCCTGGCACTCACCTCAAACAAAGGCAGCCAAGACTTCCAGTTGACGGAGGACAGCCACGGCGAGCGCCTCTTCGAAAAAGTATTGAAGACCAGTCTGCAGTGGGGCAACGTAGAGAATATGATGTATGTCGTCGGTGCCACCCAGGGGCAGTTGTTCCAGGACATACGCCGCATAGCCCCCGACCACTTCCTGCTCGTTCCTGGCGTGGGTGCCCAGGGAGGCAGCCTACAAGAGGTATGCCGCTATGGCATGAACAAAGACTGCGGCCTCCTGGTCAACTCCAGCCGAGGCATCATCTACGCCTCCTCCGACGACCATTTCGCGGAGGTTGCAGGCAACAAGGCCCGCGAACTGCAGCAGCAGATGGCCATCGAACTTGACAATATCCGTTGAACTTGAAAAGTTGCCTAATCTTTGTTCAAGAAAAGTCAACGAAGTGGTGTTTTTTAACCGTTGACGTATACTGATTAAGTTGACACTTTAGCCATTGCCTTCATTTGTGAGACGAAGTTGTTGAAACTCGTCAGCAGTTCTTCGACCAGCGAAGCGACAAAGTCGATTACCTCGTAGGTACTGCGCTCTATTGATATAACCTCCATAGTCAAATTTAGTTTTTGTAAATCTGGCGGCAAAGGTACATCAATATATTCGAATTGGCGCAGGCTGCTGAATATGTGTTCTCATCAGCAGAGAGTTTCAATTCTACCAGCAAGGATGGAAAGAAGACTAAGAAGGTGTCATTCAAGACATACTTCTTGCAGTACGTCAAGAGGATGAGAAAGGCGTATGACCTCTGCCAGCCATCAGGCGAACTTGGGGAAGAAGAGTCCGCTTTGGCCCAATGCTTCATGGCTATTGCAGGAATGGTGTATAAGATGAATGGCACGGATGCGCCCGATACGGACACCATGAATAGGCGTGTGGCAAAGATGGTGGAAGAAGCCCTTAAATATAATAATGTAGAAAGTGTTCTGGAAGATGGGGAGGAAATGGACATCTTTGGCCCAGAGTTTACAGAACGACTTTCTGACATTAAGATGCCTGCCTCGAAATTGGAGATGCTAATCAAGTTGCTTCGTCAGCAAATATCAGAATATGGAAGAGTTAACCAGATAGCTTCGAAGAAATTCCAAGAGATGTTAGAGGAAACCATCAAGCAATACCATGAACGTCGCAAGTTCCTTTCAGAAGAAGAGGCTGGTGCTACTCAAGATGAAACGGCAGAAGACATTATTAAGGAAGCAACAGAGCAAGCCTTGGCAATACTCAATGGCATGAAGGCTGACCGTGAGAGTTTCCGCAAGTTGGGATTGACTTTCGAGGAAAAGGCTTTCTATGATATTCTGATTGCCCTGAGGGACAAGAATAACTTCGAGTATGGTGAGGATAAAACTGTAGATGGAATTGTCATCAACGAGAAATGCAAGAGTCTGGCTCGTAAGATAAAGGAAATCGTTGATGCGAAATCATCATTTGCTGACTGGCTGAATAATCAACGGGTTAGAGAACAACTGAAATTGGACATCAAGATTTGTCTGGTGAAGAATGGCTATCCTCCTCAATATACACCAGAAGTATTTCGTGAGGTAATGGATCAGGTGGAGAACTTCAAGGAGTATGAAAGTGAAGTTGACAAAATGATGTTTCAAAAGTTGCAAAGAAATCATCAGGCAAGAAAACTATGGAGATTCACATGATTCCCAAAGGCTCAATATTGGAGGATGTTGAGGCTGATGATGATGTACGACGCTTGGTACACAACATGATGGAACTCTACGAGGGTACTACCATTATAAATATTGTTGTGGAGTGTCAACGTGAATACCAAGAACGTTACTTCAGCATGAAGACCAACGACTGGCGGCATCTGCTTCGCGACTACATCAGAAAGGTCACGGAACGACCAGAACTACAAGAGGAAGAGGTGTTCAGATTCGTGATGGCAGGATAGTTGTAATCCCAGTCATGGTCGTTGGCTAGCAGCCGCTTATAGGCGTGTATGGGGCTTCTTCTCTTCATATCCTGCTCTCGTTGTTTGGCTACAAAAGTACGAAGAATTCTTGGAATAAAGAGCATAATAAGGTCGAAATGTGCATTTTCTGGTCTTAAAAGTTAGTGGTTGACGAAATTATGCTTACCTTTGCAGCGTAACACCCCGTTCTTGCTCTGGCAAGCGACCATAGGTCTTTTACGAGTGCAAATCCTCCGTATTGGGTAATCTTCTCCAATTGCTTGACGAATTGGATGCCCGATAAGGAGTGGAGTAATGACAACTCTATTGCTATATCTTCCATAACACGTGCAAAAGTACAAAATAAAATGGAATATCGGCTCACCAGAACCAAAAAACTGAAAAAAACAATTCATACAAATAAAGCGCGGAAAGATTTCCACTAGGGCACCGCCCCCCCCAAGGCAACCACGAAAGAGGGGCCTGGAAAATATTTCATGTTTTTCTTTAAAATAATTGCCTAAAAGTTTGGTTATATGGAATTTATTTCGTACCTTTGCAATGTCGGATGAGAAACTCTGAGCCTTCCGGCACGGAAACCCCGGGTATAGCACGCCGAAATGCCATGGATATAGGGTGTAAAACCCAAGCTTTCCGATGCAGAAGGCCGAGACCTTCAAGCCCGAAACATGAGAGTTTTCAATTAACCTTAGTAATTAACCTTTTAAAACACACAAAGTTATGGCAAACCAGTATTGTCTTTATCAGAACAAGAACACCAAGTCGACCACCTTCGGCAAGTACTACGCCCGCCCCATCACCGAGTCGAAGTTCGTGGAGATGGACGCCGTGGCAGACTTCATCCAGACGCAGGCCTCAGTGAAGCGCTCCGACGTCAAGGCCGTCATCGATGAGATGGGCTACGCCATCATGCACTTCCTCGGACAGGGCCGCAAAATCAAGATCAAGGGCCTGGGCATCTTCAAGCCCTCCGTCTCGTCCAAGCCGCTGGAGCAGCTGGCTGACTGGGACCAGGCCAAGTACCTGAACACCACGAAGCTCCTCTTCCTGCCCGACACGGAGCCTGCAGGAGGCCGCAAGCGCATTGCCACCGCCATCAAGGAGGTGACGTGGGAGATGGCCGAGGTGGCTGTCGACACCAACGGTCAGCCCCTGGTGGGCAAGGTGCAGATCCGCGCCGCCAAGGAGGCCGTGGAGCCGGAGCCTTAGTCTAACCATGAGGTAAAGGAGGCTGCATGATTCGGTCGGTCAGATGCTGGACGGCGGTCGGCATGCTGGTGGCAGGCGTGGCACTGAGCGTGGCTGGCTTCATAGTGGAGCCGGCAGGTGAGATTTCCGACAGCGTACTATGGTTCTTTGCACAATGCCTGTTGTATGCAGGAACGGCACTCGGCGTCGACGTTGTGATTGATGCCAAACTGAAAAAGAGGGGGGAGACGGCATGAGAGCCGCGCTCTCCCTTTTTTTACTCTTATAAGTGATTTGTAATATTACAAATAGCCGAAATTCACGGGAAGCAGGGAAAACACTGCGGAAGCGAGAGATTTATAACATTACATTTGGTTTTTCCATCTCTTATTCGTACCTTTTTCGCTTTGCGAGAAGGCACTATCGCTCGGATTGCAACGCCACACTCTATACCTTTAGGTTAGAGAAATGAAAAGAAAAACAAGTTTTCTTTTGCATTTCGCTCGCTTATTCGTACCTTTTCGCTTTGCGAGAAGGCACTATCGCTCGGAAATGAAAAGAAAAACAAGTTTTCTTTTGCATTTCGCTCGCTTATTCGTACCTTTG
>JAFSYY010000096.1 GCA_017455845.1 Prevotella sp. | reverse complement strand
ACATCTATGATGGCTGGGAAATTGGGAATTTCCAAACGTGCCGTAATCAAACATACCAACCAATTACAATTAGATGGGAAAATCAAGCGTAATGGTTCAGCAAGGAGTGGTTCTTGGGAGATTATCTACTGATTCCTCGCTTATAAAACAGCAGGGATAATAGTTCCTTATTTGTAGCACGGATTTATAACTTTCTGATATACATCGCGGGTGAATTTCGAGGAGGGAAGTGACAACTCTTGTAGAATAAGAATGGCCTGTGGGTCATCGGCAAAGAGTAATTCTATGAAACGATACGATTCAAAACAGACCTAGTGACCTAGGTCACGAACTTTCAAAGGAGCATGTTTTGACCTTCAAAGGAGCATGTTTTGACCAAGAAGACAGGCTCCATTGACCTGCAATTCAGTAACCGTTGCGTATTCCGGCTGACTTGCATTTCAGCAGCCGCTAAATAAATGCCGCAATCTTTTGGCCGTCTGCCGTTTTTTGCGTACCTTTGCAGCAACTAATGCAACAACAAACGAGATATGAACAACAACATGAACAGGCGCGAGTTTTTGAGAAGACTCGGCATTGGAACAGGTTCTGCCATGGCACTGATGACGCTGGAGCCGCTGAGAGCGTTGGCACAGCGCGAGGATGACGGGCCATTGGCAGAGAGGCGCATGACCTATCGCGTGCAACATGGCTCCGGCGAGCAGATCTCATTGCTTGGCTTCGGCATGATGCGTCTGCCCAACGACCAGGATGAGGTCAACCGACTGGTAGACTACGCCATTGCGCATGGTGTCAACTACTTCGACACGGCTCCTATGTATATGCGGGGCGACTCTGAGGTGCTTACAGGCAACGCCCTTGCCCGCCACCCGAGGGAGAAGGTTTTCATTGCCACGAAGATGTCTAACCAAAACGAGCGGCTATGGGACTTTGAGGCATCCGTGAAGATGTACCGCCAGTCGTTCGAGCGGCTGAGGGTGGACTATATAGACTACTATCTGCTCCACAGCATCGGCGGTGGAGGGGTGGAGAACCTGAAAGGGCGTTTCCTTGACAACGGTCTGCTCGACTTCCTGCTGAAAGAGCGTGAGGCAGGGCGCATCCGTCACCTGGGGTTCTCCTACCACGGCAACGTGAGTGCCTTCGACTGGCTGCTCGACCATCACGACGACTACCACTGGGACTTTGTACAGATACAGATGAACTTCCTCGACTGGCGTCACGCCTCGCTAAGAGGGGGAAGAAGGGTGGATGCCGACGCCGAGTATCTCTACAACAAATGCGAGAAACTCGGCATCCAGTGTGTCGTCATGGAGCCCCTCCGAGGCGGTGCCTTCGGGAGGATGGCACAGGAACTGACCGACCAGTTGAAGGCCTGCCGCCCTGACGACAGCCCTGCCCGCTGGGCCTTCCGCTGGGTAGGCTCCTATCCCAATATCCTCACCACGCTGAGCGGCATGAACCGTATGGACCATCTGGAAGAGAACATCAGGACCTTCTCGCCTCTCGAAGTATGCACAGAGGCCGAGAACATGCTGCTGGCCGACATCGCCGACCAGATGTCGGGCTTCCCCACCATTCCCTGCACCACCTGCCGCTACTGCATGCCCTGCCCCTACGGAGTAGACATTCCCGGCAACTTCGCCTATTACAACGAGGCGGTCAACGAGCATATCCTTCCCCTACCCTCGCCCGATGCCGCCGACTATGGCAAGCGCCAGCAGCAGTTTATTGAAGGCTATCGCAAGGCCCTGCCCAATGCCGAGACATGGGCACGTGCCTGCCAGGACTGTGAAGAGTGCCTGCCTAAATGTCCCCAGCAGATACGCATCCCCAACCAGATGAGCCGCGTGGTAGAGACACTGCGCGTCAAGAGGCGGGTGGCGGTTCAGTGAGAAGACGGAACTCATTCCACCATGAAAAAGAGGATGTATCGCTTGATACATCCTCTTTTTAAATATACAAAGACTTGTCGGTGCTTACTTCACCACAACCTTACTGCCGTTCTTTACGACGATGCCCTTATAGTCCTTAGCCACGCGCTGACCGGCAAGGTTATAAGTAGCAGTGACAACGTTGTTGTTGTAAATCAGGCTGCTGACACCCGACTCAGTGCCGAAGATATACGGATCGGTGCCTGCACCTTCCTTCACGTAGAAGTTCTTAGCGCCCGTCTCATCAATCAGGTTCTCCAGGGTCTTGCCTTCCTCGTCGTACTTCAGATACCACTGGAAGTCCTTCAACTCATAGTCGCAAGCCTCCTTGATCTCAGCCATGTTGAAAGCAATAGACCTGAAGTCCTTCATGTAGCCGTTGCCAGAGTCATTACCGTCGCACTCGTTAGGAACAGTGAACTCAGTCTCGAAGTCCTGCCAGTCCTCGGTGAAGTTCACGTCGCCGATAGCACCCCAGTGAACATACTGGCCAGGAGCGTTGTGGCTCTGTGTAGATGTCTTAGCCTCCTTAGAAGCCTTATACTTGAACTTCATGACAGTCACCTCGCCAGCCTTCAGCGTACGGTTAGCAACAAGGAAGAACTGGTTGTCCCAGGGCTGACCTTCGCCAACCTCGGCCTCGATGGGATTACCCTCATTGTCCGTTCCACGCCAGTCGCGCTCCTGTCCCTTTACAACAACCTCTGTGGCATTAGTAACAATGTCTACGGGATCTGGCTCCTCGAACATTGTACCCTCGATCATCTGGAATGACATAGAGCCATAGTTTGTATCAAGAAAAACCTTCCATACGCCAAGGCCTGGCAGATCCAACTTGGCGTTGGAAGAAGCAACATAGTCAAGCCAATCGTCAGCATCATTATTAATCTTTCCATTCGGCTTCAGGGTAGCACCCTTGAAGGCGGCGTCATCACCACGAACGGTAGAAATCATAACCTGAGAGACGTATGAAGCAGGATTACCCTCTTCACCAATAACAGCCTCTAAATCAGCATCTGGGTTGGTGGACTCCGTGAACTCTACGGCATTGTCAAGGTTATCATACGATGTGGTGGTCTCGGTGTTGATACCGGAAATGAAGTAACCGTCGTCCAGTTTCAGATACTGCCATGAGAGGTCGTCGAAATAGAAGTTGTTAGGTGTGCGGCCGTTAGTAGCATCAGAGTTCAGGTTGAATGCCAATGACCATCCATTAGCAGTATTGTCGTCGAAAGTGAACTCTTTCTCAAAAGTCTGCCACTCTGTTGTGAAGTTCACATCGCCAACAGCCTGCCAGTACAGATAGTCAGAAGGATGCTGTTTGTGGATCTGCGTACCAGCCGAGCAAGGAACATCTGCCTTGTAACGGAACTTGATCTTAGTCTTTGAACCGGATTTCCATCCCTGTGGAGACTGGATCCAGAACTGGTTTGCCCATGCAACAGAATTTGCATCACTCTCATCGACAGGCTTAACCTCTGTTGTATGAACCACGAAGATATGGTTCGACTCGTTTCCTGCCTCTGCCTCGATGTCAGCGGGGAAAGGACGTGCTCTGGGGCTATCAGAATTAATAACACTCTCCTGGAAGTTCTTACCCATGGTCAGAGCCCATGCGCAAATCTCGCCAGAGCGGTCGCCTCTCCAGTTGATGTTAATGCCATCCGTCTCCTCAAGAGCCCATGCCGGCCATGCTGTTTCTGCATCACCATTGGTAATAGCCTCAAGCCACTCCTTTGGTCTCTGGTTGGCCTTCATCTTGTGATAGACGACGAGGCCCTGCCATTCGATGGTAGCAGTAGCAGTACCCGGCTGTGCCACGAGGTTACAACTGGAGCCGCCGATGCCGCTGTACTCCCATTCCACCTCAACAAAGTCTTCGCTCTGAGGGATAGCGACAGAAGTACCCATCTGCTCACCATTACCCCAACCCCAACCCATGTTGACGTTGATGTTGACAGCCTCGGAAGCCTTCACCATTGCTACCACTTTGTAGGTCTCGTCGATAATAGTTGTGATACCGTCAGCAATGAAATACTGATGCCAATACGGGCCAGAACCTGTTACCTTCTGATACTCTGTGGTACCAGCCATAGTTGTACCAACGATAGACTCTTGTTCCGTCAATTTTCCGTTACCGTTATTATCACCATTGTCAAGAACATCCTGAGTTGCATACCTGTAGTCTGCGCCGAAGTCAGTCATGTGACCATTGTCGAACTCAGGAACATAGCCCATCACATAGAATGGGAACCCAGTGTAAGTGGTGTAGTCGATCTTGTAGACCTCTTCCCACTGCTGCTGTGCCTTTGCCCCCATGAAGCATGTCAAGAGAGCAACGAGTGTAAACAGTTTTTTCATAATAGAAAAGTTTAGTTAATAATTAAAATAAAAATAAACAATAATAATACTTTGTTTCAAACATTCAAAATCACTATTTCCCGCCGAGTGCATCGCAGAAAGCCTTGTATGTGGCCGTGCGCACCCAGTCGTTAGAGACTACTTCCCAGAGGCCAACGGGAGCCGACGTATCGGCCATGTTGCCTTTGCAGAGGCCGGCCTGCTTCTCCTTAGGAATCTTGGTCATATATGCCTTGATGACGAAGGCGTAGAAGTCGGCAAGTTTCTGGCGCTGCGCCGTAGTGATATACTGCGCACCGACGTTGTTTCCCTCGGCATCCTGGTACTTGATGTCGAAGTTAGAGAGGCGAATCAGTTTGCCCGTCTTGGCCAGGTTGTCGAGAAGGGTGTTCAGCGTAGCCTCGCTGGCAGCCTGCATGGTAGCATCCTCACTATAGACGAGGTTCAACTCGGCATTGATGCCATCGATCTTTGCACCATTGGCCTCCCACTTGTTCATCCAGTATTTCAGGCTCTCCAGTCTCTTCTGGTCTTCCAGCCCTGTCTCTCCAATAAAGAACTTCAACTCTGCCGGGTTGCCGCCATGCTTCTCAAAGGCAGCACTAGCCACCTTCGACACTGTTGCGGCATAGAGTTCACTGCCCGTATGTGTTGCGTCCTCAAGATAATCCTGCCAGAAGATTTTCTCTGCAGAGTGCTTCAGGTCAAGTATGCCCGGCTCTATCTCCTTGTTCGTGTCGAGTGCTTTGTCGACGAGGTCGAACGACTTGATACGTCCTGCATTGGCTTCCATCAATCCGTCGCACCACTTATTGAGTGCATACCTGATGGTATCATTCTTCTCTGCCTTGGTCTGGTCGCGGTGATTGTCGGGCGTGTGTGAAACCTTGACATTGCGGATATAGAGGGCACCGTTCAAGTTACGTTCTATCATCAGATAGCCTTTGGTTGCGCCTGCTGCAGGCACAGCCTCCACCTTAACCGTTTGCCATACACCAGGTCTGATGGTGAAGTCTTTAGCCGCATTGCCCGACTTAATCAGGCTGTCGGCAAAAGTACAGTTAAGGTTCTCGTCCTTTTTCGCATCACTCTTAACAGTGAACGTGATGGTATAATAGCCGTTTGGATCCACATCAAAATCCTCAACGATATAAACCTGTGCCCTCCTTGGAATCATCAGCGCGTTACCATTGCTGTCGTAGTTTTTGACAATCGTTGGAGTTTTGCTAATCGCCGTTCCTGTAAACTCAGTTGCAGTGGAGTAGTCCACCTCCTTGTCGTCAATCGGAAGCACCTGGACCTCTACAGGTGCCGTCAACGTTGCGAACCAGTCGTCACACTGCTGTTCGTTGGCAGCGATAGGGCTGCCATACACTTCAGTGCCAATTTCTGAGGCATGCTCCAGCGCATCCTTCAAGGCCATGAAGTTCATATAGCCCTTCTTGCTGACATACGTGCCTGGCATGAACGTGTTTCCGAAAGCAACGCCGTCGAAGTTTGTGACGGCCGCAGCGTGGTCCAGTGCCTGCTTGTTGAACACAGCCAACTTCACGGCAGCATCAACAGTCATGTTAGGATAATCAGCCCTGTTGATGTATGACTTGACGGCCCCCAGTTCGCTATACGGCATTTCATAACTAGCCTCTGGCTGTACTGTGAAATCATTCGTTTCATTATAGTCAGCACAGGATGAAATGAAGAATGAAGAATGAAGTATGAAGAAGGCTGCGCCGAGCCACTTCACCGTCATTTTCATGCTTCGTTTCTCATTATTATATTTTATTTGTTTCATACTGGTTTTGTTTTTTAGCAAATTCTTCACTCTTCACTTTATAGAGGTAGCAAATTCTTCACTCTTCACTCTTCACTCTTTAACGTATTTGTAATCAAAGAATTCTCTCTTGTTCGACTCACGCGTCTGTACAACCAGTGTGTCGGCTGTTGAAACGGTGATGTCTTTGTCGGTGAAGGTCACATCGTATGCCAGACGGAGGATGTCACGCTGAACAAGTTCTCCGTTCAGGCTACCCCACTGGTAGTCCTTGTATTCGTTTCTCTCGGTACCCTTCTCAATAAATTCGCCCGAGCCGGTAGCCGTCACGTTCTCATCGTCGGTAGAGATGGTGCACTTGTTACCGCTGAATGTCAGGATAAGATTGCAAGAGATTGAGGCGCCTGATGTCTTGAATGACACGGGGAAGATAGCCTCAGTCATGTTCTTGGTGGTGATGCCGCACACCTCGTCATACTGGTTCACGGGGTTCGACGGATCCTGTTTGCTATAGCGCTCCACATCAGAATTATAAAGGGTGAAGTCCTTTCTCACCACCTTGGT
Organism: Prevotella sp.; assembly: GCA_017455845.1. Taxonomy (GTDB): domain Bacteria; phylum Bacteroidota; class Bacteroidia; order Bacteroidales; family Bacteroidaceae; genus Prevotella. The sequence continues at coordinate 2,577 of JAFSYY010000096.1, read as the reverse complement.
AGTCACCCCGCCTTCCGTCACATTGTCCACGCCACGGCGTATATACTTGCCCTGCCAGGGGTTCATATACTTCACGCAGTAGAGCACGTAGTCCATGGGAAGCACGGTCCAGTCCTGTGCGTTGGGGCGAACGGGCGATGACACATTGGGCGTACCCGTTAGAATCTTGTCAATGCCCGACACATCGGTCATGCGGAGCGGAATCACATAATAGTTCTCTATGGCTTTCGGGTCTTTGAAGAACTCATCCGTGAACTGCACTTCCACATAGCCGCGTGCGTCGCCGTTATAAGGAATCTCGTTCGACGAGAGCGTGTAGTATTCCTTCTTCAAGGGAGTCACCGCACCCTGTGGATAGCCGCCATCGTCAAGGAAATAGAGGTTGTCGCACAGCGACTCATCAACGACGAAGGTCACCGTTGCATTACGTCCGCCGTAGGCGCCGCCCATGGTAGCCCAGATGCGGCACTTGTGCGCGTTGTCGAGCGTGTTGTCGTAGATGTCGTTGCCAAGTACGAGTGTTCGCACCGGGTTCTGGTATGCGAAATAGGCTGTCGTGCCTCCATCATAGTCAGGGAAGTCCTTGTCTGCATTATAGCAAGACACACTAGCAAGAGAGAAGGCTCCCAAGGCTACACCATAAATATATTTCTTCAGTTTCATAATAGTTATTTTTCGCGATTCACATTTCACATTTCTCATTCCTCATTTCTTATTTCTCATTCCTCACCAGCCCTTGTTTTGCAAGAGGTTGCTCCATGAAATCAGTTCACTGTTGGGAATAGGGCCAAAATACTGGTAAGAGTCGAACACACGGTCTTCCACATTAATGAAGGTGTATTTGAGATTGCTGGGTTCGGCATCCTTTTGCTCATCAATCTTGTCGATCTGCACACCCATTACCGATTCATTGATGGGCAACTCCCAACGGCGCAAGTCCCAGAAGCGTTTGTTCTCGAAACAGAGTTCAATACGACGCTCGTTACGGATCAACTCGCTCATCTTCGCCTGGTCGCCGGCACACTCCTCAAGATAGGGGTCGCCCACATAGTCGCCGTTCTCGTCTGTGCCGATACCGCCACGCTCACGTATCTTCTTGATGACATCGTATGCCGAGAGGCCCAGTCCGGCACCGTCGGCCTTCGGTCCCCATGCATCGTTGGCAGTCTCGGCGTATGCGAGGTACAACTCAGTGTAGCGTATGCGCGGGTAAATATGCGGCTGGTTGGAGGTAGAGCCCGAGGCAGCCGATGCACCGGCATCGCTGCGCAGCAGTTTCTTCATATAATAGCCAGTGCGTGTGGATGATGTCGAAGGATTATTGATATTGTCGTCATGGCCCTTGTTCTCAGTCGTCGTAGCGTATGTTCCTGTGACGATGACTACGCTTTTGAACACGGTGCCGTTGTAAATGACATCGTCATCAAGGCGCGGGTCGCGGTCTTTATAGGGGTCCTGAGGGTCATACTGAGACCTCGAGTCCGTGATGGGATAGCCGTTGCGCATGGGGAAAGCGTTCACAAGGTTCTGGGAAGGATTGACCCTGCCCTGACCATAGAGCGACGGCGGGAAATTGGCAGACTCCTGCGAGGAGCCGGCCGACTCCCAGTCGGCACGCCAGAGTATTTCGGGCATGACGTTCTTACTGGACGACAGTTTCTCGGTATTCTTATACCAGATGTCACCCTCCGGGTCAAACTCCACATCCTTGAGCACATCAGCGCAAATCTTGGCGGCCTCTTCAGAAGTGACACCGCTCTTGCTGCGGAAGGCAGGACTTGCTGCGAGCAGCGCCGTCTGTGCCTTTACTGCTGCGGCCACCTTACCCGACACGAGGTTCTTCGCCATGTTGCCAAACACGAGGTTATAGCCGGTCAGTTGTGCGCCAAGGTCACGATATTTCTGAGGAATATTCTCGGCATCGTCAATCTCCACATACTGTGCAGGGAGCAGTTCTACGGCCTTGTCGCAGTCGGCAAAGATCTGTCTGACGCAGTCGGCAAAAGAAGCCCGTGGCTGGTTATAGTCTGAACTGCCGTCTTCCGGTTCTGTCAGCAGGGGCACGCCCAGGAGGTTGCCGTCCTCGTCATAGCCGCCATGAGCCTGCAGCAGATGGTAATAGAAGATGGCGCGGAGGCCGAGAGCCTCGCCTGTCAAGCGGTCAATGAACATCTGCTGCTTGGAGGCGGCACTGGGTGCCCAGTCCACCTGATTGACATACTTGAGGAAAAGGTTGACATACTGTATGCCATCCTTGCAACTGTTCCACTGCGACAGGGGGTTGTTTTCCGAGGACCATGTACCCGTGGCCATATCCCTGTAAACGTTGCCGTTCTCATTGGTTACAGCATCATCGGTAGCAATATCGGTCTGGGTGGTCGTCATGTATGGCAGTCGGTTGTAGCCGTAAATCAGCAGTCCATAGACATAATTAGACTCCTGTACCATTGCATCCAACTGCTTGGTGTTCTCCTCTGCAGGCTCAAACATATCATCGCATGAGCAAATGAAGAATGAAGAATGAAGAATGTAGAAGGCTGCGCCGAGCCACTTCATCGTCATTTTCATGCTTCGTTT
>JAFSYY010000095.1 GCA_017455845.1 Prevotella sp. | reverse complement strand
TCCCATTCCGAACAGAGAAGTTAAGCCCGCCTGCGCCGATGGTACTGCAATGCAATGCGGGAGAGTAGGAGGCCGCCATCTTTTATTCGAAAACCCCGGTTCTCTGGTAACAGAGAGCCGGGGTTTCTTTTTCCACCATTTATAAGTAGATAAACAAAGATAGTTTATATATTCATATATTATTCTATTTTCGTAAGTGCTCAACTGCTTACTCAACTTTGGAAAGTTGAGTTCAAGTTATTTCTGCATGGCCTGTCGCATTTCCTTGAGCAGGTCGCTGGCAAAGATGAAGTCGGTGAGGCGTTTGTTGGTGCTCTGCATGATGTCGGCAGAGACGCCCTGCCACTCCTTGCGGCCTTCGTAGATGAAGATAATGTTCTCGCCAATGCCCATGACGGAGTTCATGTCGTGGGTGTTGATGATAGTGGTCATGTGGAACTCCTGCGTGATGCTGTGGAGCAGGTCGTCGATGACCAGTGAGGTCTTGGGGTCAAGGCCAGAGTTGGGTTCGTCGCAAAAGAGGTACTTTGGGTTGAGACTGATGGCGCGTGCTATGGCCACGCGCTTCTGCATGCCGCCGGAGATCTCTCCCGGGTATTTGTCTTCGGCACCCACCAGATTCACGCGGTCGAGGCAGTACATGGCCCTTTGTTGACGTTCGCGCAGCGTCATCGACGAGAACATGTCGAGCGGGAACATCACGTTTTCCAGCACTGAGAGTGAGTCGAAGAGGGCAGCACTCTGGAAGATCATGCCCATCTCTCGGCGCATCATCACCTTTTCCTTCTTCGACATCCGCACGAAGTCACGGCCGTCGTAGAGCACCTGTCCGCTGGTGGGTTCAAGCAGTCCTACGAGGTTTTTCATCAGCACGGTCTTGCCGCTGCCGCTCTGTCCGATAATCAGGTTGGTCTTGCCGTCTTCGAAGACGGTAGAGATGCCTTTGAGCACCTCTTTCTCTTCAAAACTCTTATACAGGTCTTTAACTTCAATCATGGAAGGTCTTTAACTTCAATCATGTATGGTAAGTAATCTTAGCGATGCTGCAAATTTACGAATAATTTGGCAATTGGCAAAGAAAAGTGTTGTTTTTCTACTTTTTCTGTTGCTTTTGGTTACTATTTGAGGAATTTTTATTAGTTTTGCAGTCGAAAACTATACAGACTGAATATGAAACAAACATTGTTTTTTATATTTCTGCTTTTGTCAGGAGATGTCTTTGCCGCCGTGGTCACTGAGTCCGAGGCTCGCCAGGCTGCTGTGGCCTTTATGAACGGCAGGGGAAAGACACTGACAGAGAGCCCGGTGCGGCTGTCGGCAAGAAAGAGCAGCCGGCGGATGTCTGCCGCCAGCGACTATTATGTGTTTAACGTAGGCGACGGCCAGGGTTTTGTGGTGGTGAGCGGTGACGACCGCACCGAGCCTATCCTGGGCTATGCCGACGAGGGTGCCATCATAGAAGACGAGATGCCCGATGCCTTGCAGGCTTGGCTCGACGGCTATTCGAAGCAGTTGGCCTGGCTCGATGAAGCAGGCTTCGATAAGGCTTTCACGGCAGAGAGCAGGTCTGTTCAGACTCGCTCCAGTGGCGTAAAAACAGCGTTGACTCCGCTGATAGCGACCCGCTGGAACCAGGGTGCGCCCTATAACCTGTACTGCCCCGTGAAAGGTACTGGCGACGATGCGGTACAGACGGTGACGGGCTGCGTGGCAACAAGCATGGCGCAGGTGATGTGTTTCCACCAGCATCCGTTAGAGAGCCCCGCCATCCCTGGCTATACAACGAGAAACACACTGTTTGCGCTGTCAGATTTACCTGCGACGACGTTTTCTTGGAATGACATGCAGTCTACCTATGCCAGTAGCACCGACCTGACGGTAGCGGCCAACAATGCAGTAGCCACGCTGATGGAGTATTGCGGCTGGTCGCTGCAGATGAACTACAATGTTTCTTCAGAAAGAGGTTCGTCGGCCTATAACGTGAGCATTGCCGAGGCCCTGAAGCAGTATTTCGGCTATAGTAACGACGTGCGTACAGTGTTCCGCAGCAACTATTCTTATTTGGAGTGGGTAGACCTGCTCTATGCCGAACTGAGTGCCGGCCGGCCTGTGGTCTATGGCGGTCAGTCGGCTGGCGGCGGTCACTCCTTTATTTGCGACGGCTATGAGGGCGACGACTATTTCCATTTCAACTGGGGATGGGGTGGCTCGTCCGACGGTTATTTCCGTTTGTCGATGCTGACGCCCTGGGAGCAGGGCATCGGCGGCAGCAGCACACTCGACGGCTTTAACTATGGTCAGGAGGCTGTGATAGGCATACATTCAGGCGATGGCAGTGCTGCCCGCTACGTGCTGTCGCTGAATGCTTTTCAGTTTGCGTCAGATGATGCCACGGTCACTAAAACATTCACCCGTGATTCTGCGTCTGACGGTTTTACGGGTATCTCGCTATATGCCATGTTGTATAGTTATTGCTTGGGAACCACCTCTTGGGACTATGCCGTCCGCCTTTCCGACGAGAGCGGCAATATAATTACCGACCTGACCTCCAGCACGCTGGCCGACGTGCCGTTCAATACAAAGCAAGAACTGCCACTGAGTGACTTGACGATAAGCAGCAGTGTGCCCGCAGGCACATATTATATAGATTTGGTTAGTGGCATGGCCGATGGAGATTATATGTTGCCTTGCTCTGGTTCGGAGGCGTTCAGAGTCAAGGCCGAGGTGACAGAGACAACGCTGACGCTGACGGCAGAGAAGGTGTCGTTGGGCGATGGCGTGCTGCCTACATGCAGTGGTTTTACCGTTGAGACCGAGACACCTACCCAGGGTTATGAGGTGGAACTGACGGCCCAGGTGACGGGTGGCAGTCAGGATTATATGGACCGTCTTCTGCTTAAATTTGATGATAAAATAGTGATGGGTCGCCAGGCCGACATCCCTGCCGGTACGACGGTAGACGCGCCTTTCGTCTTCACTCCGAAAGAGTCAGGAGATAAAGTACTGGCCATCTTTGCTGGCAGCACCAAACTGTATGAGATGACCTTGACTGTGGCCGAGAGCGATGCCACCGATGATTTGACCTTGACGCTTAACCCTGTGGTAACGAATGTGGTCGACGGCAAGTGCTATGGTAATGCCGTGCGTGTGACGGTTAATGTGGGAAATACATCGACGACCAACAGTTATGTGGGTAAACTGAACTGCTCACTGCGCAAATATGACAGTATGGATGCTGCTGTTGATGAATATGTTGATGCCACGGTACAAACTAAATCATTGGTGGTGGGCAAAGAGTCGGTAGCAGCGGTTGACTATGCTTTTGACGGCTTGGATGCAGATGCTTTTTATATGATGCGCATCACGTATACACCAGTCAATTCAGACCATGAGACGTTCACCGGCCGCTATGGGATGGCAGAGGGCTTCTTAATGTATAATGCCGACGGCACGACAGCCATTTTGCCCAAGACCGAAACCATCAACCCCGATGCGGCCCTATGTATAGACCTTACCGCCCTTTCCGATTTGAGCAATGTCGAGGTGGGCACAAATCCCAACTGCCTCTATCTGTTGAATAGTGATGCCACAGTGCCAAAATCGCTGGCTGATGCCAACGTGGTGAAGGGAGGCGTGGCTGAGAAGATCACGCTTACGGATGCAAAGGACTTCTGGTCGCCCATCGACTTCACGGCAAAGCAGATGAGTTACAGCCGCACGTTCACCACGCCAGCATCCAGCAAAGGCGGGTGGAGCACCATTATGCTGCCTTTCGACGTAGAAACAGTAACGGTGGGTGAGAAAGAAGTAGACTGGTTCCACAGCGCATCGGACACAGGCAAGAACTTCTGGGTGAAGACGTTTACCGGCGATGCCTCCGGGAAGGTGTATTTCGACTTTGCCACAAAGATGAAAGCCAACGTACCTTATATCATTGCCGTGCCTGGCGACGACTGGGGCGAGGATTGGAAGATGACAGACAAGACCGTGACCTTCTATTCCACTGCCACGCAGACGATGAAGGCCACGGAGGTGATGAAGCAAAGCGGCGACGTGTATAATTTCTACGGCACGACCAGAAGCGAACAGGTGAAGGATGTCTATATGCTGAATGATGCCGGCACCACGTTTGCCAAACAAACCGAGGATGCCGCATCGGGTGCTTTCCGTGCTTGGTTTGGCGGCAGCAGCATCAATTCGCTCATGCTTCCTTCACTCAGTATAGGCCGCGGCAGTCCTACGGGTATCGAGGCCATTGACTATTCGCCATTGGCCACAGACCATTCTGTCTACGACCTGCAGGGCCGCCGCATGGTCAACGGTGAATGTACTATGTTCAATGGTCAATCGCTGAAGAAGGGTCTGTATATACAGAACGGCAAGAAACTACTGGTTAGATAAACAGCGAAGAATCGAAATAGAATAAGTATGATGAACAAGAAGAGCCTCAAAAAATATCAGACCCCAACGTCACGGGTGATCCCCCTTGCCGTGGAGTCTGCATTGTTGACAGGTAATAGCAATACTACTGGGCCAAGTGCCAATTTTATTGACGACCCGGATATTGCTGACGAAGAATAGTAAGTTACTATTCTTGTAGGAACGACTGTACGAGTGCCAGGGTGTCGGCCTTGGCTGTCTGCAGGTCGTCGTTGACGATGATATGGTCGAACTGTGGAGCGAAGGTCATCTCGTATTCAGCCTTCGCCAGACGTTCGGCAATGGCCTCGGGTGTGTCGGTGCCCCTTCCTTCCAGGCGTCGGCGCAGTTCGTCGATAGACGGTGGCTGTATGAAGATGCTCAATGCTTCGCTGCCATAGTATTGCTTGATGTTGATGCCGCCTTTCACATCGACATCGAACACCACGTTCTGACCACTCTCGCGCTGATGCTCCACCTGTGCTTTCAGCGTGCCGTAGAAGCGGTCGTGATAAACCTCTTCATACTCCAGAAACTCATTGTTGTCAATCCGTTGGCGGAATTCCTCTGGTGTCAGGAAGAAATACTCCACGCCGTTCTGCTCCGTACCGCGTGGTGCACGGCTGGTACATGAGATGGAGAAATAAAGCCTTAACTCCGGATGCTCCCGCATCAGCCATTGCACAATGGTTGACTTGCCGCTGCCACTTGGGGCAGACACGATTAACATCTTTCCTTTCATAATTATGAATTATGCATTATGCATTATGAATTATGCATTATGCATTATGCATTATGAATTATGCATTATAAAACATTGAGCACCTGTTCCTTGATCTGTTCCAGTTCGTCCTTCATCTGCACGACGATGTTCTGCATCTCGGCCAGGTTCGACTTCGAGCCGGTAGTGTTGATTTCTCGTCCCATCTCCTGTGCTATGAAGCCCAGTTTCTTGCCCTGTCCGTGGCCGTCGCGCATGGTCTCTCGGAAATATTTCAGGTGGTTGGTTAGTCGCTGCTTCTCCTCGCTGATGTCTAGTTTCTCAATGTAGTAGATGAGTTCCTGTTCCAGTCGGTTCTTGTCGTACTCCACGCCGGGAATCTGCTGCAGTCCCTCCACGATGCGCTGTCGTATCTTCTCTACGCGCTGTTTCTCGAAAGGCTCAATCTCGGCCATGAGTCGCTCTATGTTGTCAATTTTCTCGGTGAATTTCTTCTCCAGGGCGTCACCCTCCTGCTTGCGGAAGTCCACCAGGGCTTGTATGGCACCCTCTACTGCCTTGCGGGCGTCGTTCCATTCCTCGTCGGTGAGCACCTCCTGCTCCGTCCTTGTCAGCACGTCGGGCATGCGGGTGAGCGTGTACATCCAGTCCTCTGGCTCTGGAATGCCTATCCTTGCTGCCACATCCTTCAACTGAAGGTAATAGTTCTCCACCAGTGTCACATTCACGGGCGTAGCATCTGTACCTGTTTCCTTCTCTATCCACAGGCTAAAGTCTACCTTGCCACGCTCCAGTGCAGCGGCAATCATCTGTCGTATCTCCATCTCTTTCTCTCTGTAGAGCGGCGCTATGCGCGTCTGCATGTCCAGTTGCTTGGAGTTCAGTGACTTGATTTCCGCATTGATTTTCTTGTCCTTAAACGCTACGACCACCTTGCCGTAGCCAGTCATTGATTGTATCATATTTACCTGTTCTGTTTTTTTATCTTTGTATCGTGTGTGCACAGTTTTTGCACCAGACGAAGGTTTTCGCCTATTTTTCGGCAAAGATAATCATTTCCCCGCAAACAACCAAAAGAAATTCGTCAAATCTTCTGCAAACCTTTGGCTGTCTTAGTTATTTGTGCTATCTTTGCACAGAATTTGAGCGGTACCTGAAGAAATGAAAAATGATTCTAATCCCATCATCCTCATCTTGCGTCCACAGCAGTATTGGAGTATCATATCGGCAGAGTTGAGACGCGTAGACTCACTTGGCCGCTACATGGAGTTGAAAGGAATGATTAGGGCCGAACACTTGGCTGACGACTGTCCGGAGAATCTGCGGCAGGTTGCCGTCTTGTGTACCGGCCTTCAGCAGGAAAGTCTTTATGGGCACTATGCCAACAAGAAACTGTTCCGCCATCAGAAAGACTTTTGGGAAAGCGATGACGCCATGCTCCGCCGGCACGTGAAGCGTATGGCCGACCAGCAATTGCTGCGGGCGGTGAGGCTGGCCAGTGGTCTCGACATCCCCATACTGTATGCGCCGACGGAGCAGTCGGCCTTGCATATTGATGACCGTCTGATGCTTGATGAGACAACGCAGGTGACACCCATGATGCACTTCCGCCGTCACGACGAAGGAACGACCTATATATTGAGGCTAAAAGAAGTTGCCACCGCCATAGTGCCTGCAGAACACCGTTTGGTGGTTATAGGCCACGACCCCGGCCTCTTTATCCTCGACAACCGTTTGCTGCTCCTTCAAGAGGGCTTCAGCGGAAAACTGCTGCTGCCGTTTACGTTGAAGACCACGGTAGAGATTCCGCAGCGCATGGAGAACGACTATTTCCGGCGTTTCATTCTGAAAAATGTGTCGAAGGCTGAGGTCATCGCTACGGGCTTTGACATCGAGGACACAGGGCTGCAACTCTGTCCATGCCTTATGGTGGAGAACACCCTTACCGGCGACCACCTGCTGGCCCTCCATTTCCGTTATGGCGACCTCGACTATACGCCCGACAGCAAGTCACATGGCAAGGTACAGTTGCAAGAGACGGCAGACGGCTTCCGCTTTATCCGCAGTTGCCGCGACAAACAGGCAGAGCAACAGGCTCTTGATGCCCTTCGTAAGGAATGTGACTCGTCTCATTCCGTCGCCGCCTCATCATATACAAACGGTTGGCTGCGCTTTGACACCACTGCCGCAATGGTTGAATGGCTGCGCCAGCACGGTGCGCACCTGCGACGACAGGGCATCGAGGTCGTTCAGCCCTCAGAGCAGGTCTATTACATAGGCCCGCTCAGCATAGAGCAGAGTGACACCTGGAACGGCGACTGGCTTCAGACCGATGTCACCGTAGTTCTCGACGACGGACGTCTGCGCCTGCCCTTCCGCGACCTGCGTGCCACCATCCTTCGCGGTGAGCAGTACTATATGCTGCCCACGGGCGAACGTCTGCTCATACCGCAGGAGTGGCTGCAGCGCTACGGCGGCCTGCTGCTCACCGGCCAGCCCAGCGGGAAAGGATTCCGCCGTCACCGCAGCCAGATAGCAGAGAACGCTTCCCGACATTCCGAAGAAGGTGAGTCAGATTTAGTAGGTAACGCTTCCCAGCGTTCCGAAAGAGATAAAAACCCTACACTCGCTCCGCCCATTGCCCTCCGTGCCACCCTCCGCCCTTACCAGCAGGTGGGCTACGAGTGGCTGTGGAACAACTTCGGGGCACAGACGGGCTGCTGCCTCTCCGACGAGATGGGTCTGGGCAAGACCGTTCAGACCATCGCCCTGCTGCTGAAATACAAAGAGACTGCAAAGGCTGTCACGCCCACCACGCCCACCACGGCAGCCCCCGGCATGCTCTTCTCCGAAGAAGAGATGAAAGGTGAAAATCAATCTTCATTTTTCAATCTTCAATCTTCAATTCCTTTCCACACCTCCCTCGTCGTGGCCCCAGCCTCTGTCGTCCACAACTGGATGAACGAGTTGCGCCGCTTTGCCCCGTCGCTGCTGGCCTGCAACTATACCGGCGACGCATCGGCTCGTCGCAACAAACGCCAGGCTCTGTTGCGCTGGGACGTGGTGGTGACCACCTACCAGACGCTGCGCAAGGACATCGACCTGCTGGCACCCTTGCAGTTCGGCATCGTGGTGTTCGACGAGAGCCAGGCTTTCAAGACCCACACCTCAAAGGTGCACCAGGCCGTGAGCCGTCTCACCTCGCTCCATCGCATGGCCCTCAGCGGCACGCCTGTGGAGAACAACCTGCACGAACTGTGGAGTCTGATGAGTGTGCTCAACCCTTGTCTGCTGGGCAGTCACCGCAGTTTCCGGCAGTTGTTCATCGCCCCCATCGCCGCTCAGATGGAGCAACAGCGCACCGTACTGCTGCAACGCCTCATTGCCCCCTATTTCCTGAAGCGTACCAAGGAAGAGGTGCTCACCGACCTGCCTGACCGACAGGACGAGGTGGTGGTATGCCCCATGACCGACAGTCAGGCCAGCCGCTACGCCGTAGAACTGTCGAAGGCTCGCAACGAATGGCTGGAGATGAGAGATAAGGGTTCAGAGTTGAGTGACTTCAGTTCCAAAAAACAAAACTCTCAACAATCAACTCTCAGCGTCCTTGCCGCCATCCAGCGCCTGCGCCAGATAGCCAACGGCGAGGGGAAGATGGAGGTGGTGTTCGAGCGGTTGGAGAGTCTGCGCGGCACTGGCCACAAGGTGCTGCTCTTCAGCGAATACGTCACGCTGCTGAATCATGTCGGCGACGAGATGCGGCTGCGCGGCTGGAACTACGCCATGCTCACGGGTGAGACGCAGCACCGCGAGCAGGTGATAGACCGCTTCCAGGGCGATGCCGACTGCCAGTTCTTCCTTATCTCGCTGAAGGCCGGTGGCCTGGGCCTCAACCTCACCGCCGCCGACTATGTCTTCGTGCTCGACCCCTGGTGGAACATTGCCGCCGAGGAGCAGGCTATCGCCCGCAGCCACCGCATAGGCCAGCACCGTCCTGTCTTCGTTTACCGCTTCGTGTCAGAAAACACCCTCGAACAGCAGATCCTCACCCTGCAGGAACGCAAGCAGACACTTATCGACAGCGTCATGCCGTTCATCTGCAATCGTTAACAAGAGCGTATAGAGCGCCCGACACCCTTCACGGGATTGGCCTCCAGCGGGTTGTCGGGCCACGAATGTTTGGGGTAGCGGCGGCGCAGTTCCTTGCGCACGTCGAAGTAGGTAGACTGCCAGAAACTGTGCAGGTCGGTGGTCAGTTGCACAGGCTTGAACCCCGGCGACAGCAGTTCCATCAAGACGGGCTGACCGTCGGCCTGCGGGGTGTCTGTCAGTCCGAAGCACTCCTGCAGCCGCACCCGCAGCACCGGCGCTTCGGCCCCCACGCGGTAGTCGAGGTGTATGCGGCTGCCAGTGGGCACCACTACGTGCGTCGGTGCCAGCCGCTCCACCGTCTGCTGCTGCTCGTAGGAGAGGCGGCTCCAGACCACCTCGCGCAGGTCTATCTTCTTCAGTTCTGCAACCGTGGAAGCCTTGCCTACGAAGAAAGGACCCCACTCCTGTGCACTCTCGCAGATGGCCTGCATGTCGACCGCCGGCAGTGCCAACTCGGGATGGCGCGTGGCTACGAAAGCAATCCTCCGCTGCATGTTCTGCACCTCGTCGCTGAAAGACAGCATCGACGGGCCGTCCTTGACGATGGCCTCGCAGACCAACTGTTGCACGCGCTCCCGTAGTTTCTCTGTCGGGTCCAGCGGCTTCGCGTCCATCAGAATGGCACCGATGCGCACCTCCCTTCGGGCTACCACCGCCCCGGCCTTTGCATCCCAGAATACATTATCGCGCTCGCGGGCATAACGGCGCAGGTCGGCAGGGTCGGCGACACTGGCGAGGAACACGCGCCCCACGCCGCCGATCTTCTGATGCACCGAGGCAGCCACTATCCATTCCGAAGTAAGTGAAGAATGAAGAGTGAAGAGTGAAGCGCTCGACCTTTGGTCGCTTGCTACCGAAGGGACGCAAGAATTTGCTTCCGCCATCACAGAGACCAGTCCGCCGCCTGAGAGTTGGAACACGCCCACGCCCTCTTTCCATGCCCTTCCGATGCGCTCTGGATAGGCCGATGCCAACAGCGCACCTGCCTCGTAGGGGTTTACCGATGTGTTGTCCTCGCGGGCATGTATCATGTCGGCATACTGGCGGGCTATGCGTGCGATGCGCCCCCATCGGCCAGGTTTCTCGCTGCTGCGCTCACGTCGCAGCGCATCTATGCGGCTGTCCAGAGCGGCATCGCCCTCTCCCGCCAGCGGGTCTTTCTCTTCCAAGAGGGCCGCGATGTCGGCAGCCAGTGCGCGTCGCTCTGCGGTGTCGGCCGTTAATAACATCTGGGCGATGCGCGGATGGCTGGGCAGCCTTGAGAGCCGTCGCCCCCAGTCTGTTGCCCTCCCCGCATCGTCTATCGCGCCGAGCGACAGTAGCAACTGGCGGGCATGGGCCGCTGCCTGTCGTGGTGGCGGCGTCAGCCAAGGCAGACTCTCCACCTCGCGCTCGCCCCAGATGGCGCTGTCGAGGAGCAGCGACGTGAGGTCGGCCTCCAGTATCTCCGGCGTGCGGACTGCGGCCATACGCGACTCCGTGGCGGTGCTCCACAGACGGTAGCACACCCCTGGTGCCACGCGCCCGGCGCGTCCTGTGCGCTGCGTGGCCATATCCATCGATATGCGCACCGTCTCCAGGTGGTTCAGTCCGCTCCGGGCGTCAAAAACCATCTTACGGCACAGTCCGCTGTCTACCACCACGCGCACGCCCTCGATGGTCAGCGATGTCTCGGCAATGGGCGTGGCGAGCACCACCTTGCGCTCCCCGCTTCTGCTGGGCGCAATGGCGCGGGCCTGCTCGTCGTTGGAGAGGAGGCCATAGAGCGGATAAACCTTCGTCGCGCCGAGACTGCCGTCGAGCAGTTCCATCACGCGCCGTATCTCGCCCTCGCCGGGCAGGAACGCCAGGATGTCGCCCTCGTGCGAGCGGTGAGCCTGCACGATGGTCTTGGCCACCAACGGAGAAACGTTGGTCACGTCGGCCTCCTCCTCTGTGCGCCTCACCGCTACGGGAAACATCCGCCCCTCGCTCTGCAACACCGGACAGCGCAGGGTGGCTGCCAGCGTGGCGGTGTCGATCGTTGCCGACATCACCACGATGCGCAGGTCGTCGCGCAGCAGTTGCTGGCACTGGCGGGTCAGCGCGAAGGCCTCGTCGGTGTTCAGGCTCCGCTCGTGGAACTCATCGAAGACGACCACCGAAACACCCTCCAACGCCGGGTCGTCGAGCAGCATGCGTGTGAGCACACCTTCCGTCACCACCTCGATGCGCGTCGCTGCCGACACCTTGCTCTCGAAGCGGATGCGGTAGCCCACGGTGGCGCCCACCGCCTCGCCCAGTAGCCAAGCCATGCGCGAGGCTATCTGCCGTGCCGCCACCCGCCGGGGTTCCAGCACGATGACCTTCCCAGCGTCTTCGGGCGTGCCCTGCCTGCCAGCCTCTGGCGGGTATCTCTGCAACCCTTCGAGCATGGTCAGCGGCAGCACGGTCGACTTTCCCGCTCCCGGTGCCGCCGTCACGATGGCCGTCGTCTGCCTCCGCAGTGTCTCGTTCAGCGTCGCCGCCACCGCCGCTACCGGCAGCGTTTCCAGTTCTCTCTGTAATCGTTCTGTCATAGTAGTTTTCAGTAAATCTTTCCTGCCCAGGACTGTTGCAGGAAATAAGTGGCCGGCATAATCTCCATATCACCCGACTGGCGTGGCAAGACATCGAGCGACACGATGATGAGCCGGGCCCCAGGGTGCTCTTCGTGAAACGCCCTGAGCCCCTTAAGGTGCCGTGATTGCACTTCCTGGCTCGATTTGAACTCAATGACCACTTGCGCGTCGCCCAATACTGCGTAAATTCATGTAAAATCGGGAGTAGTACTCCGTAATTTCCGGCAAAGTTAATCATTCCCCTACAAACGGCCAAAGGAAATCCGACAAAATTTCGGACTGATCCAATTTTTTTTAAAATGGCAGATAGGCACTGTTGATCTAGGTCGACAGACCAATCGACCTAGGTCGGCAGACCAATTGACCTAGGTCGGCAGATCGATTGACCTAGGTCGGCAGATCGGTTGACCTAGGTCGGCAGATCGGTTGACCTAGGTCACTCGATAGCGAAGGAGGCTCCATCGCATTGCGGTGGAGCCTCCTTCGCGTTGCAAAACGGCCTTTTTCAGCCTGCAAGGACATGGGTAACGAAAAAAAATGAGACGCAAAAACTTTTTGGGGAAATCTTTGGCCGTCTTAGTTATTTATGCTATCTTTGCACCGTATTGAAGATAATAGTAGAAAAATATGGGACAGTATATAGACAGGGGGAACATGGGGTTCCGCATAGCCCGTAAGAGTGAGTATGTGGACAAGTCGGGGCTGATAGCCGCCATCAACAGAACGCTGGGCACAGAGTTCCTGTTCAGTTGCGTGAGCCGTGCCCGCCGCTTCGGAAAGTCAATGGCGGCGAAGATGCTGTGTGCCTACTACGACCGCTCGTGCGACTCGCGGGAACTGTTTGCCGACCTGGAGATAGCGCGCGACCCGTCGTTTGAGGAGCACCTGAACAAATATCCCGTTATCTACTTAGACCTGACGGCCTTTGCCACCCGATTCAAGAAGCCCAACCTCGTCAGCCTGATTGACACGGAACTGAAGAAAGACATCCACGAAGTCTATCCCGACGTGCCCATACCGCGAGGTGCCGACCTGATGGACTATCTCGTCCGCATCAACGTGAGGAAAGGCGACCGCTTCTTCTTCATCATCGACGAGTGGGACACCATCTGCCGCGAGTACCCCAAAAGTGCCGTTATGGACGAATATGTGACCTGGCTGCGCCGCATGTTCAAGGAGGTGAATGCCGGCAACGTTTTCGTAGGTGTCTATATGACGGGCATCCTGCCCATCAAGAAATATGAGACACAATCGGCCATGAACAATTTCAGTGAATATTCGATGACCGACCCTGGCGACTTGGCACCGTTTTTCGGCTTCACCCACGACGAGGTGAGGATGCTGGCCGGGCGCAGGGGTATGGACATGGGCGAGTTGGAGAAATGGTACGACGGCTACCAGATAGGCGACCAGAAGTCGATCTTCAACCCTAACTCGGTGATGCAGGCCCTGATGCGCCGGCGCTGCCGCTGCTACTGGACGAAGACAGGTGCCTATGACTCGGTGTCTACTTATATCAAGATGGACTACGAAGGTCTGCACGATGATGTTGTGCGTATGCTGGCCGGTGAGCGGGTGAGGGTGAACTCCACTACCTTCCAGAACGACATGAAGGCCGTCCGCTCCCGCGACGACGTGCTCACCCTGCTTATCCACCTGGGCTACTTGAGTTACGACTGGGACCGCGAGGTGTGCTACCTGCCCAACCGTGAGGTGGCCATGGAGATGGAGAATGCCATCAAGGCCAACAACTGGAAGCCGGTGATCGATGCCCTTGAACAGTCGGAACGCCTCCTTGATGCCTTGCTGCGCGGCAATGCCGAGGCCGTGGCCAAGGGTGTGGAAGCCGTACACCGCCAGGAGGTCAGCCTCTTCAAATATAACGACGAGAACTCAATGGCCTGCGTCATCAGTCTCGCCTTCTATGCCGCCCGCAATGATTTCCACGTGCACCGCGAGTACCAGTCGGGCGACGGCTATGCCGACCTGGTGCTCATTCCCCGCAAGAACGTCACCAAGCCTGCTGTGGTCATAGAACTGAAGTACGACAAGACTGTAGATACTGCCATCTCGCAAATCAAGCAGAAGCACTACCCGGAGAAGTTACAGGAGTACACTGGCGACATTCTGCTTGTCGGCATCAGTTACAACCAAGAAACCAAGGAGCATAAGTGCCGCATTGAGCAGTACGCGAAGGAATAAGATTGGCCTTTTTCCACGAAATAGCAAAGAAAAGGGGTGAAAAAGTTTGACAGGACGCAAAAAATGTGTACCTTTGCATACTTAATTATATAAGGTAATAGTAAAATGTCTTGCATACTGCATATAGAAACCAGCACACAGGTGTGTTCCGTGGCCGTCTCGGAAGACTCGCAGGTCATCTTCCAGCAGGAAGACCATAGCGGCCCGAACCACGCCGAGCGGCTGGGGTCGATGGTCGACGAGGCCCTCTCGTTTACCGACAACCACGCCATACCCTTTGACGCCGTGGCCGTGAGTTGCGGACCGGGCTCCTATACGGGTCTTCGGATAGGTGTGTCGATGGCCAAGGGCGTCTGTTATGGTCGTAACCTGAAACTGATAGCGGTGCCTACGCTGCAACTGCTCTGCGTGCCGGTGCTGCTGCGCGAGGCCATCGAGGAGGATGCCCTGCTCTGCCCCATGATTGATGCCCGCCGCATGGAGGTCTACGCCGGCATCTACGACCGGGCCCTCCACGAGGTGCGTCCCGTCGGGGCCGATGTGGTGGATGGCGAGACCTACAAGGAATGGCTGGACGAGCATCCCGTCTATTTCCTTGGCAACGGAGCGGCCAAATGCATGGAGGCCATCAACCATCCCAACGCCCGGCTGATAGAAGGCATCGAGCCGCTGGCCAAATGGATGCAGCCGCTGGCCGAGCGGCGTCTGCTGAACGGACAGACGGAGGATGTGGCCTATTTCGAGCCCTTCTATCTGAAGGATTATGTAGCAAAGATGCCAAAGAAACTGATTTGAGGATTAAGAATGATGGATATCAAAGGATTAGACTATAACACGCAGCGGGAAGTGCTGCTGATGCCCGAATACGGGCGTGAGATACAGAAGATGGTTGATCATGCCGTGACGCTGTCTTCGAGGGAGGAACGGCTGCGCTGTGCCAAGAGCATCGTGAAACTGATGGAGACGAAGGTGCCGCAGATTCGCGAGAATGTTAACTACCAGCAGACGCTGTGGGATCATCTCTATATGATGAGCAACAAGCAGTTGGATATTGACTGGCCGTTTGATGTGAGCGGAGCAGAGAAGTTCCACAACAAGCCGCAGCCTATGCCCTTGCCGCAGGGTGGCATCCGCCTGCGCCACTATGGTAAACTGGTGGGTGAGTTGCTGGAACGGCTGAAGGTCATGCCCGAGGGACCCGAGCGCGATGAACTGATACGGCTGACGGCCAATCAGATGAAGCGTGACCTGATGCAATGGGGGCATGGCTCCATCGACAACGAGAAGGTGGCCGACGATATGGCACGCCTGACGGACGGTGCCGTGCAGTTGGACCTGAAGACCTTTACCTTTGAACGCGTAAACTTGGCTGAGCCGCAGCCGAGCAAGCGCTCCGGGAAGAAGAGGAGGTAGTTGAGAGTTCAGAGTTGAGAGTTGAGGGTTGAGAGTTCAGAGTTATGTCTACATTCATCATAGAGGGGGGGCATCCCCTGAGCGGAACCATTGAGCCGCAGGGCGCGAAGAACGAGGCCCTGCAGGTGATCTGTGCCACCTTGCTGACCAGCGAGAAGGTGACCATCCATAATATTCCGCAGATCAGGGACGTGATGAACCTTATCCAACTGCTTAAGGATGTAGGGGTGAAGGTGGAGGAAGTTCATAGTTCAGAGTTGAGAGTTGAGAGTTCAGAGTTGAGAGTTGAGAGTTCATGCTCCCTGACCTTCCAGGCCGACGACCTGAATCTGGACTATTTGCAGAGCAATGAGTTTGTGCAGAAGTGCGCACAGTTGCGCGGGTCGGTCATGATGATCGGGCCACTGCTGGCACGTATGGGCAAGGCCACCATAGCCAAGCCCGGCGGCGACAAGATAGGCCGCCGCCGTCTGGACACCCATTTCCTGGGCTTCGAACGACTGGGTGCACAGTTCCATCATGTGGCCGAGCGCGATGTCTATGAGATCAGCGCCCCAGCAGCACAGACAGCAGCATCTCATCCCTCTTCCCTGAAAGGGGCGTATATCCTGCTCGACGAGGCCTCGGTAACGGGAACGGCCAATATCGTGATGGCTGCCGTGATGGCCCGCGGCACCACCACTATATATAATGCCGCCTGCGAACCTTATATCCAGCAACTCTGCAAGATGCTCAACAGCATGGGCGCACGCATCAGCGGCATTGCCTCCAACCTGCTTACTATCGAGGGCGTCAGCCACCTGTGCGGCACGGAGCATACCATCCTGCCCGACATGATCGAGGTGGGTTCGTTTATCGGCATGGCTGCGATGGTGGGCGACGGCATACGTATCAAGAACGTGTCTGTCAGGAACCTGGGCATCATCCCCAACACTTTCCGGCGCATGGGCATACATATCAAAGAGGAAGGCGACGACCTCTTCATACCCCGCATGCGCCACTACGAGATACAGTCGTTTATCGACGGTACGATCATGACCCTGGCCGACGCGCCCTGGCCCGGCCTGACGCCCGACCTGCTGTCGGTGCTCATCACCGTGGCCACGCAGGCACGCGGCTCGGTGCTGGTACACCAGAAGATGTTCGAGAGCCGCCTGTTCTTTGTAGATAAACTCATCGACATGGGTGCGCAGATTATCCTTTGCGACCCTCACCGCGCCGTCGTCGTAGGCCACGACCGCAAACTGCAACTGCGCGGCGGGCGCATGTCGAGCCCCGACATCCGTGCAGGCATCGCCCTGCTCATCGCTGCCATGAGTGCCAAAGGTACCAGCCGCATTGACAATATCGAGCAGATAGACCGTGGCTATGAGCATATCGAGACGCGCCTCAACGCGCTTGGCGCCCGGATAGTAAGGGAAAAGTGAAAAGTGAAGAGTGAAGAGTGAAAAATTCGCTACCGCAGTTGTAAGTGATTAAGCAGGAAGAAGTATATAAGATAGGGCGCATAGGTAAGGCGCACGGCGTGAAGGGCGAGGTGACCTTCATGTTTGATGATGATGTGTTCGACCGTGTGGATGCCGACTACCTCATCCTGGAGGTTGACGGCATACTGGTGCCTTTCTTCATGGAGGAATACCGCTTCCGCACCGACAGCACCGCTCTGGTGAAGTTCGAGGATGTTGACACGCAAGAGCGTGCCCGCGAACTGACCAACTGCGACGTGTTCTTT
This sequence comes from Prevotella sp., assembly GCA_017455845.1. Lineage (GTDB taxonomy): Bacteria > Bacteroidota > Bacteroidia > Bacteroidales > Bacteroidaceae > Prevotella. The sequence continues at coordinate 13,069 of JAFSYY010000095.1, read as the reverse complement.
CCCCGTTGCCTGACCGATGATGAAGAAGATAGCCCCTCCTTCGCCTCTCTCGTGGGCTTCAGCATCGTTGACGCAGGCAGCAAACGGGTTGTAGGCACCATCGCCGACATTGACGACCAGACCGCCAACATCCTCTTCGAACTGGAAGACGGCCGCCTGATACCTGCCAGCGAGCAACTCATCACCGCCGTCAATCCACAAGAGCGAACGCTAACCATGATCCTGCCGGAGGGCTTGCTGGATTTGTGATAATTGTTAAATATCAAAAAAAAACAGGGCGGGAAGAAAATTATTATGAATAATGAATCATGATTTGTGATTTATTATGTATCTTTGCAGTTCAATTAAGGTATAGAGAGAAAACATGAAACTGGACGTATTGACCGCCATCTCGCCTATTGATGGCCGTTACAGGAACAAGACTGAACAACTGGCAGGATATTTTTCAGAGTACGCACTCATTCGCTATCGTGTCCGTGTGGAGATAGAATACTTCATCGCGTTGTGCGAACTGCCGCTGCCTCAACTGGAGAACTTTGACCATAGCCTCTTTGAGTCCCTTCGTGACATCTATCGTAACTTCAGTGAGCAGGATGCTGCCCGCGTGAAGGAAATAGAAGGTGTGACCAACCACGATGTCAAGGCCGTAGAATATTTCATCAAGGAGAAGTGGGATGCTATCCTCTCACCTCTCGCCTCTCACCTCTCGCCTCTGAAGGAGTTTATCCATTTCGGCCTGACCTCTCAGGATATCAACAACACCAGCGTGCCCTTGAGCATCAAGGAAGCCCTGGAGCAGGTCTATATACCTCTGCTGGAGGAGTTGATTGAGCAGTTGAACGACTATGCTGAGGAATGGAAAAACGTGCCCATGCTGGCCAAGACCCACGGCCAGCCTGCATCGCCAACACGCTTGGGCAAGGAGATCATGGTCTACGTCTATCGGCTGGAAGAGCAGTTGAACGCCTTGAAGGACGTGCCCGTGACGGCGAAGTTTGGCGGGGCTACCGGCAACTATAATGCCCATCATGTGGCCTATCCGCAGTACGACTGGCGTGAGTTCGGCAACCAGTTTGTCAGCGGGAAACTGGGACTGGAGCGCGAACAGTACACCACCCAGATCTCGAACTATGACTGGCTGGCAGCCATCTTCGATGCCATGCGTCGCATCAACACCATCGTCATCGACCTGGACCGCGACTTCTGGATGTATATCTCCATGGACTATTTCAAGCAGAAAATCAAGGCCGGCGAGGTGGGCAGCAGTGCCATGCCCCATAAGGTGAACCCCATTGACTACGAGAACAGCGAGGGCAATCTTGGCATGGCAAATGCCATCTTGGCATTTCTGGCACAGAAATTGCCTGTAAGCCGTTTGCAGCGCGACCTGACCGACTCTACGGTGCTGCGCAACGTGGGAGTGCCCATGGGACACGCGCTCATTGCCTTCCAGAGCACGCTGAAGGGTCTGCGTAAGTTGATCCTCAACGAGGACAGACTGCATGAGGACTTGGAAAACACCTGGGCGGTGGTGGCCGAGGCTATCCAGACCATCTTGCGCCGCGAGGCCTATCCCAATCCCTACGAGACGCTGAAGGCCCTGACACGCACCAATAAAAAAATGGATGAGCAGACCATCCATGAGTTTATACAGACCTTGGAGGTCAGCGACGACGTGAAGCAGGAACTGATGGCCATCACGCCCTGGAACTATACGGGTGTCTAGATGAAAGGGTAAAAAGTAAAAGGTAAAAGAGTAAAAGGTAAAAAGTAAAAAAGTAAAAGAGAATATATTAGTAATTTAACGCCGTGAGGCACAATTTAACCTATTAAAGAAAAAGTATTATGGATTTCGAGAACGAGAAGAAACAGGAAGAACAGCAGGTAGAGAGCACTGCTAACCGTGAGGGTTACCAGAAGGATTATCGTCCGGCAGGACGTTCACCACGTCCGCGTATCCACACCGTTCAGCGGCCCGTAGGCAATTACGAGCACGCAGGTTTTAACAAACACAGTCAGGATGACGAGGGCGGCTTCCGCCCCGAGGGCTTCGGTGCAGGCTTGCAGAGCCAGACACCGCAGCGCGCCTATCGTCCGCGTACAAATAATACATATAATAATGGTGGCTACCAGAGCCGCCAGGGTGACTACGGCCAGCAGCGTGGCGGTTATCAGTCGCGCCAGCAGTCGCAGGGCTTTCGTCCCCGCTATGGCCAGGAGGACGACGAGCAGGGCTACCAGCCGCGTCAGTCGCAGGGCGGCTACCAGTCGCGCGGCGGCTACGGTCAGCGTCCGCAGGGTGGCTATCAGCAGCGTGGCGGCTACGGACAGCGTCCTCAAGGCGGTGGCTACGGTCAGCAGCGCGGCGGCTACGGCCAGCGTCCGCAGGGTGGTGGCTATCAGCAGCGTGGCGGTTACGGCCAGCGTCCGCAGGGCGGCTATCGTCAGCGCACCGCCGACTATGATCCCAATGCCAAGTATTCGATGAAGAAGCGCATTGAGTATAAGGAGATGAACTATGACCCCAACGAGCCCATCCGTCTGAACAAGTTCCTGGCCAATGCCGGTGTTTGCAGCCGCAGAGAGGCCGACGAGTTCATCCAGGCTGGTGTGGTTACCGTCAACGGCGAGATTGTCACCGAACTGGGCACCAAGGTGATGCGCACCGATATGGTGAAGTTCCACGACGAGCCCGTATCACTGGAGAAGAAAGTCTATGTGCTGCTCAACAAGCCTAAGGACTATGTGACCACGAGCGACGACCCCCAGCAGCGTAAGACCGTGATGGACCTGGTGAAGAACGCCTGTCCGGAGCGTATCTATCCTGTCGGTCGTCTGGACCGCAACACAACGGGTGTGCTGCTGCTCACCAACGATGGCGACCTGGCTTCGAAACTGACCCATCCCAAGTATCTGAAGAAGAAGATCTACCATGTCTACCTGGACCGTAACGTGACGGCTCACGACATGCAACAGATTGCAGAGGGCGTTACCCTCGACGACGGTGACATCAAGGCCGATGACATACAGTATGCCGACCCCGTGGACAAGAAGCAGGTGGGCATTGAGATACACTCGGGCAAGAACCGCATCGTGCGCCGCATCTTCGAGAGCCTTGGCTATAAGGTTACAAAACTCGACCGCGTGCAGTTTGCCGGCCTGACCAAAAAGAACCTCCGTCGCGGCGACTGGCGCTACCTCACTGAGGAAGAGGTCGACCGCCTGAGAATGGGAGCGTATGAATAATGTTTAATTAGTAATTAGTAATTAGTAATTATGAATAGTTTTGTTGCTTGAAATGTTGAAAGGTATTATTTTTTGGGTTTGCAAGGTAATCATAATTACTCATTACTAATTACTCATTACTAATTACTCATTACTAATTACTCATTACTAATTACTCATTACTAATTAAGACAATGAAAAGAACAAAGATAATTGACGTGCTGAAGAGCACGGAATACGGAAAAGAAGTCTGCGTGAAAGGCTGGGTGCGCACGCACCGCTCTTCAAAGGCCGTTGACTTTATTGCACTGAACGATGGCTCGACCATCAACAACGTGCAAATAGTGGTTGACCCGACAAAGTTCGACGAACAACTGCTCAAGGACATCACCACGGGTGCCTGCATCTGTGCCGAGGGTACACTGGTGGAGAGCCAGGGTGCCGGCCAGAGCAGCGAGATCCAGGCCTCCAATCTGGTGGTCTACGGTCTCTGTGGCAACGACTATCCCATGCAGAAGAAAGGTCAGAGTTTCGAGGCTATGCGTAAGAATGCCCACATGCGTCTGCGCACTAACACCTTCGGTGCCGTGATGCGTATCCGTCATAACATGGCGATGGCCATCCATACCTATTTCCATGAGCATGGCTTCTACTATTTCCACACGCCGCTGATTACCGCCAGCGACTGCGAAGGAGCAGGCAACATGTTTCAGGTGACAACGAAGAACCTCTATGACCTGAAGAAGGACGAGCAGGGAAAGATTATCTACGACGACGACTTCTTCGGTGAGCAGACTTCGCTGACCGTCTCCGGACAGTTGGAGGGCGAACTGGGTGCTACGGCCCTGGGGGCTATCTATACCTTCGGTCCTACGTTCCGCGCCGAGAACTCTAACACCCCGCGCCATCTGGCCGAGTTCTGGATGGTAGAGCCCGAGGTGGACTTCCTGGATCAAGTGGAACTGATGGACTTGGAAGAGGACTTCATCAAGTATTGTGTCCGTTGGGCACTCGACAACTGTAAGGACGACCTCGAGTTCCTGAATAAGATGATTGACAAAACTCTCATAGAGCGTTTGGAGGGTGTGCTGAAGGAGACCTTCGTCCGTCTGCCCTATACCGAGGGTATCAATATCCTGCAGGAGGCCATCAAGAGCGGTAAGAAGTTTGAATTCCCCTGCAACTGGGGCGACGACCTGGCCTCGGAGCATGAGCGCTATCTGGTGGAGGAGCACTTCAAGAAGCCCGTCATCATGACCGACTATCCGCGTGCGTTCAAGTCGTTCTACATGAAGCAGAACGAGGCCCAGGGCGAGGGTTCGGTAGGTTACAAGGGTGCTGTGGCTCCTGGTCCCACCATGCAGGGTACTGACGTGCTGTTCCCGCAGATCGGTGAGATCATCGGCGGTTCTGTCCGTGAGGAGAGTTACGACAAGTTGATGGCAGAGATTGAGCGCCGCCAGATGGATCAGACCCATCTCTGGTGGTACATCGACACCCGCCGTTGGGGTTCATGCCCTCATGCTGGTTTCGGCCTCGGTTTCGAGCGCCTGATCCTCTTCGTCACGGGTATGCAGAACATCCGCGACGTCATCCCGTTCCCGAGAACACCGAAGAGCGCAGAATTCTAATCATAATCCCCGCCAGATTAGGCGGGGATTATGATTTTATGCTAAGCGGATGCCTTCGTCATCCATAACAATCAGCCGTCGGCGATACAGGTCGCCGATGGCTTTTTTATAGGCTTTCTTCGAGACCTGGAAACGGTCGTAGATCAGTTCGGCGGGCGACTTGTCGCCGAGGTTGCAGCGGCCGTCGTTCTCGTAGAGGTAGCGCAGCAGCACCTCCGCGAAGTCGAGGGTGTGCTGGCGACCTGTGGGCTGGAGGGTGATGTCGATCTTGCCGTCCTGGCGTACGTGGTCGATATAGCCCGTCAGACGGTCGCCGCTGTGCAGGGGCTGGAAGATCTGGTTCTCGTAGATCTGTCCCTGATACTTGTTATCGACGATGACCTTGAAACCGAGGTCGGTCTTCTGCCAGACGAGGATGTCGGCAGGGGCACCGTGGGTGAGATTCTCGTCGGGGGTGCTGAGATACTTCTCCACCTTGGCGGTGGCCATCAGGCGGTAACTGTCTTCGTCGAGTTTGATATAGACGATGTGGCGCTGGCCTTGTTCCATGCGCTTCTTCTGCTCCCGGAAGGGACAGAAGAGATCCTTCATCAGTCCCCACTTCAGGAACGCACCGTACTGATTCACCCAGGCCACTTCGAGGTAGGCGAACTCGCCCACCTTGGCGTAGGGGTGCTCAGTGGTGGCCACGGGGCGCTCGTCCTGATCCAGATAGATAAACACTTCTATCTCGTCGCCGATGTGCATGTCGTGGGTCACATAGCGCTGGGGCAGGAGGATCTCGCCCTCCTCGCCACCGTCAAGATACAGTCCGAAATCGACCTTCTTGACTATTCTGAGGGTGGTGTAGTCTCCGAGTCTAAGCATATCTCTGGTGTCTCGATGGTGGTTTCCGGGTTTTCGATGAGGCCGTCGCGCAGATGGATAGTGCGGTCGGTGATGGCGGCGAGTGCCTCGTCGTGGGTCACGATGACGAAGGTCTGGCCGAACTGGTCGCGGAGGTCGAAGAAAAGTTGGTGGAGTTCCTCCTTGTTCTTCGTGTCGAGGGAGCCGGAGGGCTCGTCGGCGAGGATGACCGCGGGATTGTTGACGAGGGCACGGGCCACGGCGACGCGCTGTTTCTCGCCGCCGGAGAGTTCGTTGGGCTTGTGCGTGGCACGGTCGCTCAGGTTCATGAAGTCAAGCAGTTCCTCCGCACGCTTCCGCGCCTGTTTGCGGGAGACGCCGGCGATATAGGCGGGGATCATGATATTCTCAACGGCTGTAAACTCCGGGAGCAACTGGTGGAACTGGAACACAAAGCCCAGGTGCTGGTTACGGAAGTCAGACAACTTCTTGGTGGACAGACGGCTGGTGTCGATGCCATCGACGATGACCTCTCCGCTGTCGGGGCGGTCGAGGGTGCCGATGATCTGCAGTAGCGTGGTCTTGCCCGCACCGCTGGGGCCGACGATGCTGACGACCTCGCCCTTGTCGATATGCAGGTCGATGCCTTTCAGCACCTGCAGTGAGCCGAAACTCTTGGTGATATTCTTAATGTCGATCATAATTCTTGTCGTGAATCCAACGTAATATGGTGTCGTAGATGCTCTTCTCCTCATGGTGCTGGGCCTCGGTGAAACTCATGCGGTCTTCCTTCTGGTCGCCGAACTGGTCGGGGAAGATGATCATGAGGTTCTTGCCCGAGAAATGCTTCTGCAACTCGTCGGGCAACCGCTCCAGGGCGGTCTTATAGGAGATGGTGCCCTTACGGGCAGTGACGACGACGAAGAGGTGGTCGGGCGCTACTTGGGAGGCCAGTTGCGGCAGTTCGTTCCAATGTGCCATCGGCGTATATTCCGCCCGAACGTTGGGGTGCCGGTTGTTGATGTATTCGGCAATGAGCACCAGTGACTCGTTGCGCCCGTGGAACTGGATACGGCAGTCGAGTTGTCCTGCCAGACGGCTCAGACGCTCCAGCCACCGGTGGAAACCCGGCTCGAACTCTGCCCGTGAGGGCACCACCACACGGATGCGCCGCAGGGTGGACATCGGCTGCACGAAACGGGTGAGGATGATCTGACGGTTCAGGCCGTTGTACAGGCTCTGGATGAACTCGCCCCAGAAGCGGGGATTGTTGTCGGTATGCACATGCATACCCATGATGACCTCCGAACAGGCGAACTCGCGGAAGGCGTGCTTGATGCCGTTGGCGATGTTCGTGGAAAGACGCACCTGTGTCTGTACCTTGACCTCGGAGGCGCTCGCCCGCTGCTGCAGTTGCTCCAACAGCCGCAGTCCCTGCTCACGGGCGGCCGTGCTGTTCTGGTCGTCATAGACCACGTTGAGGGCTACCAGTTCACGGTTCAGCCGCTGGTTACGCATCAGCATGGAGAGGAAGAGCAGATGGGGCGCGATCTCGGGATACTTCACGCAGAGCAGGATCTTCTCATCATCGTCGCTGGGGATCTCTGCCTCCAGATGGGCCTTCTCCTGGATGATGATCTGCTGGGAGGCGTGCTCGGTCATCAGCGTACTGATCACACAGGTGAAGAGGATCATCATCACCACGCCGTTGAGCATGATGTCATTGATGAGATACTCTCCTGGTGCCACCTCCAGGCGCATGCCCACCATCACCATGGCGATGGCACCGGCGGCGTGGGCGGAGGTCAGACCGAACATCATGTGCCCGTCGGCCTTTGTCAGACGGAACAGCAGACTGGAGATATAGGCTGCCAGCGCCTTTCCGAAGGTGCCGAAGAACACGATGAGGAACACGATCCACACCATGTCGATCCCGGAGAAGATCGTGCGGACATTGATGAGCATACCCACACCGATGAGGAAGTAGGGGATGAACAGGGCGTTGCCGATGAACTCGATGCGGTTCATCAGGGGCGACACGCGGGGGATGTACCGGTTCAGGATCAGGCCGGAGAAGAAGGCGCCGAAGATGCCCTCGATGCCGATGAGCGAGGTGAGGGCCGCACTGAGGAACATGATGCCCAGCACGAAGATATACTGCATCACCGCGTCGCTGTAGCGGCGCAGGAAATAGCGTGTCAGTTTCGGGATGAAGATAAGGCTGCCCGCACAGAAGGCGGCGAACTTCAGGATGAACAGGGGCCAGAAGTACCAGGTGTTACCGTCGGTAAAGGCACCCGAGAGGGCTGCCAGCATCACCAGGGCCATGAACAGGGAAATCATTGACGAGCCCACGCTGAGGCTGACACTCGGGTGGCGCTGTAGGCCATATCGTCCGATGATGGGGTAGGCGATGAGCGTGTTCGAGGCCATGATACAGCCTAAGAGGAACGAGGCGGGATGGGAGTAACCCAGCACCGTCTTTGCCATGATGTAGGTCAGGATCAGCGGTACGAAGCAGGTGAGCAGTCCGAAGATGATGAAGCGGCGGGAGTGTTTCTTCACGCCCTCCATGTCCATCTCCAGTCCGGCGAGGAACATGATGTAGTAGAGCCCCACGCGGCCGAACAGTTCGAAGGAGTTGTCGCGCTCCAGGATGTCAAGGCCATATTGCCCGATGACGATACCCGCCAGCACCATGCCGATGATGTGCGGGATGCGCAACTTACTCATCACGATCGGTGCCAGTAGGATAATCAGCAGCACCACAAAGAAGATCAATGTGGGGTCGGTAATCGGGAAATATGATGCCAATAGTATCATTCTGAGTGCAAAGGTACTAAATAATTCATAATTATTTTGTAATTTTGCAGCCAAATTACGAACGAAATAGATATTTGGGCTTATGAAAGTAGCAATTGTTGGCGCTTCTGGCGCTGTAGGACAGGAGTTTTTAAGGATTCTCGACGAGAGGAATTTCCCGATGGATGAACTGGTGTTGTTTGGTTCTGAGCGTAGTGCCGGCCGTAAATATACCTTCAAGGGCAAGGAAATCGAAGTGAAGTTGCTTCAGCATAATGATGACTTCAAGGATGTGGATATCGCCTTTACCTCTGCCGGTGCCGGCACATCGAAGGAGTTTGCGGAGACCATCACGAAGTATGGTGCCGTGATGATCGACAACTCCAGTGCCTTCCGCATGGACGACGATGTGCCCCTCGTGGTGCCCGAGTGCAATGCCGAGGATGCCCTGAACCGTCCCCGTGGCATCATCGCCAACCCCAACTGTACGACGATCATGATGGTGGTAGTGCTCCAGCCGCTGGAGAACATCAGCCATATCAAACGCATCCACGTGGCCTCGTACCAGAGTGCCTCGGGTGCCGGTGCCGCTGCCATGGCCGAACTGCAGCAGCAGTATAAGGAGATGGTCGAAGAGGGTGAGGTGAAGACCGTGAAGAAGTTCGCCCACCAACTGGCCTATAACGTGATCCCCCAGATCGACGTGTTCCAGCCCAACGGCTATACGAAGGAGGAAATGAAGATGTTCAACGAGACGCGCAAGATCATGCATACCGATGCCAAGTGCTCGGCCATGTGCGTGCGTGTCAGTTCGCTGCGCTCCCACTCGGAATCCGTATGGATCGAGACAGAGAGGCCCATCAGCGTGGAGGAGGCCCAGAAGGCCATTGCCGCTGCTCCCGGCTGTACGCTGAAGGATGATCCCTCGACGCTCACCTATCCGATGCCGTTGGAGACGGCCGGCAAGGATGATGTCTATGTGGGTCGTGTGCGCAAGGACCTGAGCGACGACTGCGGCCTGACGTTCTGGCTCTCTGGCGACCAGATCCGCAAGGGTGCTGCCCTGAATGCCGTACAGATCGCAGAGTACCTCGTGAAAGTAGGAAACGTGAAATAATATGCGGACGAGATTCTTTGGCGGGTTACTCCTTTTATCCACCCTTCTCCTGATGTCCTGTACGGGCGGCGATGACGACGGCCGACGGTTGGGTGAGACGATTGTCGGCACCTGGCAGCGCGGCTGGAACGAGGGCGACGTGGTCATCGAGGGGAACGTGGGGGAGATTGTCGGACAGGAGATCAAGCCCGAGGACATCGGGTACGACCTGTTTATCTTCCAGGGCGACGGCAGTTATAACGGGATGGTGCGCAAGGGCTCCTTCGCCACGACGATGATCGAGGATGGGGAGACCTTGGTTGATAAGGGCACCTACCAGTGCGACAACAGCAACCTGAAACTGGAAGTCAGCACGGGCCTCGGCCGTCAGTCGCTCCTCCTGCAGATTGTCTCGTTTACGGAGAACACGATGCAGGTGCGCTACGTCAACGAGAGTTACCACGTGACGGTCACGCTGATGATCCGTAAGATTTCCGATTCGACGGAGATTCCTTCTTAATCCTCTTCCTCTACGTAAGCCTCGTAATAGGCTGTGTCGTAGGCAATCTGACAATAGGCTGAGAAGTAGCCGAGGCATCCGCCCGTGAAGTTATCTATGGGGTTGGTTCCGGTATTGTCCATCATCTGCATGGAGTAGAGATAGTCGTAGGCGCGCTGGTCAATGGCTCTCAACTCTATGTGTATGCGGTCGCCCTCCCTGAGCATGTCGTCATCGTTACTGCCCTCCTTGTCGAAGGTGAAGAGTTGCTGCAGTTCCTTGTTGGGATCCACATCGTCGCGCTTCACCGCCCAGCGGTAGCCCGTATCGTTACGGTAGATGTGTATGAAGTACCAGTTGTCCTGATTGGGGATATCCTGGAAGAGCAGTTCCCCCATGAGGTACTTCTCATTCAGCATCTTCTTCCAGATAAAGCGGAAGTTATTGATGGTAGGCCGTTTCTGCATGGTGGAGGTCGATGTGAAGTGCTGTCCGTTGAGTTGGATGTCGATGGTGTATTCCACGCCGGGCGTTCCCTTGGCCCTGTAGTTCTTATAGTAGCCGTTGCCTTCGTATTCCAATACCGCGGAACTGCCGTCATTGCCCGTGACAGTGATGACGGCCTGGTTGATGCCGCTGGTCGTCTGGTTGTCGTCCATGTCGTTGGTCTGGGTGATGCGTGCCTCCATGTGGCCGTCAGTCACGAAGGCTTCCACCACGTAGATGGGCTCGATCTGGCGGTAGTCGATCTCGATGTCCTTCTTACAGGAGGTTAGCACGGCAAGTACGGCTAGCATGGCTAGAATATCTGGTAATCTTCTCATGGTCTTTTAGAATTTGATGCTGAATGCTACCGACGGCACGATGCCGAAGAGTGAATACTGGACGGCACGGGTACGGGCACCGTTGTCGCCGTCCTCAAAGTTGATGAGGTACGGATTGTACCTGTTATAGAGGTTGTAGATGCCGAAACTCCACTCGCGGGTGGTCTTGGGGCCTTTCTTCGTCCAGGTGGCGCTGACGTCGAGGCGGTGGTAGTCGGGGGCGCGGTAGCCGTTGCGCTCGGCATAGTAGTAGATCCAGTTGTCGATGACCTGGTACTTGCCGCTGGGAGCGGTGAAGGCCTGTCCGCTGTTGAAGACCCATGCCGCGTTGAGCGTCCACGCCTTGTTGAGTTTGTACATGGCCACGATATTGACGTCGTGGCGGCGGTCGTTGCTGGCGTTGTACCACTTGCCGCCGTTGATGCCCTCAATGCGTGTCTTCGACCATGAGAGGGTGTAGGCCAGCCAACCAGTCAGTTTCCCGCCGTTCTTGTGGGCGCAGAACTCCACGCCGTAACTCTTGCCCTTGCCGGGGAGTACGAGGCGCTCTATCTCGATCTCGCTGCTGAACGACTTGCCGTCGCGATAGTCGATCACGTTGTTGATATGTCTGTAGTAACCCTCTATGGAGAAGTCATATTCCTGGGCGGGCGTCATCATGTAGAAACCGCCGCTGACCTGGTCGGCAATCTCCGGTTTGATGATGTTACTGCTGATGGCGTAGCGGTCGAAGGGGGTGGAGGTGCTCTGGTTGCGCAGGGCATGGATGTTCTGCGACGTGCGGGCATAGCCCAGTTTGACGCTGGCGGTCTCGGATAACTGGTAACTGATGCTGGCACGGGGCTCCAGCACGACGTGGGTCTTTACGATCTCCCCGTCTTTGTAGTTGTAGTACCAGGCGATGTCGCCGTTGTCCTCGATGTCGTAGTAGTAGGAGCCGCCGAGGGGTGAGAAGGTGCTCAGTCGCAGACCGAGGGCGGCTGTCAGGCTGGGGGAGAACTTGAAGGTGCCGTTCAGCCATACGGCGTTCTCCCAGGCGCGGCGCTCCTCCTTCTCGTGCTTGCTCACGATCTCCCATTCCGCCGACATCACGTTGAGCAGCGACGACTGGAAGCCGGCCTTCAACTGGTGTCTGCCCAGGCCGATGTGGAAGTCCTGCCGCAGACTTTCCTGACGGATATGACCCTTGTACCACAGGTTCAGGCCGAGGAAATCGACGCCGTTGTCCGTGGTGTACCCGCTGTAGAACAAGGTGGTCTGCGAGTTGGAACTGCTGCTGAAGTGGTGCAGCCATTTCAGGCTCGACGACAGGTTGCCCCAGCGTATATCTACCATATCCTCCACCGCCGTCTTGTCGTGCCCCGTGAAGAACGTCAGGAACAGTTGGTTGTTGGGGTTGATGGTCCAATCCACCTTGGCGTTGATGTCGTAGAAGTAGAGCGAGTTGTTCTTGAAGTCGTCGGAGAGTTTCAGGAACAGGTCCATATAGGTGCGCCTGGCGCTCACCAGGAACGATACCTTGTCTTTGATGATCGGCCCTTCGAGGGTGGCCTTCGCGGCCAGGATGCCGATGGAGGCCCCGCCGTGGAGACCGCTTCTGTCGCCCGTCTTTCCCTGGATGTCGAGCACGGCCGAGGAGGCTCCGCCATACTGGGCGGGCAACAGACCCTTGTAGAGCGTGGCACCGGCCAGCGCGTCGTTGTTGAAGGCGGAGAAGAGACCGCCCATGTGGCCGACGTTATAGACGGGGGCATTGTCGAAGAGCACCTGGTTCTGTGCCGAGGTGCCACCGCGCACCTGGAAGCCGCTGCTGGCGTCGCTCTCCGACTTCACGCCGGGCAGCAGTTGGATGGAGCGCATGAGGTCGTTCTCTCCGAACAACTGGGGTGTGGTCGTCAGGTTCTCTATCTGCAGCACCTCCGCGCCCGTCTGCACGTTCTGGATGCGCTGACGGGCAGAGTTGGAGGTCACGACCACCTCGTCCAGCCGCTCCGTGCGGATGGAGTCATCTTCTGCCGTGGCAGGTAGGGCTAATATGGTCGAAAAGAGTATATATGCTGAAAACATTCTGCAAAGGTACGGATTTCTTCCGAGACCGCCAAAGGATTTCCCTGGAAATGTTTACAACGGTTCCAGGAACCGGTGT
>JAFSYY010000094.1 GCA_017455845.1 Prevotella sp. | reverse complement strand
TATACTTTCAAATAAGACCGCTTGCGGTAGGAATATACTTTCAAATAAGACCGCTTGCGGTAGGAATATACTTTCAAATAAGACCGCTTGCGGTAGGAATATACTTTCAAATAAGACGCTTGCGGTAGGCGTTTATTTTCGAAAGCCTGGCTTACGCGTTCTGCGGCAGTTCAAGCCACTTCACGTAGCAGAAGTCCTGACGGTGGGGCAGGTTCTTGTTCTTAGGATACATGCGCACGGCACTCTTGTACTGGCCGGCCTGCTTTGGAGTAAGCACGGCCTCGAAGGTATAGTTGTTGCCGTCGTTGCCCACCTTCTTCAGCGGCTCGATGGAGAAGATGCGCTCCTCGCCGTTGGCATCGACGTAGACATTGACCTTTTCCAGGGCGATGGCATCGTCGAGGCCTTGCTCGTTGATGACATAGCGCAGGGTGTACTTGTCGCCCGTCTGGATGCCGACTGCGGGATAGTCCCACTCGGCCTTCACCACGCTGATGGTGTCCCAACGCTCGGCCACGTTCTCCTTCCACAAGGCTATCTCCTTGGCCAGACGGTTGTTGTCCTTGGATATTTCCTTGAAGCGCTTGGCTTCTTTCTCGTAGAACTTGGAGTAGTAGTCGTCCAACTGGCGCTTCATGGTGTAGTGAGGCGCAATCTGTGCGATGGAGTTCTTGATAACCTTGATCCATTCCTTGGAGATGCCCTTCTTGTCCCTGTTGTAGTAGAGAGGCACAATCTCGTTCTCCAGGAGCGAGTAGATGGTGGCGGCGTCGAGTTGGTCCTGATAGCCCTGGTTCTGGTAGGTGCGCTTCTCAGTGAGTGCCCATCCTGCACCCTCGCGATAGCCCTCCAGCCACCAGCCGTCCTTCACGGAGAGGTTGACCACGCCGTTCATCTCTGCTTTCTCGCCCGAGGTGCCGGAGGCCTCCAGCGGGCGTGTGGGCGTGTTCATCCATATATCCACGCCACTGACCAGGCGGCGGGCCAGCAGGAAGTCGTAGTCCTCGAGGAAGATGATCTTGCCCAGGAACTCTGGCCGCTGCGAGATCTCGAAGATGCGCTTGATGAGCCCCTGTCCGGCGCCGTCGGCGGGGTGCGCCTTACCTGCGAAGAGGAAGATGACGGGATGTTCGGGGTTGTTGACAATCTTGGCCAGCCGGGCCTCGTCGGTGAACAGCAGGTGGGCACGCTTGTAGGTGGCAAAGCGGCGGCAGAAGCCAATGACGAGTGCGTTGGGATTCATGCTGCCCAGCAGTTCGAGCACGCGTGAGGGGTCGCCCTGGTTGCGCAGCCATGTGTCGCGGAACTGTATCTTGATATAGTCGAAGAGTTTCTGCTTCAGGGCCATGCGCGTGTTCCAGATCACCTCGTCAGACACGTTGTAGATGGCCTCCCATATCTTCTGGTTCGACTGGTCGAACATGAAGTTCTCGTCGAAATACTTCTCATAGACCTGCCGCCACTCGTTGGCTGCCCATGTGGGGAAGTGCACGCCGTTGGTGACATAGCCCACGTGGTTCTCCTCAGGATAGTAGCCGTTCCAGATGCCTGAGAACATCTTCTGGCTGACCCAGCCGTGGAGTTTCGACACGCCGTTGACCTCCTGGCATGTGTTGCAGGCGAAGGTCGACATGCAGAACTTCTCGTTGTGGTCGTCGGGATTGGTGCGGCCCATGCCGATGAACTCATCCCACGAGATGCCCAACTTCTGCGGATAGCCGCCCATGTACTTGCCGAAGAGTCCCTCGTCGAAGTAGTCGTGGCCGGCAGGCACAGGTGTGTGGACGGTGTAGAGGCCGCTGGCACGCACCAGTTCCATGGCCTGGTTGAAGGTCAGTCCCTCTTCGATATAGTCGCACAGGCGCTGCAGGTTGCAGAGTGCTGCGTGGCCCTCGTTGCAATGGTATATCTCTTTCTTGATGCCCAGTTTCTTCAGTGTCAGCACGCCGCCGATGCCCAGCAGTATTTCCTGCTTCAGACGGTTTTCCCAGTCGCCGCCATAGAGTGAGTGCGTGATAGGACGGTCGAACTCGGAGTTCAACTCATTGTCTGTGTCGAGCAGATAGAGTTTGATGCGGCCCACGTTGACACGCCAGATGTAGGCATGGACGGTGTAGTTCATATAGGGCACATCGACCACCATGGGCTGTCCGTCGGCGTCGAGTTGGCGCTCAATGGGCAGGGAGTTGAAGTTCTGGGCCTCGTAGTTGGCTATCTGCTGGCCGTCCATGGAGAGGCTCTGGGTGAAGTAGCCGAAACGATAGAGGAAGCCGACGGCACACATGTCGACGTTAGAGTCGCTGGCCTCGTTAAGGTAGTCGCCGGCCAGCATGCCCAGACCGCCGCTGTAGATCTTCAGGGCCGAGTGCATACCATACTCCATTGAGAAATAGGCCACAGAGGGGCGCTTGCTGTCGGGCTGCACGTCAACGTATGCACGGAACATGTCATATACGCTCTTGATGCGCTTCATCAGGGCCTTGTCCTTGACAATCTTCTCCTTGCGAGGCAGGCTCAGACGTTCCAGCAGCATCACAGGGTTGTGGTTCACGTCGTGGTAAAGCTCGGGGTCGAGATCACGGAACAGGTCGCGGGCTTCGTAGTTCCACACCCACCACAAGTTGTGTGCAATCTCGTCGAGGCACTTCAGTTCCTCAGGGAGGCTCGACCTTACAATCAGCTCCTTCCAAACCGGAGCATTGGCATTGTCTGCTTTAATCTTCATAAATACTTGTTTTACCTTAAAATTAGTTGATATTCGGCTGCAAAGGTACTCAATATTTCTTAAATAAAAGAAAAAAGGAGAGTTTTTGTTTCGCCCCCCTTATAAATTATTGATTTAGATTGTTTGATTTACATTATTCTATGAGGCAATTACTCCATATCCTCGACTATTGATGGTTTCCATGAGGGAGGCTATCGAGGCACTACATGCCGAGGCACCTCAAGAAAGCCGGCAAGTGTTGTGTCAACAGCGGTCTTCGAATAACTCTCATAGCCAAAGAACACTTCGGAACCGTTCCTTACCCGATAGATTGCCTCAACCTTCTTTCCGTTGCAATAGACAAAGGAGCGAATGTAATCGCCCTTTTTCCAAATGTGCTGTCCCCTGGCGGTGAACGAAAGGAGACAGCACAGCAATAGTGTTATCGAACGTGTCTTCAAAGTTGGCTCATGCGCTCCTTGGCGCGCTGCAAAGCAATGTCGTAGGCCTCGTAGTAGTACTTGATGAACTCGCTCCAGAGAGCCTTCTTCGACAGCGATTCGGCAGCCTTGCGACAGGCATCGACCTGGGTCTTGTTCATGGCAGAATACTGTGCCACGGTGTCCTTGATATAGTCGGCCACCTCAGAGTAGTTGTAGTCAGTGCGGTGAATCACCTTCACGCCGTCGTCCAACTGCCCTTCGTGCCCAAACTCCTTGTTGGCCCAGAGGCCGAAGCCGGCCAGGTCGGTGGTGATGCAGGGCACCTTGAAAGCCACGGCCTCAAGGGGTGTATAGCCCCAGGGCTCGTAGTATGAGGGATAGATGCAGAGGTCGTTGCCCACCACCACGTCGTAGTAGGTCAGATTCAAGATGCCGTCCTTGCCGTCGAGATAGCAGGGCAGGAAGACAACCTTCACGTTGTCCTCGTGGCGGTTGTGCATATCGTAGAACTTCATCATGTTGAGCACATTGTCGTGACCCATGTTGTGCAGCCAATGGGTGACCTGAGGCACTTCCAAGGGGGTATCGTAGGGCAGGCCCTCTTCAAGTCGGTACTGCAGGTCCTTGCGGGGCTCGCCCACCCAGCCGGGCACCACGATGAACGCAAGAACCTTCTTCTTCAGGTTGCGGTCGCGCAGCAGACGGTTCATGGCCTCAACAAAGACATCGATACCCTTGTTGCGGAACTCATAGCGGCCCGATGTGGAAACGATGATGGTATCGTCGCCCAGATTCTCTCCCAGCAGGGCGTTAGCCACCTGGAGCATCTTTTCCCTGGCCTGCCTGCGCTTCTTGGTGAAGGCGGCTGCCTTAGGTACGAAACTATTGTCGAAGCCGTTGGGCAGCACCACATCTACAGGCTTGTCGAGCAGTTCCAAGCACTCATGTGCAGTGATGTCGCTCACCGTTGTAAAGCAGTCCACATGCCAGGCGGTCTGTTTCTCTATAGAGTGCTTCGACTGCATGTTCAGTTCCTCGGCCATCTGATCGCCGTTATAGGCAAAGAGATAGTCGTAGAGAGGCTTCTGGTTGCCGGCAATGGAACGCCCTATGCTGGTGGCATGGGTAGTGAAGATGGTGGCTATCTGCGGCACCTTATTATTAATATATAGGGCACCCAGTCCGCACATCCATTCGTTGGCGTGGTAGACCGCTTTTAGTGAAGAGTGAAGAGTGAAGAGTGAAGAATGGCTGCGCGTAGAAGAATTTTCAATTTCCAATTTTTCATTCTCAATCCAGTGGTACAGGCTCTCCACCACCAGTCCTGCGGCATACGAGAACATGGAGGCCTCGTCGTAGTCGCCGTAGGCATGCAACGAGTCAACCTTATACTTCTCCCATAACCACGTATAGATGGCATCCTTCTGGGCGAAATAGGGCATAAAGTCCACAAGGATGGCTATCGGCTCGCCTGGAATGGTCCACCGCCCTACCCTTACTTTGATGCCTTTCTCCTTGGCCTCCCATTGCCACTGAGCAAAGAGCGACGGCTCTTCGCGGAAATAGGGATTATCCACCATTTCCTGCTGCTCGTCGCCAGCCTCCTTTACTTTCCTAAAATCAGGACCAATGAATATGATTCTATCCTGAAACTTCTCCTGTAGCGTCTTTGCGCGTGTTGAAAGTACGGTATAGATACCTCCTACTTTATTGCATACTTCCCAACTCGACTCAAAGATGTAATCTGGAGTTAATAACTTTTTACTCATTGCTTTTGTTTATAAACGGCTGCAAAGATACTTAAAATATTCTTAAATCTACAAGAATTATCCAACATTTTTTCCGATTCCAGCAAATAATTGACATAAAACTAGTAATTTTGTAAACAAAAAATACATCATCATGAGATTTCTTCTTATCAGCCTCCTCGCCGTTCTGGGCAATATGGCATACGCGCAGACAGACAGCACGGCCTTTCATGCCTATCTTTCCAACAAGGAATACAAGGTGTATCTGAGAATAGATTTCCACCATCAGAGCATAGAGATTCCAGGACAGGAGTTGCTCGGCCCCCTGCCCGGCTACCTGGGCAAGGAGCACAACAGTTTCTGCTGGCCTATCATCAGTGCCGAGGTGAAGGGCGATAAAGCCTTCCTGGAAATGGTGAACGACTATGGCAGCGAAGACTTGGAAGCCACACTGACGCGCCGGAACGACAGCATCTATGTGTTGAAACAGGGCAAAGGCTCTACACTTAAAGTTCCCAACAACGGCAAATGGCAGAAACTGCCTGCCACGCTTTTTTTTAAGCGCGAATAAAAAAATGTCAACGGTCAATTGGCATATATCATTTTTTTTTCGTACCTTTGCACCGTTTTTTTAAAAAGGATAAGGAAAAAAGATGATTACAGTCACGAATCTGGCTATTCAGTTTGGAAAAAAGGTTCTTTACAAAGATGTGAACCTGAAGTTTACAAGTGGAAACATTTATGGCATCATTGGCGCCAACGGAGCAGGCAAGTCTACTCTGTTGAGGGCCATCAGTGGTGAACTGGAACCCAACAAGGGCTCCATAGAGATGCTGCCGGGAGAGCGCATGAGCGTATTGGAGCAGGACCACTTCAAATATGATGAGTTCACAGTGATGAACACTGTGCTCATGGGCCATCAGCCTCTGTGGCAGAACATGAAGGAGCGCGAGGCACTCTATGCCAAGGCAGAGATGACAGAGGACGACGGCGTGAAGGCGGCAGAACTGGAGATGGCCTTTGCCGAGATGAACGGCTGGGAAGCCGAGAGCGAAGCAGCCCAACTGCTGCAGAACCTGGGCATCAGCGAGGACCGGCACTATGCACAGATGTCGGACATCTCGAACAACGAGAAGGTACGTGTCATGCTGGCCAAGGCGCTCTTCGGCCATCCTGACAACCTGTTGCTCGACGAGCCCACCAACGACCTCGACCTCGACACGGTGCAGTGGCTGGAGGAATATCTCAGCAGTCTGGAACAGTGTGTCCTCGTGGTCAGCCACGACCGTCACTTCCTTGATGCCGTGTCAACGCAGACCATCGACATAGACTTTGGCAAGGTGACCCTCTTCTCAGGCAACTACTCTTTCTGGTACGAGTCATCACAACTGGCATTGCGCCAGGCTCAGAACCAGAAACTCAAGGCCGAGGAAAAGCGCAAGCAACTGGAAGAGTTCATACGTCGCTTCTCGGCCAACGTGGCAAAATCCAAGCAAACGACTTCCAGAAAGAAGATGCTGGAGAAACTGAATATTGAGGAGATTACACCCTCAACGCGCAAATATCCTGGCATCATCTTCCAGATGGAACGCGAGCCAGGCACACAGATACTGGAGGTGGAAGGCCTGAAGGCTGTCGATGCCGACGGCACGGTGCTCTTCGACAATGTGAACTTCACCATCGAGAAGGGACAGAAGACCGTGTTCCTCTCCCACAACCCGAAGGCCATGACTGCCCTGTTTGAGATTATCAACGGCAACCGCGAGGCCGATGCCGGCACGTATAAATGGGGCGTCACCATCACTACCGCCTATCTGCCGCTCGACAATACTGAGTTCTTCCAGTCAGACCTTAACCTGGTTGACTGGCTCTCGCAATACGGCAAGGGCAACGAGGTGATGATGAAGTCGTTCCTCGGGCGCATGCTGTTCAAGGAGGAGGATGTGCTGAAAAAGGTAAACGTGCTCTCAGGCGGCGAGAAGATGCGCTGCATGATAGCACGCATGCAGTTGAAGAATGCCAACTGCCTCATCCTCGATACGCCCACCAACCACCTTGACCTGGAATCCATACAGGCCTTCAACAACAATCTGGTGCAGTTTAAGGGCAATATCATCTTTGCTTCCCACGACCATGAGTTTATCCAGACCGTTGCCGACCGTATCATTGAACTGACCCCGCGCGGCACCATCGATAAACTGATGCAATACGACGACTACATCTACGACGAGGCCATCAAGGAACAGAAAGCCAAGATGTATGCATAATATCAGCAGAGCATGCCAACCTGATAGACAATAGCAGAAATGAGCCAAGCCAGGCTTGTGGTGTAAAGGGCCGATATACATGCCCAACGCCATGAGCCTGTTTCGTTTTTGATGGCTACAATAGTGGCGATACAGGGGAAGTAAATCAGCACAAACAGGAGGAAGCAGTAGGCCGAGAGCGGCGTGATGCCGTCGGCTGCCATCGCCTGGTGTAACACCGTGTATTTGGTTGTGTCCTGCGAATAGTCGTCATCGTCGCCAAAACTGTCGTCGCCGCTATAAAGCACGCCGATGGTTGAAGCCACAATCTCCTTGGCACCCACACCGGCAATCAGCGAGACATCGAGTTTCCAGCCGAAGCCCTGGGGTGTGAACACGGGTTCTATGGCTTTGCCCATGCGCCCTATATACGACTGCTCCTGCTGTTGCTGCTGCGTGAGGCTGTCGTCATGGGGGAAATACTCCAAGCCCCACACTATGATGCTGGCCACAAGGATGATGCCGCCCATCTTCTTCAGGTATTCCTTGCATTTCTCCCACGTATGGCGCATGATGGCCTTGGCCGTAGGAAAACGATAAGGGGGCAGTTCCATCACAAACGGCGTGTCCTCGCCCTTGATGACAAAACGCGACAAGACCTTGCTCACCACCACAGCCAGCAGGATACCAACGGCATAGAGCGAAATCATGACCCACGAACGATACTCCACGGCAAAGAACGTGCCCACTATCATGATATAGATGGGCAGACGAGCCGAGCACGACATAAAGGGGAGTATCATCATCGTGATGAGGCGCGAACGGCGGCTCTCTATGGTGCGGGTGGCCATCACTGCCGGCACATTACAGCCAAAGCCCATGACCAACGGTATGAACGACTTGCCGTGAAGACCCATCTTGTGCATCAGGCGGTCCATGATAAAGGCGGCACGCGACATATAGCCGGAGTCTTCCATGAACGAGATGAAGAAATAGAGTATCAGAATCTGAGGCATGAACACGATGACAGAGCCCACGCCGCCTATCACGCCGTCGATGAGCATGGAGCGCAGCGGCCCGTCGGCCATCATCGTCGACAGACGGTTGCCCAGCCACGCTATCCCCCACTCTATCCAGTCCATAGGATACTGACCCAGGGCAAAGGTGGTCTGGAACATCACGAAGAGGATGAGGAAGAAGATGGGCAATCCCAGGAAGCGGTTGGACAACACATGGTCTATCAGATGGGTCACGCGGTAGGTGTCTGTCTTGGTGCCTGTCTGGTAAGAGGCCTCCTTCAGTGCACCGTTGATAAAACCGTATTTCGCATCCATAATGGTTGTCTCGGCATCCTGTCCTGTCTCTTCCTTCACACGCGTATCGGCCACGTCGCGTGCCAGCAGTAGCCGCTTGCGGTCTTCAGGGCGGTGCTCGTCGGCCAGATGCTGACCAATATACTGCAAGGCGTCGCTGTCGTGCTCCAGCAGTTTGATGGCCAGGTAGCGCGTGCTGTAATGCTGGCTGATGTGCTCGTCAGCCTTCAGGAATTTCTGTATCTGGGCTATGCCGTCTTCTATCTCATGACCATAGTTGATATGCAAGTGGCGGACCGACTTGTTGGCACCCTCATAGACCTGGATGACGGCACGGAACAGTTCTTTCAGTCCCATGCCGCTCTTGAACGACGTGGGCACCATCGGCAGGCCGAAGAGCGACGACAGGGTGTCGATATCAACAGAGTCGCCGCGACGCTCAAACTCGTCGTACATATTCAATGCGCACACCATACGCACGTTCATATCCATCAACTGGGTGGTCAGATACA
The DNA here is from genome assembly GCA_017455845.1 of Prevotella sp. Taxonomy (GTDB): domain Bacteria; phylum Bacteroidota; class Bacteroidia; order Bacteroidales; family Bacteroidaceae; genus Prevotella. Next base: position 45,570 of record JAFSYY010000094.1, on the reverse strand, counting down.
GGTTGCGCTCCAGGTTGGAGGCATCGATGACGTTGATGACCACGTCGGGCATCTGCTCACTCAGATGCTTGCGCACGTAGAGTTCTTCAGGACTATAGCATGAGAGGGAATAGGTGCCTGGCAGGTCGGTGAGCAGGAAGGTATAGCCGTACATCGAGGCATGGGCCACTGTGGCATCAACGGTGACACCGCTGTAGTTGCCTACATGGGCATGGGCACCAGAGGCAAAATTAAACAGCGAGGTCTTGCCGCAATTAGGGTTGCCCACCAGGGCCACGGTGATGGTGCGGTGCTCGCGCCAGGCAGCATGCATGGTGTCATCCTCGTACCACGTACTTCGTACCTCGTATCTCGAACCTCGTACCTCGTCACCACTCTTGCTCTCGTCGCCCTGGGTCACGATGATTTGCTCGGCCTCCTGATGACGCAGGCTCACCTCATAGCCCATCACGCGATATTTCACGGGGTCTTGCAGGGGCGCATTAAGCAGCACCTCGATGGTCTTACCCTTGATAAATCCCATCTCGATGATGCGCTTACGGAAGCCTCCGTGACCCAGCACCTTCACTATGACGGCTTTCTCGCCCGTCTTCAGTTCCGATAATTTCATTGCTTCTCAAACTTCTTGCCAGTCTGTCTGATCAGTTCACGGGCAAATTTCTCAGAGTAGCCGGGACGTTTCACGGCACTGCCCATACCATATTGAGTGCGGGTAAAACGACCATTCTCCTCAGGCTTCACGGCCATATCGTTGTATTTAACAATCAGATAGGTGGCCAACTGGCGCCAGCGGGCCAGCATCTGGTCGGCCTTCTCGGCAGTATAGGCCGTCAGGTATTTCACACGGGCTGCCTCATCAAGCGTCAAAGCCTTGTCCTCCACCTCTTTCTGGGCGCGGAAATAAGAGTTGTCAAGCGAGTCGCGCACCTCCTTCAGGCTTGGGAAGAGCATGGAGTAGCGAGGATAAACCATGTTGCTCACCCAGTTCTGCACCCAGAAGGCATTGTCCATGGAGAAAGTCAGGTCGTCGGCGCCAGGGGTGTTATACGGACGGGGCGAGGCCGTGGCACAGCAGTAGACGGGCGTGAAGGGCACCATGTTGCCGTCGTCGTTGGCAAACCAGAAGCAGCCACCCACCTCGCGCGGCAGCCATGAGCGCATCTGACTGACATAGACGAAGCCGGCCTGCTGCGTGGAAACGGGACGCTCGTTGAAATACTCCTTGCCGTCGCACTTGAAATAGAGCGGCGTAGGACGGTAGGGCATCTCCCACAGGCCGCCGCCCATGTCCTGGTCGAGCGAGAACGGCGTGTCCTCAAAATGGTCGCGCATGGCTGTCTCCACATCATGCACAGTGAGTTTCCTGTTGGGCTTCACCCACAGCGGCAGCACCTCGGCATTAGCGTCGCGGCCCTCTGCCCAGGGGATAAAGCGGTCCATGCCATCAGCATAGCGGTTGAAGAACGACCACACGCGGGCATCGCAGATACGACGGCCTGAGAAGTCGGGGGCGGCGTAGGCAGCGTTGTAACTGAAGTCTTCGTCCTTGCCGCTGAACCAACCCATCTTACGGGCATAACTCACCACATTCTTAGAGTAGCGCACATTGCCGGCACCATTGACCATCGACCATTTGTCGTTTGCCTTCTTTCCCTTCTGGTCGAAGGTCGTTATGCGGCTCTGGTTGGCATGTCCGCAGATCATGTCATCAGGAATACGCAGGGCTACCCACACCGTACGGCCCTTTTCTATCTTGCGGTCGCTGGCACAGCCCATCATCTCCATAATCCATGCCTCGTTGGGGTCGCAGATGGTAAAGGTCTCGCCCTCGGAGTTATAGCCATACTGCTCTACCAGCGATGTCATCACATCAATGGCTTCGCGGGCGGTCTTCGAGCGTTGTAAGGCAATATAAATCAATGAGCCATAGTCCATGATGCCTGTCGTGTCAACCATTTCCTCGCGGCCGCCAAAGGTGGTCTCGCCAATGGTGACCTGCCACTCGTTGATGTTGCCAATGACGTTGTAGGTCTCTTCGGCCTCGAGTATCTCACCATAGTATTTGTTGGTGTCCCAGTCGTAGATCTTGCGCATCGTGCCCTTGGGATGACGGGCGGCGGGATAGTGGGCCAGTCCCTGGAACATGCCGTAACTGTCAGCACTATAAGAGCACATCACTGAGCCGTCGGCCGAAGCGTTTTTACCCACAATGAAATTAGTACATGCCATAGCCCCCGTTGTAGCGAGCATCATGGCAGAAATAGCAATCAGTTTTTTCATATTATCAGTATTTATCTATTCAAAATTCATCATCGCAAAGCAATTATTCAATATTTTTTAATCCTCAATAGGCAGAGATAATCTTAAAGCGTACGCGAAACGACCGTTCCATCTCATCCCAATTGGTGCCGAGCATCTCAAAGCGGCCTATCTGACCTGTTGACCTGACATGCTTGCCGATGCAGGGACAAACATCATAGTCGCCAATACGCACCAGGCGTATGTCGTCGCCGGCATCATCAGGCAGACGGCCGGCATCAATGCCTTCTGGCAAACTGTCGCGTCTCACATACTCAAACGTTACGGGCAGGTCGGCCTCAATGAGTTCATTCATCCTCCGCTCTATCTCCTTTTCCTCCTGGCGCGTTGGCTTTCGGCTCAGGTGAAAACTCATCTTGCTTTTCTTCCGCTCCACATGGGCATTGTAACTGCGCTCACAGCCAAACAGTCGTATCATGGTCTGGTTGAGCAGATGCTCGGCAGTATGGGCAGGCGGGAAAGATACCTCACGCTCTTCCATTATGTTATTGTTATCGTTGTACTTAGAAGCCATTATTAAAAATGAGTAATGAGAAATGATTAAGGACGGCGGATTATTATTTCCTGATGACCTGTACCTCGCCGTCGGAACCAAGTTTAATGATACTTGAAGGTGCATGGGGCTTATGCTCCTGTCGGCGAGACCAGCAAACGTAGTCCACCTGCTCCAGAATACGCGGGTCAATGTCGCCATAGTTCTGGGCGGCAGGCTCACCGCTGATATTTGCCGAGGTAGACACGATGGCTTTCTGGAAGCGGAAGCATAGTTCATGCGAGAACGGCTCCTTGGTAATGCGTATGCCGATAGAGCCATCGGGCGCAATCAGGTTGGGCGCCAGGTTCACGGCTCCGTCGAGTATCAGCGTGGTGGGCTTGTCTACGCAGTCGATAAGTTGCCAGGCCACATCGGGCACATTCCTCACATAACGCTGAAGACGCGCATCGGAGTCAACAAGGCAGATCAGTGCCTTGGAGTCGTCGCGCTGCTTGATATCGTAAACCTTTCTCACGGCCTCGGCATTGGTGGCATCGCAGCCTATACCCCAAATAGTATCAGTGGGATAGAGTATCACCCCACCCTTCCGCATCGCCTCAACAGCATTTCTTATATCTTGTTCCTGTGTCATACGTCTGTTATTGATGATCGTCTACCAAATAAACTAAAAAGAGGACTTCTCTATTGGCTTGCAAAATTACACATTTTATTATTAATCGCCAAACTTTCACCCCGATTTTTGGTTTTACGCAAAAACAAGAACAGCATAAAAGGAGTTGAGTACATGCGAAACTTGAAAAATATATAAAACATGTGTGCAAGTATTGGCAGAAAGAAAAAAACTTCGTAACTTTGCAGAAAAAATAGAGAGAAACCATTAATTATTATAATCAGAGCAATGAAACAATTATTATTCGCACTCTTTTTGCTACTGCCTATGGCAGCCGCTGCACAGGACAATACATGGGAAAAGACAGAGACCACGGAGAACGGCAACCCCGATGCCAAGTATTTGGCAGGGGCCGTGCCAGAGGTTGACGGACGTGTAGTATTCTCCACTACCATCAAGGCCCCCGGCAAGACCGCCCAGCAGATCTACGACCTGGTGCTTGCCGACATGGTGAAGATGACCAAGGAGGCCAACCAACTGGAGCAGACACGCATCGCCCTTGAAGATGTTAACAAACACCAGATTGTTGGCAACTTCCAGGAATGGCTCGTCTTCAAGAACAAGCCCCTGGTGCTCGACCGCACCCGTTTCCTTTACAACCTGGTGGTCGACTGTGCCGATGGTGAGGCCAAGGTACAGGTGATTCGTATTTACTACCTCTACGACGAGGAACGCACCCCCACCACTTACAAGGCAGAAGAATGGATTACCGACAAATATGGTTTGAACCGCAAACAGACCAAACTGGCCCGCGTCAGCGGAAAGTTCCGCCGCAAGACCATCGACCGCGTGAACTATATCTTCAACCGTTTCACCAAACTGCTGCAGTAGTAGGATGATGCAACAAGAAGAATCATTGCTGTCGCCTGAAGAGCGCGACCAGGTCAGCCATCCCAAACGCCACAATCTGGAGCCTTTCCGCGACTCCAGCAAGACGCGCACGCTGCGCTTCTGGCTGAACGTCATCTTCATGGCTGGTGCCATCGCCGGCCTCATAGTCTATTTCTATGCCGACCATGAACTGGCCAAGTATATACTCATCGTGGCATCGGTATTCAAGTTTGTGGAACTTGCACTACGCCTATTGAAGATATGAGACGTTACTACCTACTGCTGCTCTCCATCGTCACTGCCATGCTGACGCCTGTTCAACAGGCAGAGGCACAGACGCTCAACCCTGCCTCTCTGATGCAGGAAGGCAGTAGCGGCTCGTTCAACCCACACCGCAACGACACAACCAACAAGAACAAAGAGGTGCCAAAGGGTATTTACGTGTGGACGGTGGACAGACGCTTCGGCGACATCATCAAAGCGGAGGTAGACACCATGCCACACCTCTATCCACAGTCAACCCTGCCCATGGGACATCACATGGAATACAACACCATCGGCAACAACTATGCCGCTCGACAGAACCGCATCTTCATTGACAGGAAAGAGAAACAGCAGTTTGCCTTTACCGATGTCTACAGCCAGATATTCCGACAACCCGATGAGTGGCATTTCACCAATACCCTGTCGCCCATCACTAACCTGGCCTACGACAACTGTGGCGACAAGTTGAACGGCGAAGACCACATCGATGCCAAGTTTGCAGTCAATGCCAACAAGCAACTGGGCATAGGCATGGATCTCAACTACGCTTATGGTCGCGGCTACTACCAGAACCAGAGCACCAGCCATTTCGGAGCATCCTTTTATATTAGTTACATGGGCGACCGCTATCAGATGCATGCCCTTTACTCCACACACCACGAGAAAACAACAGAAAACGGCGGTATCACCAACGATGACTATATCACCCACTCGGAACGCTTCTCAGAGTCCTATTCGTCCAACGAGATACCCACCATCCTGCAGTACCACTGGAATCGCAACGACAACGACCGCTTCTTCCTGACACACCGCTATAACGTGGGCTTCTACCGCAAGGTGAAGATGACCGACGAAGAGATAGAGGCCAAGAAATTCGCCATGGCATCGGCAGAGCAGAACAAAAAAGACAGCCTTAACGCAGAGAATCAAAACCAGCCGACAGAGACCGCTGCACTGAAAGACTCACTGGCAACGGACTCGACAGCCATGTTCATGAAAGACGAATATGTGCCGGTGACCAGTTTCATCCATACGGCAGAACTCGGCAGTTACGAGCGGAGATACCTGGCTTATCAGACACCTGACAACTTTTTCGCCAACACCTATTATAATAAATACGATGGTGACTATGGTGGCGACTCCATCAGGGACGACACCAAGTATTTCGGCTTGCGCAACACCGTGGCCGTGGCACTGCTTGAGGGATTCAACAAATACGTGCCGGCAGGATTGAAGGTCTTTGCCTCACATGAGATGCGACGCTTCCAGTTGCCTGTCGTCGGTGCCGACAGCACGGCATGGCTGGAAGGGGAAGGCTTCAGCGAACACAGTATCAGCATCGGCGGACAACTACAGAAGACCATGGGACGAACGCTGCACTATAACCTGCTGGCAGAGGCATGGATAGCGGGCGAAGATGCCGGACAAATGAAACTGGAAGGCAGCACCGACCTGAACTTCGCCTTCATGGGCGACACCGTCAGACTGGCAGCCAAAGCCTACATGCACCGCCTCAACCCCACGTTCTATGAACGTAAGTTCCATTCCAAGCACCTGTGGTGGGACAACGACCTGGACAAAGAGATGCGCACACGCATTGAGGGCGACTTCGTGTACGAGAAGACCAAGACGAGGCTAAGGGTGGCCATAGAAGAAATACAGAACTATACATACTACGGCATGAACTACCAACGTGTGGGAGAGAAGAACACAATGCTCACTGCCGCCGTGCGACAGCATAGCAGCAACCTGAATGTGATGACCGCCCAACTAGACCAGAAACTCAAACTCGGTCCGTTGCACTGGGACAACATCGTGACCTATCAGTTGTCATCGGACAACGACGTGCTGCCGCTGCCCTCGCTGAATGTCTTCTCCAACCTCTACTTCCAGTTTATGGTGGCTGGCGTGCTGCGCGTGGAACTGGGGGCTGCCGCCACATGGTTTACCAACTATAAAGCCCCCGACTTCTGTCCGACACTCAATCAGTATGCCGTGCAGGAGAACCCAGACGCACGCATGGAAATTGGCAATTTCCCCTTCGTGGATGCCTATGCCAATTTGCACCTGAAGCATGCACGCTTCTTCCTGCTGATGCAAAACGCATTGGCCGATAACTTCAAGAGCCAGTATTTTCTTGTTCCACACTATCCCATGAATGCCTCCGTGCTCCACATGGGTATCTCGTGGAACTTCTTTAATTAGAGGTGAGTCTTTAATTGTGAATTATGAATTGTGAATTGTGAATTATTAATTATGAATTATATATACGATGGCAAAGATAACAAAAGAGGCCGCACTGGAGTATCATGAGAGCGGGCGGCCAGGAAAAATCGAAGTGAAGCCCACCAAGGCTTATCGTACACAAACCGACCTTAGCCTGGCTTATTCGCCTGGCGTGGCATATCCCTGTCTGGAGATACAGAATAATCCGGAGGATGCCTACCGCTATACGGACAAAGGCAACCTGGTGGCTGTCATCTCCAATGGCACGGCCGTCCTCGGACTGGGTGACATCGGTGCCCTCAGTGGTAAGCCCGTGATGGAAGGTAAAGGTCTGCTGTTCAAGATCTATGGCGGCATAGATGTGTTTGACATCGAGGTTAACGAGAAAGACCCAGAGAAGTTCTGCGAGGCCGTAGAACGTATTGCCCCCACCTTCGGCGGCATTAACCTGGAAGATATCAAGGCCCCGGAATGTTTCTATATAGAGGAACGACTGAAAAAGACACTCGACATCCCCGTGATGCACGACGACCAGCACGGCACGGCCATCATCAGTGCCGCCGGACTGAAGAATGCCCTGGAGGTATGCGGCAAGGATATCAGTCAGGTGCAGATTGTGGTCAACGGCGCCGGTGCCGCCGCCATCTCTTGCACCAAACTCTATATGGCCATTGGTGCCAGCAAAGAGAATATCGTGATGCTCGACTCAAAGGGTGTCATTTCCCAGGACCGTCAAGACCTGAATGAGCAGAAGCGTTTCTTCGCTACCTCACGCCGCGACATCCGCACACTGGAAGACGCCGTGAAGGGTGCCGATGTCTTCGTGGGACTGTCGAAGGGCAACGTGCTCACTAAGGATATGGTACGTTCCATGGCACCTAATCCCGTGATCTTCGCACTGGCCAACCCCGTGCCGGAGATCTCCTACGAGGATGCTATGGACGCACGCCCTGACGTGCTGATGTCAACAGGCCGCACCGACTATCCCAACCAGATCAACAACGTCATCGGCTTCCCCTATATCTTCCGTGGTGCCCTCGACGTTCACGCCACTGCCATCAACGAGGAGATGAAACTGGCGGCCGTACATGCCATTGCCGACCTGGCTAAACAGCCGGTGCCCGATGTGGTTAATGATGTTTACAAGGTAAATAACCTGAAGTTCGGACGCGACTACTTTATTCCCAAACCTGTTGATCCACGACTCATCTCCGAGGTCAGTGCGGCCGTGGCCAAGGCTGCCATCGACAGCGGTGTGGCTCGTAAGACTATTGAGAATTGGGAACAATACAAGGATTCTTTGTCTGTGCTCTTGGGACAAGAGACCAAACTCACTCAGAAACTCTACGCCACGGCAGCAGCCCATCCACAACGGGTGGTCTTTGCCGAAGCCGTCCACCCCACCATGCTCAAAGCCGCTGTGCAGGCCAAGAGCGAGGGTATATGCCAGCCTATACTGCTGGGCAACGATGAAGTCATTGCAAAGATGGCGAAGGAGTTAGACCTCAACCTGGAGGGCATCGAGATTGTCAACCTGCGCCATCCCGACGAACAGGAACGACGCGAACGCTACGCCCGCATCCTGGCCGAGAAACGCCAGCGTGACGGCTACACCTTCCAGGAGGCCAACGACAAGATGTTCGAGCGCAACTACTTCGGCATGATGATGGTAGAGACGGGCGATGCCGATGCTTTCATCACAGGTCTTTACACGAAGTATTCCAACACCATCAAGGTGGTCAACGAGGTGATTGGCATACGACCAGAATACAAACACTTCGGCACCATGCATATCATCAACTCACCAAGGGGTACCCTCTATATCGCCGACACCCTGGTCAACGAGAATCCCGATACCGACACGCTAGTGGATATTGCGAAACTGGCAGCCACTGCTGTACGTTTCTTTAATGAGAAACCAGTCATCTCCATGATCTCGCACTCCAACTTCGGCTCAAGCCAAAGCGACGGTGCACAGAAGGTGAGAGCAGCCGTGGAACAGATGCAGACACAATATCCCGACCTGGCCATTGACGGCGAGATGCAGATAGGCTTCGCATTAGACCGCGAACTGCGTGACAGTCAATATGGGTTTACACGCTTGCAGGGTAAGGACGTGAACACGCTGGTGTTCCCTAACCTCACCTCGGCACGCTCCAGTTACAAAATGCTACAGATGCTTGATGCCGACGTGGAGATTATCGGTCCTATCCAGATGGGACTTAACAAACCCATCCACTTTATCGACTTCGGTGCCTCAGTGCGCGACGTGGTGAATATCGTATCCGTGGCAGTCATCGATGCTTACGTGGATAAGGTGAAGAAACGCATTAACCAAAGAAATGCATAATGCATAATTCATAATGCATAATTGTATCATATTGTTAGGCTCGAACAGCGATGCAGAAAAGAATCTGCCCGAAGCACGCAAGTGCCTCGAGCAGATTCTTTGTTTTGAGCATTATACGATGGTGATAGAGAGCCCTCCATACGGAGGCAAAGGCCCCTGCCCTTATCATAACCAGATGGTGGAAGCCCTGACGACACTGACTTTCAGCCAACTGAAAGATGCCCTGAAAGATATTGAGAAACAATTAGGACGTACTCAGGAAGACCGCGAACAGGGCATCGTGAACATCGACCTTGACATACTACAGTATGATGACACCCGCCATCACCTGCGCGACTGGGAACGCCCCTACGTGCAGCAACTATTGCCACATCTTTAACGCTTAAACATACACACTATCGCAGTTTCAGCGCATCACCTACACGGATATCGTAATCGGGTGATAGTTTATTCATCTTGTAGAGTGACTTCAGACGGATGCCATATTTCTGGGCAATAGCATACATGGATTCTCCCTGACGCACGTAGTGTAGACGATCCTTGTATTCCTTCGGCGCCTTCTTCTGCTTCTTCTTCAGCCATACAACTTCTCCCTCCTGTAGCAGGTCGTTTTTGTCACGCTCGTTGTATTTGGCAATCTTCCTGTACGATATGCCTATCTCTTCGCCAATAGTTCGGAAGGTATCGCCCCTTCTGGCATACAGGAAATAGTTCTTGTTATACTGACCGATAGCATGCAGAGGTTGTCCGTTAGCATTATGGTCTTTGGCATGCCTGGTCATGAACTTGTCATACGAGCGGGCCTTATCGTACTGATAGAGACGATACAACTGGATGATGTCAATCAATCGGTCGGCATACTTCGGGTTTGTGGCATAGCCAGCCGCCTTCAGGCCGCGTGCCCAGCCCTTGTAGTCGGTCTTCTTGAGTTTAAACAACCCTTGATAGCGCTTCCCTCTGGATAGAAACAAGGAATGGTCCTCGTAAGAGTCGAAGACGGAAGCATAACGGCGGAAACACTCATTGCGGGCATCATCGTCCTTATAGACCGTGGCTCCCGACCAGCCGTGACACTTGATGCCGAAGTGATTATTGGCGCGACGGGCCAGGTCGCTCTCGCCAGCACCGCTCTCCAGCAGTCCCTGTGCCAACGTGATGCTGGCAGGAATATTCCACTTCAGCATCTGCTCAATGGCACAGTCCTTATACTGGTCAATATACCTCTGGTAGCGCACATTCCATGTGGATTGCGCACAAGCCATCCCTGCGCTCAGCAACAGGACACCCAGCAGAAACAATCTACGTCTTCTCACTTCTCACTTCTCACTTCTCAACACGCCTTAAACGACATATCGAGTCCTTTCACACTATGCGTCAAGGCACCCACGGAGATAAAGTCAACGCCCTGCTCGGCATAGTCGCGAATGGTGTCGAAGGTAATACCGCCACTCGACTCTGTCTCGAAGCGGTGGTTCACCATCTCGACGGCTTTCTTCGTGTCAGCCACGCTGAAGTTGTCGAGCATCACACGGTCAACACCACCATGATTGAGCACCTGCTGGAGTTCGTCGAAGTTTCTAACTTCAATTTCAATCTTCAGGTTCAATCCCTTTTCTTCCAGGTATTTATGACAGCGGTCAATAGCATTGACAATGCCGCCGGCAAAGTCCACATGATTGTCCTTCAGCAGAATCATGTCGAAGAGTCCGATACGGTGGTTGCACCCACCACCAATCTTCACGGCCTGTTTCTCCAGCATGCGCATGCCGGGAGTAGTCTTACGGGTGTCGAGCACACGGGTACCTGTTCCCTCTAAGCGCTTCACATAGCGGTCGGTCATCGTGGCAATGCCACTCATGCGCTGCATGATGTTGAGCATCAGACGCTCAGTCTGCAGCAACGAGCGAACGCGACCCGTCACCACCATGGCTATGTCACCTTTCTTTACACGCGAGCCGTCGCCCATCAGCACCTCGACCTGCATGTCGGGGTCAAAGCGGTGGAACACCTCCTTGGCTATCTCTACACCTGCCAGGATGCCGTCTTCCTTGATCAACAGGTGACTCTTGCCCATCGCATCCTCGGGGATGCAGCAGAGCGTGGTATGGTCACCATCGCCGATATCCTCGGCAAAAGCGAGGTCTATCAACTTATCATTCAATTCCTCTACACTCAGCATAATCTTCAATTTTCAATCTTCAATCTTCAATCACTCAAAGTAGATGCCGAAGCCGATGCGGAAGCCAAAGCCGCTGTATTCATTATGATCTTTCAGACTCAGGTTATAGTAGACTTCGGGCTCAATGGTCACAGTGCGGTTCAGGAAGAACGCATAACCCAACTGAACGGTAGGCATAAAGTCGTCAAAGCCTTCGGAATGTAGATAGTCGGCACCGGCACCCAGGAAGAGGCCGTTCTGCTCGATATAGTAGCGCAGGCCTGCACCAGCCTTGAAAGTATTACTTCCCACCTTGTACCAGTCATAGCCTAAATTGGCAGTTATCATCCAGTCATCCTCAAACAGGTATCCACACTTGGCAGCCAGATCAGCATGCCAACTCTGACTCTTATTCCAGTTGATGTCAAAGTTTGAGAGGCTGGCAGCGGTATAGAACTTGTCTTTGGCAAAAGGCAGACTGTCTTGCGTCTGTGCATTGCCAGTGAGCGTGAACAATAGCGCACAAAGCGCTGCTACAATTGTTTTCTTCATTGTCTTATTACTATTTTTGAGTTTAATTTTCAATCTTCAATCTTCAATTTTCAATCTTCCTTTTTGATTTCCACAGTAGGAACCAGCCTAAGGCAACCACACATGTTACCACTGCAATGCATACGGCGTATGTGAAGTCAAGACTCAGCACCTGCTCGGAAAGCAGATAGGTCATGCATACCGTCGTCATAAACAGGGCAGGAATAAGCGTGATGAAATAGTTCTTGCGCTGCTGCACCAGATAGACGGTGATAGCCCAGAGGGTGAAGACCGACAGCGTCTGGTTGCTCCATCCGAACCAACTCCATATCACATCGAAGCCCTCTGGATTGGCCATCTGCCAGATAAGGAGGGCAATGACAGCAGCAAACATAGGCACGCAGACATACAGGCGCTTGCTGATGCTCCGCTGCTCTAGGTGGATGAAGTCGGCAATGATAAGGCGGGCCGAGCGAAGGGCGGTATCACCACTGGTGATGGGTGCTGCCACCACGCCGAGGATTGCCAGGATGCTGCCAAAGAGTCCGAGCCAGTTCTCACAGACCATATTCACGATGCCAGGAGCCTTGCTGATAATCTGCTCGCCACCAGCCATCTCCTGATAGCCGGGCGTAGGCTCGTTATAGAAGAAATACATGGCCACAGTAGCCCAGATGAGTGCTACCAGTCCCTCGGTTATCATGGCACCATAGAAGATAGGGCGCCCCGTCTTCTCGCTCTTTACGCAGCGGGCCATCAAGGGGCTCTGCGTAGCATGGAAGCCGCTGATGGCTCCACAGGCGATGGTAATAAACAGACAGGGGAAGATGTTCTTCGTGGTCAGCGAGGCCTCACCAACGCCCTCCCATACCTCTGGAATGTCGGGCATCTTGGTAAACAGCATCACCATCAGCGCCACAGCCATGAACAGCAGCGAGAAGGCAAAGAGCGGATAAATCTTGCCGATAATCTTGTCGATGGGCATCATCGTGGCAATGACATAGTAAACGAAGATGACGATAATCCAGAACGTGCTGCTTTGAAGCAGTTCCACGCCAGAACCCATGCACAGGGTCTGCAGCAGTGAGGCAGGGCTATATACGAACACCGCACCTACCATCATCAGCAGGAATACCGAGAATACCAGCATCACCTGCTTGGGTATGTTGCCCAGATACTTGCCGATGATCTCCGGCAGGTTAGCACCGCCGTTGCGCATCGAGAGCATACCGCTCATATAGTCGTGCGTAGCACCGGCGAAGATGCATCCCAGCACTATCCACAGATAGGCGGCAGGACCGAACTTCGCACCCATGATGGCACCGAAGATAGGGCCTGTGCCGGCAATATTGAGGAACTGAATCATGAAGATCTTCCACGACGGCAGCACCATGAAGTCCACACCATCGGCCTTGGCAACGGCCGGCGTCGGTCTGTTGTCAGGGCCAAACACTCTCTCTACAAAGCGTCCATAGAGGAAATAACCCAACACAAGAGCCACGAGGCTCACTATAAACGTAATCATTTTTCTCTTTTCTTTTTTTGGCGGTGCAAAGGTAATCATTTCTTTTGAATTAACAAAACCATCTTTCGTTTTTTCTACAACTACAGTCAGGGTTTTTGTATTCAGGCTATATACAACTTGTATTCAGGCTGTATACAAAAAGTATTCCTGCCGAATACAAACTGTATTCAGGCTGAATACAACTTGTATACAGCAGGAATACTAAGTGTATACAGTTTTGATACTTCGGCGGCAGTATACATGTTGCTACTTCGGCGGCTTTTTTTACTTAAAATTAACTGATTAAACGAATGCAAAAAAATCCTGTCGAGCCGTAAACGGATTTTAAAGAGACGAGCAGAAATGTTAAATTGCAAGAAAAATGAGCGCCAAATTGTCAGTTTAATAAACTTTGAACCTATATTTGCATCGAAAGAAATAAAACGAAATAGAATCATTAACAAAACAAGTATGAAAATGAAAAAGATTGCAAATTATGCAGTGTCCGCACTCAGCGTGACAGCCATCGTGTTTTCAGTGGCAACATTCTGTGAGACAAAAGCAGCCCCCCAGGAACCAGAAGTACAAGAGATGTCGACAGCCACGGCGGCACAGCCTGTTGACTTGACATACGCAGCAGAAAAAGCACTGCCGTCGGTCGTTCATATTAAATATGTACAAAACTCGAAGATACAAACCGTAGAGGTGCAGAGCGACCCCTTTGAGGACTTCTTCAACGACCCCTTCGGCGGTTTCTTCGGCCGTGGACAGCGCGGCCAGGGCGGCACGCGCAAGCAGCAGGTACAAACCCCCAAGAAAACTGCTACGGGCTCAGGTGTGATTATCTCTACCGACGGCTATATCGTAACCAATAACCACGTGGTCGACGGCGCCGACGAACTGACTGTCACCCTCACCGACAACAAGGAATACTCGGCTCGCATCATCGGCACTGACAAAACGACAGACCTTGCCCTCATCAAGATTGACGGCAAGAACCTGCCCGCCATCCGCATTGCCAACAGCGACAACGTGAAGATTGGCGAATGGGTGCTGGCCATCGGCAATCCTCTGGGACTGAACAACACCGTGACGGCTGGCATCATCTCAGCCAAGGCACGCACACTGGGTGCCAACGGCGTGGAGAGTTTCATCCAGACCGATGCCGCCATCAATGCCGGCAACTCGGGCGGTGCACTGGTGAACACCAACGGCGAACTGGTGGGCATCAACGCTATGCTCTACTCGCAGACAGGCTCGTATAGCGGTTACGGCTTCGCCATCCCTACAACGATGATGAACAAGGTGGTGGAAGACTTGAAGCAGTATGGTACCGTACAACGTGCCATGATAGGTATCAGCGGCCGCGACGTGAAGACCCAGGTTGACATCGAAAAAGAAGAAGGCAAGGAAAGTGACTACGGCACCATGGAGGGCATCTATGTGGCCGAGGTGGTGGAGAGCAGTGCTGCCGCAGAAGCAGGTATAGAAAAGGGCGACATCATCACTGAGGTGGACGGCCAGAAGGTGACCAAGTTCGGCGACCTCTCAGGCATTATCGCCCAGAAACGTCCTGGCGACAAGGTGACACTGACCTATTTGCACAACAAGAAGAAGCACTCAAAGGAGATTACACTGCGCAACGAGCAGGGTAACACCAAGGTTGTGAAGAATGCCGACCTCGACGTGCTGGGAGCCGACTTCCGCGAAATAACCAAGGAGCAGAAGCAACAATTGGAGATACAGTTCGGTCTAGAGGTTATCAAGGTCAACGGCGGCAAGATGAAAGAAGCAGGCATACCTAAGGGCTTCATCATCCAGCGGGTGAACGATGAACCGATGAAGACCATCGAAGACCTGCAGGATGCTGTTAAGAATGCCTCAACATCACGAGAACCCGTGCTCATCGTCAAGGGCCTCTTCCCCACTGGCAAACGCGGCTACTTCATTATCCAACTGCAAAACGAGTAGAATTGAGATTGAGAATTGAGATTGAGAATTGAGAATTGATTGGTTAATAAATGTAAAGATAATTACATTTTTCAATCTTCAATTCTCAATTCTCAATTTATATTACTACCTTTGCACAACGACTAAAAAAAGACTGGTATCGATGAGACAACTAAAGATAACAAAATCGATTACTAATCGGGATGGCGAAGCGCTGGAAAAATACCTGCAGGAGATCAGCAAAGAGGAACTCCTCTCGGCAGATGAAGAGGTGGAACTGGCCACTCGCATCAAAAAAGGCGACGAGAAAGCACTGGAGCGTCTTACCAGAGCCAATCTACGCTTTGTTGTGAGCGTTGCAAAGCAATACCAGAACCAGGGCCTGGCACTGCCCGACCTTATTAACGAGGGCAACCTTGGCCTTATAAAAGCGGCCGAGCGCTATGACGAGACACGCGGCTTTAAGTTTATCTCGTATGCCGTATGGTGGATTAGGCAGAGCATCCTGCAAGCCATTGCCGAACAGAGCCGCATAGTGCGCCTGCCACTGAATCAGGTGGGATCGGTGAACAAGATCAGCCGAATACTCAACCGTTTCGAGCAGGAGAACGAACGGCGACCATCGTTAGACGAGATCTCAGAGCATACCGACTTGCCAAAGGACAAGATTGATGAAGCCATCAGCATCAGCGGCAAACATGTTTCCATGGATGCCCCCTTTGCCGACGGTGAAGAAAGTTCGCTGCTCGATGTGCTTATCAACGACAACTCGCCCTCTGCCGACAAGTCGCTTGTGATGGAGTCGCTCAGGCAGGAGATACAGAATGCCCTGCGCAGTCTTTCAGAGCGGGAACGTAATGTTATAGTGGCTTTCTATGGTATTGGAGAACCCGAAATGACTCTAGAAGAGATAGGTAGTAAATATAACCTCACCCGCGAACGCGTCAGGCAAATCAAAGAGAAGGCCATACGCACGCTGCGTACCAATACCAAGAACAAAATGCTGAGAGGTTATTTGGGATGAGTCGCTTCGATAGTGAATAGTGAAAAGTGAATAGTATATATAAGATAAGAGTTTTGAAAAGGTTTTTTATTTTTTTCATAGCCGTCGTATTTACCGGCATGATAACAACGGCAAATGCCAAGAAGGTGCAGACACCAAAAATGTATATCTTTGGCATGGCGGCATCGTTTAATGATACCATAGTGCATTTCACCAATATTCAGGAGATAGACAGTGTGTGGATAGAGAAAAAGACAGGTTTTTTGATGTCACGTGAACTGTACTCCATGCAGTTGCGCGACTTCATGGCCAGTCATCATCAGTTACAGCATCGCACCTGCCTCGTAGTGGCGAATAAGAACAAGAAGAAGGTTGAGAAAAAATTCAAGAAGTTCCTGAAACTGTACACACAGTCGAAAGACAAAAAGCAGCACTACGATGTAAGATATATTGATGACAGGGATTTCCTGTTCAAACCTGTTCACAACTACGACACCGACGATGACGGCAATGCCAAAGAATAACTATTTTTGCATAGCAGGACACAATATCCGCTTACATTTTGCCGGTGACAATCCAGCCAACTCAATGGATCTGTTGCCATCGTTTGCTGTCTTTGAATGTAAGGAGAGACCAGAAAACCTGCTGTTCACACTTACCATAGACGACGGCATCCGTCCGGTGAAGGAACGGAAACTGGTGAGGAAGTTCGACACCGGCAACGGTGACACACTGGTATATCAACTGCCTGACGGCGGCTACCAATACATCATACGCGACATTCACGACCGCGACTGCTGCCTGCTCATCTGCAACAAGGATTTCTCCGACTGCCGCTGTGCTTTGAACGGCGACTGGGTGATGCGTTCTTTCGGCCTAAATGATGCGCTGATGCTCGTCTTTGCTTTCGCCGGTTCTTTTCATCAGACCATGCTCATCCATGCCTCCACCATTATGAAGAATGGCTACGGCTATCCCTTCACCGCCAAGAGCGGCACAGGCAAGAGCACACACACCAGCCTGTGGATGAAACACATAGAGCATTGCGAACTGATGAACGACGACAACCCCGTCATACGCATCATGGACGACGGCACTCCTTATATCTTCGGATCGCCCTGGAGCGGCAAGACACCCTGCTACCGCAATGTGAGTGCCCGACTGGGAGCCGTCACGCTTATAGAGCGGGCACCCGAAAACAGCATTAAGCGCGAGGCACCCGTACAGGCGTTCGCCATACTGCTGCCGGCGTGCAGCAGCATGAAGTGGGACTCCACGATTTACAATAACCTCTGCGATGCCATTACACGCATCATTGAGACGACCCCCGTATTCACCTTATATTGTCTGCCCAATGAGGAGGCTGCCCAGATATGCCACAAAGCGATAGCGAGATAAAGATCATACAGATGCGCAACGATGTGTTGCTCCCCTTCGTCGTGGAGCAACTCAAGGCTGGCCACACCGCCACCCTACCCTTGCGCGGACGCAGCATGCGGCCATTTCTGGAAGACGGGCGCGACAAGGCACTGCTGCAAGCCATAGACCACCCTCATGTAGGCGATGCCGTGCTGGCAGAATTATCACCAGGCCATTTCGTGCTTCATCGCATCATCGGCATCGACGGCCAGACAGTAACCCTGCGTGGTGACGGCAACCTGAGCAAAGACCCGTCGTGCACGCTGGCCGACATCCGGGCCAAGGCCATTGGCTTCTACCGCAAGGGGCGCAACACGCTCGACAGCACCGACGGTCGTAAATGGCGCATCTACTCCTGGTGGTGGACACGCCTCTTCCCTATCCGCCGCTATCTGCTGTTTATGTTTCATCCGCATATACCAGAGAGACTGAGAAGATATAAAAATTAAATAATTAATACTTATTATATATGAGAACGAAAGAAGGATTTAATTTGCGCACCATCTGCGGCGAGAACATCATCGTGGCAGAAGGCATCCAGAACATTGACTTCAGCCGCATTATCAGCATGAATGAGTCGTCGGCCTACCTGTGGAAAAAAATTCAAGGAACAGAATTTGACAGCGATACGCTTGTAAAACTGCTCCTTGAGGAATATGAGGTTGACGAGGCAACCGCCAGCAATGATGCCCAGACGCTCATTGCCAAATGGCATGAGGCAGGGATTATTGAGAATTAAGCATTACAGGGGGAGTGTTCGCAGGAACATTCCCTCAAACTGTTTTTCCAGGATAGGCTCTTCCTTGAAGATGCCAAACACGGCACTGCCACTGCCACTCATCGCAGCATAGACGGCTCCCATCTGGTAGAGCCGTCTTTTTATTTGCCCTATCTCTGGATGCAGGGCAAAGACGCTCGCCTCAAAGTCGTTCACCAGTTCTTCGCGCCACGTCTCAATAGGCTGGCTGATAATATCGCGACAGTTCTTCTGCGGCTTGCAGGGCACGATACGCGAAAAGGCCTCCTTCGTGGGTACGGGAATATCTGGGCGCACCACGGCCAGGTAATAGCCCCTCATGTTCAGGTCTACAGGTTGCAGCCGCTCGCCGATACCCTCGGCGTATGCCGAACGGTTGAGGATGAAGATAGGACAGTCGGCACCCAACCTAGCCGCATAGTCTATCAACTGCTGCTTCGTCAGTTTCAGTTCAAACATCCTGTTCAGCAGCAGCAGCATGGCAGCACAGTCGCTCGATCCGCCCCCCATTCCTGCCTGCGTAGGAATGGCCTTATAGAGATGGGCATGCACACGAGGCATCAGCGGGAAGTCCTGCTTCAGCAGGTTATAGGCCCTCACCACCAGATTGCGCTGCTCGTCGCCCTCGATATTGATATTCGTCACTTTCAGGTCACAGTCGTAGGGCGAAGGAAAGGCCTCGTCCATCAGTGTCACCTCCAGCGCATCCTTCAAGGGCACAGGATAGAACACGGTTTCCAGGTTATGGTACCCGTCCTGACGACGTTCCACCACGTTCAACCCCAAGTTTATCTTTGCAACAGGAAAACTAATCATCTTCTTAACTCCTAATTCTTAATTCCTACTCGGCGAAGCCGACACCTCTAAATTCATAATTCTTAACTCTCAATTCTATTGGGACAGAAGGCAGCAAATGGACAATGTTCGCAATGGGGCTTGCGCGAGGTGCAGATATAGCGACCATGCAGCAACAGCCAGTGATGGGCACGTGCCACCTCATCACCAGGGATGTTCTTGATGAGCATCTGCTCCACCTTATAGGGTGTATTCTCACGTTTCGATACCAGCCCCAGCCGGTGACTCACTCGAAAGACATGCGTATCAACAGGCATCGCCGACTGTCCGAAGGCTACCGCCTGTATTACGTTCGCCGTCTTACGCCCCACGCCGGGCAGGTCGAGCAACTGGTTCATATCAGCAGGCACCTCACCCTCGAAACGTTCCATCAGCATGCGCGCCATCGCCACCAAATGGGCAGCCTTCGAATTAGGGTAACTCACGCTACTGATATATTCCAGCACATCGTCAGGCTCTGCCTGTGCCATACTCTTGGCATCAGGAAAATGCCTGAACAACTCTGGTGTCACCTGGTTCACCCTTTTATCCGTGCACTGTGCACTTAGTATGACAGCCACCAACAACTGAAACACACTGCCAAACTCCAGTTCTGTGTTCACCTCGGGCATTTCTTTCCTGAAATGTTCCAGCACTTGTCTGTATCGCTCTTCCTTCCTCATCTATTCTTTCGTATTTTTTAGCGGTTCCACATATTTCATGTTCGTAAGAATCCATCGCTGACGTTTTTTCATATACGGACTAGGTGCCTTACTGCTGAAACGGATGGGGTTAGGCAGCGTGGCTGCAATCAAGGCACACTGGTTTCTTGTAAGATCATAGGCACTGCATCCGAAATGCTCCTGAGCCACAGCCTCGACGCCATAGATTCCAGGCCCCGTCTCAATAGAGTTGAGATAGACCTCCATGATGCGTTCTTTTGACCAGAACACCTCTATCAACACCGTGAAATAGGCCTCCAAGCCCTTGCGCACCCATGACCGGCCGGGCCACAGGAACACGTTCTTAGCCGTCTGCTGCGAAATGGTCGATGCACCCAGTTTGTTTTTCTCGGGATGTTTGGCATTACGCTCGGCTGCTTTCTGTATGGCTTCGAAGTCAAAGCCCCAGTGCTCTTGAAAACGGGCATCCTCGCTGGCCATGACTGCCAGTGGCATGTTGGGCGACATCTGTCGCAGGGGCACCCAGGTATGACTTAGTTTCATTTCATCCTGCTGAAACAGCCGGAAAAACATCAATGGGGTATAATAGACGGGTAAAAACTTCAGCACTACCACTGCAAGAATGGTAGTGCCGAAGAATAATGCCATAGTCCATTGGACTATTCTACGTAAGTGATTGAAAAACTTTTTCAATTCTCAATCTTCAATTTTCAAACTTCAATTTTCAATCTTACTGAAGAGTACCAGCCTCGGCAGCCTGAATCATGGCCTGAGAAGCATACATGTAAATTTCCACGCGACGGTTCTGCTGACGACCGGCAGCGGTAGAATTGTCAGCAACGGGGTTGGTAGAACCCTGGCCGTCAACGGTGCGGATCTGAGCAGCGCTCACACCCTGCCCCAACAGGTAGGACTGCACAGCCTGAGCACGCTTTACAGAAAGAGGATTGTTGATAGCGTCGGAACCGGTATTGTCGGTATGGCCAAGAATGGCGATATCGCAATCAGCATTGTTCTTCAGCAAGGTGGCGCACTGGTTCAAGGCAGACTTAGAGTTAGCGTTCAAGTCAGACTTGTTGGTAGCGAACAGGATGCCAGAGTCGAACGTCAGTTTCACAGCATCCAAGCCATTGGCATCGGTAACGGTCTCCACCTGGGCATTCTTCACAGCCTCGGCCTCAGCCTTCACCTTATCCATGTGCTTACCGATAATAGCACCCGTACCAGCACCTACGGCTGCACCTACGGCAGCACCTACGGCTGTGTTGCCAGCCACCTTACCAACGATAGCACCAAGTACACCGCCACCGGCAGCACCAATGGCAGCACCCTTCTGCAGGTTATTACAACCTGCCATCACCATTCCTGCACAAAGTGTCAGGATAATAACCTTCATTTTCTTCATAATTTAAAAATGTTTTTATTAATAAAATGTTAAACAATCATGTTTTCGCATGCAAAGATAGAAAATAATTATGAATTATGAATCATGAATTATGAATTATTTTGTACCTTTGCACCAAAAATTTGAATTTATTGTATAAATCATGGCAAAAGAATTAAAAGATTTAACAAAACGGGCTGACAATTACAGTCAATGGTATAACGATTTGGTGGTGAAAGCCGACCTGGCAGAACAGAGTGCCGTGCGAGGATGCATGGTCATCAAACCCTACGGCTACGCCATCTGGGAGAAGATGCAGCACGAACTGGACCGTATGTTCAAGGAGACGGGTGCCCAAAACGCCTATTTCCCCCTGCTCATTCCAAAGTCATTCCTCAGCCGTGAGGCCGAACATGTGGAGGGTTTCGCCAAGGAGTGTGCCGTGGTGACCCACTATCGCCTGAAGGCCACCGACGACAAGAGCGGCGTGGTGGTAGACCCTGCCGCCAAACTGGAAGAGGAACTGATCATCCGTCCCACCTCTGAGACCATCATCTGGAACACCTATAAAAACTGGATCCAGTCGTGGCGCGACCTGCCCCTGATGTGCAACCAGTGGTGCAATGTGATGCGCTGGGAGATGCGTACACGTCCATTCCTGCGCACCTCTGAATTTCTGTGGCAGGAGGGCCACACCGCCCATGCAACCCGCGAAGAAGCCGAAGAAGAGGCCCAGAAGATGCTGAAGGTCTATGCCCGGTTTGCCGAGGAATGGATGGCCGTACCCGTGATTCAGGGTGTGAAGAGTGAGACCGAGCGTTTCGCCGGAGCCCTCGACACCTATACCATCGAGGCCATGATGCAGGACGGCAAGGCACTGCAGAGCGGCACCAGCCACTTCCTGGGCCAGAACTTTGCCAAGGCATTCGATGTCACCTATCTTAATAAGGAGAACAAGCCCGAATATGTTTGGGCCACGTCATGGGGTGTCAGCACCCGTCTCATCGGTGCCCTTATCATGACCCACTCCGATGACAACGGCCTGGTACTGCCGCCTCGGCTGGCTCCTATCCAGGTGGTTATCATCCCTATCGCCACCAAGCCCGAACAGCAGGAAGTGGTGAGCAAAGCGGTGACGCCCATCATTGATGGCTTACGTCAAAAGGGCATCAGCGTGAAGTTTGACGATGCCGACAACAAACGTCCTGGCTTCAAGTTTGCCGACTATGAGTTGAAGGGTGTGCCCGTGCGTCTCGTCCTGGGTGCCCGTGACCTTGAGAACGGCACCATCGAGGTGATGCGCCGCGACACGCTGGAGAAAGAGACACGTCCGCTGGAGGGTATTGTAGGCTATGTGGAGCAGTTGCTTGATGACATACAGCAGAACATCTTTGAGAAAGCACGTCAGTACCGTGACGAACGTGTCTATGAGTGCGACAACTACGAAGAGTTCAAGGAGCGTATCAAGGACGGCGGATTCTTCCTCTGCCACTGGGACGGCACTGCCGAGACCGAGGCCAAGATCAAGGAAGATACACAGGCCACCATCCGCTGCGTGCCCTTTGCCTACGAACAGACTCCCGGCACAGATATGGTGAGCGGCAAGCCTTCGAAGGCACGCGTCATCATTGCCCGCAGTTATTAATGCTAAAAAGAGATAAAAACTCAAAAAATATCAAAACAAATGCACTCTGATTAAAATAAAAAGTGTATATTTGCAGAGTGTTTTTCATGGTATTAGATTATTAAGGTTATGAAAACCGATTGTCGTGAGACAGAAAGTTTTCACAGAACATCAATTACGCATTGTAATTGGTAATTAAAGAGGAGCCTGTGAAGGTTTCTCTTTTTTTATTCTGTCATCGCTTGATGCTGAAGAAACCTATGCGATGGTTACGCCCCTTACGGCCCAACGAGCGCAGTTGATAGATACCATCGGGCAGGCCGCTAACATCAAGGAGTGTTTGATATGGACGCACGGCTATCTGCTGACCATAGAACGTTTCAATGGCCACAAACTCGGCATCGAGGGCAAAGCCCTTCTGAGGCAGGGCTATAGGACGACCGTCGGTCTTACTAATCATCGATGCAGCATAACGTACACCAACATTCAGCAACAGTTGGGCTGGTGTGCTCTCAAGACCATAGCGGTTCATGGCAGTAACGGCATAGTTCTTGCCATTGGCAGGCACCAGGATGCTGGTCTTGGTCAGACGTGTTGCCACGATATTCTCTGCCCTGGTGATGTCGACAGGAAAATCTTCGCTCGCGTATATATTATAAAAGAGGTAAGGAGCATCGCTCGAATCTGTAGAGGCCTGCCACGACAGGGTGTTGTCTTTGAGCGTCAAGACAAGTGGCTCAGAAGGTGCATGCTGATCAGCCCACGTCATAGGCGGTACAAGAGCAGGCGTCTGGTCGAAGTGGCAGGCATAGTCGTAAATCCCCTTGACATTATCCGTGAAGAACTTACTGCGGAAGAAGCAGTGCCCCATGCCCAACTGTCGGCTGACGCTCATCTGACGCTGCACCTGGCCGAGCGTCCAATTGCCTTCACGCGGGTCAAGGAAATAGATACCGAGACCAGGCACAACGATGCGGCCGTGGCTCTGTTCCTGCCAGTCGATGGCAAAAGGGAAGAACTGATTATCCTTGAAATACATCATTGGAAAGAGCGCATCCATCAATCCGTCGCGCAGCCACGCCTGGGCGTCCTGGCAGACCGCCGTGCGGGCATTCCAGCCGCCGGCGCGATAGCGTCGCAGATCATCATACTTGCCAATAGGCGAGCATGACAGTTTGACCCAGGGCTTCTGACTCTTCACCACGCGATGAATCTTGCGAACAATATCTGTGATATACTCACGTCCCCTGACCCTCGACACCTTGATTCTCCATGTCTCAGGATAGCGGATATAGTCAAGATGGATGCCGTCAACGTCGTATTTGGTGACGATCTCCTTGCAGACGCTGGCCAGATAGTCGCCTGTCTGCGACTGTTCGGGGTCCATATAGCCCTCCTCGCCAATGCGCTTGATGAGTTTGGGATATTTCTGGCGCAACTGCCTGCAGCCCAAACCATTCCATTTCCCGACGGGGATGGTTACCACCCATGCATGACACTCCATGCTGCGTTTGTGACATTCTTCTATACACAATTGCAGCGGATCGTAGGACGGCTGTTTGCCGGGCGTGCCCGTTATGCAGCCATCCCACGGCTCAAGTGCCGACGGGAAGACGGTAGTGGCACGCACACGTGTCTGCAGCAAAACAGTGTTGATGCCTGCCTGCTGCAGTTGGTCAAGGGTCTTGACAAGTTCTTTCTTCTGTGACTCTGCCTGATAGGAGTGTGGCCAGTCAATACCGCCTATAGTGGTGAGCCATACGGCTCTTACCTCGTATTTGGGCGATTGTGCCTTTACTGTAAAATGTACTGATAAAAAGACTAAGATACAAAAAAATACTCTTTCCACGTTGTCTTATTCATTAAAGCCACAGACCTGTAGGGACGGGCTATCTGAGTTCACTCATCCGGCGGCGGAAGTTTTTCTTCAGCCGCCGGATGGCTTTGTTACGAATCTGACGCACACGTTCGCGCTTCAAACCCATATCCTGTGCTATCTCGGCCATGGTAAGATGATCCTGCCCGATACCGAAGAAGGCGTTTACCACCCTACCCTCGCGCTCGTCAAGCGACCGCAAGGCATATTCTACTGCTGCTTCGACACTGGAGTTATAGACTCGTTCGTCGGCCTGAGGCGAATTGGCATCAACAAGTACGGACAAGAGGCTGACATTAGGCTTACTTCCCAACGGTGCATCCACAGAACGTGTCTGTCCGTCCCTGCCACTCTCCACGCGCTGTTCGGCACTCTCAATCTTGAGAGCCTTTTCTATCTGCTGACGTATGAACACCACGGCATAGTTGACAAAGCGAAGGCCTTTGCCCGCGTCATATTTGCGAGCAGCCTTCATCAGTCCCATATTGCCCTCGCTCACCAAATCCTCCATAGAGAGCCCACGACCCTGATACTGACGTGCTATGACAACCACAAAGCGCAGGTTTGCCTCTATGAGTTTGTTCAATGCGCGGTTGTCGCCCTGCAGAATACGGGCAGACAGGCGTGCCTCCTCTTCATTGGAAAGCAAACGCTCACGGCCTATCTCGTCAAGGTATTTATTCAGCAGACTATCTTCCATGAAAACACATTTTATTATCGATTTACGATTTTCGATTTTCTATCTTCAATTTTCAAAGAGTTACACCATTCTTGAAGATAGAAATCTCCCGATAGTCGTTTTCTTCGTTACGTGCCTTCTCGCCACTGGCCACAGCCAGCACCTTGTCAATAAACTCTGGCACCAGTTCTTCCATGGTGCGTCCTTCCACCAACTGTCCGGCACTGAAGTCCACCCAGTTTGGCTTGCGTGCGGCCAAGGTAGGATTGGTGGCAATCTTCATCGTGGGCACGAAGGTTCCGAAAGGCGTGCCACGACCAGTAGTGAAGAGCACCAGATGACAGCCGCAGGAGGCAAGGGCGGTAGCAGCCACCAGGTCGTTGCCGGGAGCGGAGAGGAGGTTTAGCCCCGTAGCCTGCAGACGGTCGCCATATTCCATCACGCCGCTGACCGGTGCGCGACCGCATTTCTGCGTGCATCCCAGTGCCTTGTCTTCCAAAGTGGAGATGCCTCCGGCCTTGTTGCCTGGACTTGGGTTCTCACCCACAGGTTCGCCATGGCTCAGGAAATACTCCTTGAAATTATTGATCATCGAGACGGTCTTGGCGAAGAGTTCTGGTGTCTCGCAACGGTTCATCAGTATGGTCTCGGCACCAAACATCTCCGGCACCTCAGTCAGCACGGACGTACCACCCTGAGCCACCAGCCAGTCGGAGAACTCTCCCACGAGCGGATTAGCCGTGATGCCGCTGAAGCCGTCGCTGCCGCCGCACTTCAGGCCAACGCGCAGTTTGCTGACAGGCACGTTCTCCCGTCTGTCTTTCTTGGCTATGGCATAGAGTTCGCGCAACACCTGCATGCCTGCTTCCACCTCATCGCCATCAACCTTCTGCGTGACCAGCAGACGAATGCGGTCCTTATCATAGTCGCCCAAAAGTTTCATGAAGTCATCGGGTTGATTATTCTCACACCCCAATCCTAACACCAGCACGGCTCCGGCATTGGGATGAAGTACGATGTCGCGCAGCACCTTGCGTGTATTCTCATGGTCGCCGCTCAGTTGCGAACAGCCATAGTTGTGATGCCAGGTATAGATAGCGTCCACGCCCTCACACCCCGTCTCTTCGCGCAATTGTCTGGCCAGACGCTCTGCAATGCCGTTGACACAGCCTACCGTGGGCACAATCCATATCTCATTGCGCACACCCACGTCACCGTTCTTGCGGACATATCCCTTAAATGTACGATTCTCCAGTTTTATGTTAAGTTGTTCGTTGACAGGAGAATAAGTGTACTCCAGCGTACCAGACAGATTAGTCTTCAGGTTATTCTCATTCACCCATTCACCAGCCTTGAGATCCTTACGGGCATGGCCTATGGGATAGCCGTACTTTATAATGTTCTCACCTTCTTTCACGTCGCGCAACAGCACCTTGTGACCAGCAGGCACGTCTTCTGCAAGCACCACACGCTCGCCTCCGGCCTCGATGATGTCACCTTTTTTCTTTTCTACTAAGCAGACTACAACAGAGTCGGCAGGATTGATTTTGAGATAAGTTTTAAGTTCCATAAGTATTTGTTTGTTTTTATCCAATATTCGTTCTACGGTAAAAGTCTATGTTCTCACGTGTAAGCAACTCGATAGGCATATAGTTCACAGGGGTTACCTCCTTTCTCAGAACAATGGCCTGAAAGAGTGTCTCTACGCAGGCATAGCCCTGCATATAGGCATGCTGGGCTATGAGGAAGGAAATACTGCCCTGGCGCACACATTCCGCATTCTTGGGCACCATGTCATAACCCATAATCTGGATGCTACGGCGGTTGGTGCGCAACAGGAACTCCCCCACAAGATGAGCCTTTGAATTGAATGTGATGCAGTGGTGTACTTGTGGATGCGATACAAAAAACTCTTCAAGGATTTTCTCAAACTGTGCCTTAGTACCTCCCAAGGGCAGGTTCACCTCCGTGATGTTTATCTCGGGGAAGTGGTCGCGCATGTAGTGGCGGAATCCTGTCTCGCGGTTTGACTGCTGTTTGGAGCCTATGTGTCCGTCCTTCAGTTGCTTCATCATCATGATTTCCTTCTCCTTCGATGCAATGAGCATCATCATCCGTGCCGCGAAATAGCCGCTCTGGAAGGAGTCCTGACCATAGAAAGCCAATGGCTTGAGGTCGGGCAGATAGGAGTCGAGCAGGATGAACGGTATGTTGCGCCCGCTCAACTTGTCGGTAAAGTCGCGAGTAACATCGAGTTTTGCAGGCACTACGATAACGCCGTCGGGATTCATTGCCAGGCTCTCGTTGGCTGCCTTGACAAAGGTTGGCGCGTTGAAGCGCTCGTAATAGAGCAGTTTCAGCGACACATGAAAATCACGCCGGCGCTCGGTGGCTGTCTTCACGCCCTCCTCTATCTCATCCCAGTAGGCCTCGCTCTCGTGCATGGGGATGATGCAAACAAAGGTGTAGTCTTTGTTATAGGCCAGGGCCGAGGCATAGACGTTGGGCTGGTAGTCCATCTCCTCCAGTGCCTTCTCCACCTTTTCGCGTGCCGATGCCGACACGTTGGGCCTTTCATGCAAAACGCGGTCGACGGTGCCTACCGACACCCCCGCCCGCGCTGCAATATCCTTTATTCTAATCTTGTCAGTTGCCATAACTTTTTTGTAATTCTGTGCAAAGGTATAAAAACTTTGCGGAATAACAAAAAGTTTGGCTGATTTTATTCATATTTGATGACAACGCTTCGTTTCTGCACACTATTTACTGTAGGCGAACCGATAATTGTCACCCTCTCGCTAGGCACATCGGTGTCCACGCCATTATCCAGGGCCCAACTCTTATTGCATGAGGCTGTGAAAGAACCGCCGCTGACATAGATGCCCTTGTCGCCCTTGACGGCTTTCGGCTTGCCTTCATCGTTGCTACCCGTGGTCTTGGCTACCAGCGTGCCACCCATGAACTTCACGCTGTCGGCACAGTTGATGCCCTTGCCGCCGTCGCCGCTGCTGCTGATGGTCAGGGTGCCCGCCGTCATGGTGAAGAGGCTGTCGCACTTCACGCCTGCACATGTTGACACATCCTCCACGCCGTCAACTTCCTCTGTCAGGCAGTCACCGCTGGTGGCAATGGTAATGTCGCCTCCGGCAATAGTCACCCTGGCATCGCACTTGATGCCGCGTGCACCGTCACCCTTCACGTCAATGGCCAAGGTGCCTCCCTCCATGGTAAAGCCGTCGTTGACCTTCACGCCATGATTGCCGGCATCCGATACGTTGACATTCACTTTGCCACCCTGCATGATGATATAGTCGTCGCAGGCCAGGCCGTTCTTAGCGTTGCCATTGATAGTCAGCGAGCCTGTGCCGTCAATATATATCTGCCCTTCGCTGAAGAATGTGCCTTTTTGCTGAAAAGAGGTTTCTGTATACGAAGTGCCGTCAGTAAGCACCGTACTGTCGTTCAGCGTCACATACAGCGCTTTACTGCACTGGTTGTTGATAGCAGGGCCGTCACCGTTGGTAATGGTAACGCCATTGAGTATCAGCCCCCAACTCCTAGTATTATACACCAGCAGAGACCCATCGTCGGTAGAGCCGCTCAACGCCAGTTCCAGAAACTTTTGCGACGTGGAGTTGATCGTAATATCTGCTCCGTTCAGTGTGACGCTAACAGAGTCAACGTCGCCTGTCACCTGGGCCGTGCTGCCGCTATAGACAATGCTGACAGACAGGGTGTCGGATGTTGTGACGACCTGTGTGGTATCGGTCGTGGCACCATATTTCTCCTGAAAATAGTCTAACGAGTAAGTATCGTCGTCGGTGCATGCGACTATAGAGGCAGTCGCCAGCATCATTGCAAAAATCTTTCTCATAATACAATTAGAATTTAAATTTATAACTGAGTCCCACCAGATGACTGTTCACTTCGGGGTCTGTGTCGTCGTCATCGTTAATACGCTGGTAGCGATATGTCAGCGACAACACGTGCTGCTTCTTTATCTTATAGTCAATGCCGGCCTGATAGCGCATCTTCTGGATGCCGCCCTTGGCATTAAACATCTCCACGTTGACAAAGGGGTCCAACTTGCACATAGGGATGTCGTACCCTATCTGGAGCCTGCTGCGCAACACATGCTTACCCTTTCCCTTGACGGCTTCCGTGTTATAGCCTGTCAGTTCATCATCGTCATTATAGACAAACTTATACCTCTTGTCGGCAGCCTCCGGACGGTAGGTGTACTGCCATCGTTCGCGCAGCGAGAAACTGAAGCGTTTCCAGTCAGCACTGCCTGTCAGCGACACGTTGAACCTATGACGTGTGCCCCAGTAGCCGGGTGTCCATTTCTTGGGGGTATAGCCATCCGACTTGAAGGTCAGTTTCTCTTCATTGTTATTGTTCAGGAACACATAGCCCACGGATGCCTTCAGGCCCTTTACGATCTTGTATTCGGCACTCAGTCCTGCGGCCCAGCGGTCGGTGGTCTTGCTGTTGTTGCGCGTACGCAGTTCGCCCTCCAAGCCCAGGCTCCATTTCTTCGACAGTTTCTTCTCTACTCCCAGTTCATACCACATACCGAAGTCATCGCTCTGCGACTTGGCCGGCTGTGCAACCAGCAGCATGGCTGCCAGCAGCAAAAATACTACACTTCTCTCCATTGTGCTTTTCTTACTTCATAAATATTATTAACATCGCTAGTCATGCCGCCTTCGTAGGTCACGCGCAGCACCACAGAGTCTCTCAGGAAGTCTATGCCGCCAACGTCTACCTTGACTATTTTCAGGCCGGTGCGGTGCTCTAAGTCGGCTATTAACTCCTGTTGCCGCTCTGGTTTTATCAGTTCTACGCGGTCATACTGTATCAGTTTGGTCTGCTTCACCTTCAGGTTTATCTCGCATAGCAGGATGGTGACGAAGGTGATGATGTCAACAACGGCCAGTTCGTAGTAGTTGTCGGCCATGGCATGAACCACCGACAGGCAGATGATGACAAACAGGTAGGTCATTTCGCGCACAGGCATGGCATCCGTACGGTAGCGCATGATGCTGAAAATGCCGAAGAGTCCGAGTCCTACTCCCATAGTGGCCTTGCCTCGCTCCATGCCCATCATGAAATACACGAGGAAGAAGATGGCCACCGACATTACCATGAAGGTGAAATAGAAGTCGCGGCGCTGACTCTTCTTAAAGTAGAGCCAGTTGATGATAATCCCGTTAAACACGAAGCATACGGCAAAGCGTATCAGCGTGTTCAGGAATTCCTCAGAAAAGATAATTGCATCCATAATTACTATTATTTACATGATTAATATTATTACATCTTCTTCAGTATGCGCTCCACGTCGCCCAGTTTCACCTTGAAGCGGTTCAGAGGCAGGCTATCGTTGGTCATGGCTGCCCCCATGCAGTATTTGCTGAACCCATGTGGATGTATATGCAGTTGCCTGAGCATCTCAAGTACTGGCGAATAAACCAAGCCGTCACGCTTCAGTTCAATAATCACTAAAGGCCCCATGTCTTTATGGTTGTCTGTCAGCAGATTATGAAACTGCAAATCCGTATCAATAGTCAGCCGTTCTGTCTTACCCTTGTTCACCAATGTGATACGATGGAAATAGTTGTGCATGTGGGGAACAAGCGTATCGGCATCAAAGCGCAGGTGCTTGGCCAGGAACTGCCGCTTCTCTTCATCTTGCAGGTCCATGTCGGCAACCTCAATGCGTTTCTTCTTCGTGCGCCCGTGGTTGTTCTTGGTCTTCACCTCCATAAACTGCAGGTGACTACTTACGTAGGTGCGGAAGCGTATCTTCTGGCGGTTAGCATGGCCGTGCTGGTGTTCGCGATACATGGCAAAGGTGTCGGTATCGAAATAGGTGGTGTCGTAAAGCATGTTACGTTCACCGTCAATCTCCTGAGCAAAATAGTCGCCATGAGCCATCTCCAGCAGTTGCAGCAACTTAGGAAGCGTCGCCACAAACTTTGTGTCTGTGCGATTCATGAGTTTCACGCTGCTCATCTCGTCAAGTGTAATAGGAGCAAAGGATGCCAACAATTCATTCATAGTCAAGCCTTCTGTTTATTTGTATCGCAAAAGTAGTTGTTTTTTTTCTCATGCACAAACATTTTCAGCAAAACTACGTTTTTTTTCAATTTATTGGCACACATGCGCGGTTTGCTCGCTGGCGATAGTGGACTTTTTAAAGTGGCCTCAATCATTTGTTTTCGTTGGCTAAGTATCATACTTACAGTGTCTAAGTATCATACTTACAAGTCCTAAACACCATACTTAATTCTCAATCTTCATTTTTCAATTATCAATCTTCAATTATCAATCTTCAATGTAATACATACATACAGATGATAAACTTGATTTCTTAAAAAGTTTCGTGCATACATATTTATAATAATGTGCACATGTATACATGTACGCAGGAGAATTATTCAGAATACTGTTGTAATATCTGTATCTGAACTGTTAAAGGATGTTATCTTTGAAAAGTTTCTTGGGAAATGTTTTTGTATTTAAGAAAAAAATCCTACCTTTGCACCCGCTAAACAGAAAAGAGCATCTCTGGTGCGTTAGTTCAGTAGGTTAGAATGCCTGCCTGTCACGCAGGAGGTCACGAGTTCGAATCTCGTACGCACCGCACTCGATTCAGTTAGGGCACGAAAGACAATATGGAAAGGTGCGTTAGTTCAGTAGGTTAGAATGCCTGCCTGTCACGCAGGAGGTCACGAGTTCGAATCTCGTACGCACCGCAATAAAAACAAAGGCTCATTGATTTTCAGGAATCGATGGGCTTTTAAAATTTAAATTAGAAAGGAGAAAAAGAAACTTATGTTTAGGAAAACCGTTATAACAGCACTGCTAACAATTGTCTTTACACTGACATGCCTTGCACAGAAACGTACTACACAGGCTACCCTCTACCGTCAGTTCGTGCCGTCGACCATTACGCTGAAAGACGGCCGCAAACTGAAACAGCCGCTTACGAACGTCTTTCTCAAGAACAGTTCGCTGGTCTACCTTCAGGGCGAATATACCATGGAGGCCAATATGGACAATGTGGCTTCCGTTGAGTTCAAAGACCGCAAGTTCTACAACATCAACAACCAACTTGCCAGTCTGGTCGACTCGGTAGGAAAGAACGCAGTCTATCGCGTAGACCTCTTCGACATGGTGGCCTATCAGGGACAGATACGCAACAATATCAATATTTCCAATCTGGAGATAGGAGAAATGGTGAGTTCTACCACTGTAGACCTGAACAACGAAGACGACTATAAGTTTCCCGTCTTCGCAAACTATTACTTCCTTTACAATGGCGAATACGTCAAGGCACACGAGCGGGAGATTTCCCGCCGGCTGCCCAAGGACAAGGAAATGAAGCGCAAATACAAAACCGTTATCGGTATGGATAACTTCAGTTGGACGGACGAGGCAAGCCTGGTCACACTACTGAAGACTATCAGCAATCAGTACAACAGTAGTCTGGAACCTTAATCATCAGCCCGTCTATGAACATCAAGGAATACTACGCAATGGCTATCAAGGTAGCCGACCAAGTGCTGAAAGACCCTCAGAACAATGTCAACGAAGTGCTGAAGAGCAAATTGGGCTACGAACGGGGTGTCAAAGGATTCTTCAGTGATCCTTGGAACCTGCTGCTCCTTTCGCAGCCTCTATTTCTGGGCTCGCGCGTACTTTATAAATATATAAAGAACAAGGAGCGCCAGCGCCAGGAGATGGAAATGATGAAACGCACCATCATTGCCAAGCAGCAGGCTATCATCAAGAAGATGGAGGAAGAGAATATCCAGAACGAGGAACAGCGCCGCAACATGCAGGAGACCATCGATTTCCTGGAAGAGACGCTGAGCCGTATTGAGGAAGCGAAACGCAACAAGAATTAAACCATTATGGCTGAGAAGAAATATAACGACTACGAGCAGAAGACACTGCGTGTGTTGAAGATGCAGGAGAGCGACCTGAAAAGGTTGCAGGAGCAGACTGCCGATGCCACCCAGTCGCTCAGCCAGATGAACCAACGGCTGAACGACCTGAAAGAGCGAGCCAAGGCACTGGATTCGAGGTGCGAGGTACGAGGTGCGAGGCGCGAGGATAGTTCTTCAAAGTGCGAGGTACGAGGTACGAGGTGCGAAATGACGGACATTCCCTCATGGGAGTCTCTTGAGAAACGGGCCGACCACGAAGGAATACCCCACGACATCGTGATGGAGGACCTGCTCACAGGCCAGGAAATAACCTACGCCATAGACGAAGTGAAGCGTATCAACGACGCCTTTGCCAAGCGCACAGGCCTGACCAAGCGCGACCTGTCTTTCCTCTCGGCAGCCACCAGCATACAGACGGCACGGTGGGTGATGATGCCCAAGATTGTCAACCAGATGGGAAAGTCGGGTAAGGTGCTTGCCGCCCTGTCACCATCGGCCATGGCTATGCTCGAACAAAAGCCTGACACCAAGGACATCGCACTCATTAATGAAGCCAATCAGGAATTCATAGAAGACGTGGAGGCTGAGGAGATAACCGAAGGCAACACCCAAGGTGCTAAGAGCAAGTCGTGGCAGGATATTCTGGAGCAGAAAGACAGTATGCCTGTGAAAACTTTCAATAACGATGCTATGAACTGGATCTTCGGCATCGTCAACAAGATTACCGGCACAAGGACTGGCAGCAACTTCTCGACGGTCGATGCTGTTACGGGCGAAAAGGTAAAGACTCATAAGGTTCTTGCCGAGGCCATGCGCAGCATCAAGGACGACCCCATGCGACTGACAGCCGCCGTCTATGCCCAGTATGCCCAGGACCGTGCCGCCCGAGGCGAGACTACCGACGTGCTGGCTCCTGCCATGGAAGCCTTGCAACCAGCCATGATGAGCGACCTCTATCAGAGTCAGATACAGCAGTTGGCCACCATGCAG
The DNA here is from genome assembly GCA_017455845.1 of Prevotella sp. Lineage (GTDB taxonomy): Bacteria > Bacteroidota > Bacteroidia > Bacteroidales > Bacteroidaceae > Prevotella. The sequence continues at coordinate 11,067 of JAFSYY010000094.1, read as the reverse complement.
AACCTGACGCTCATAGGCCAGCAGGCGGCATTCCCACTGGTGGTTAACATGGCCGTGGCACTGCTGCATGGATTTATGTATAATCCCGATCTTGACGGCCCGCGTGAATACTACGACGCACGTACCCGCAAGATACTGCTGCTCTCTAACATGATGGCATCAGGCACCAACATGGCTTTCTCTGCCGCCACGGAGAAATGGATGAAACTCGACCTGGGCGGACTGCTGGTCACTGGCACACGAGCCATTCAGGACCTGGCCTACCTGACAAATCTGGAAGACCACTTTCTCAAACAGCAGATGGACAAGGTGCTGGAGAAGGAACTGCAAGACATTGACAGCCACTTCACTTCTGTACCTGTGGTATCCCAAACTTCTGTAACTCCGAATAACAAATAATAATAAACAAGCAATAATGACACAAGCAATCCAAAAGTCTCTTCGCGACTCTGCCGCCATGCGGTGGACCGCACTGCTGCTACTGGCGCTCGCCATGTTCTGCAGTTACATCTTCATGGACATCCTCTCACCCATCTTCGATGAAGTACAGGTTACACGCGGATGGGACGGCACTGCCTTCGGCACGATGCAAGGCTCTGAGGTGTTCCTCAATGTTTTCGTGTTCTTCCTTATCTTCGCCGGTATCATCCTTGACAAGATGGGTGTCCGCTTCACGGCCATCCTCTCCGGAGCCGTGATGCTCGTGGGAGCCATTGTCAAATGGTATGCCATGACCGACAGTTTCATTGGCAGCGGACTCGACACGTGGTTCACTGAGAACCTGAACTACATCCCCGTCTTCGACGAACTGGGTGTATCGCCCTTCTATAACGGCATGCCCTCGTCGGCAAAACTGGCAGCCTGCGGCTTCATGATTTTCGGCTGCGGCTGCGAGATGGCCGGCATCACCGTCTCTCGCGGTATCGTGAAGTGGTTCAAGGGACGTGAGATGGCACTGGCCATGGGTTCTGAGATGGCCCTGGCACGTCTTGGTGTGGCTACCTGTATGATCTTCTCACCCTTCTTCTGCAAACTGGGCGGCGACATCAGCGTGAGCCGTTCCGTTGCTTTCGGCGTGGTGCTGCTGTGCATCGCCCTGATTATGTTTATCGTCTATTTCTTCATGGACAAGAAACTCGATGCACAGACGGGTGAGGCCGAGGAGAAGGACGACCCGTTCAAGATCAGCGACCTGGGTCAGATCCTTACTTCGAGCGGCTTCTGGCTCGTAGCCCTGCTCTGCGTGCTCTATTATTCGGCTATCTTCCCCTTCCAGAAGTATGCCGTGAACATGCTGCAGTGCAACCTCACGCTGACACCGCCGGCTGCCGACTCGTTCTGGGCATCTGACAGCGTCACAATCGTGCAGTATATCATCATGCTCGTGGTCGCTGCAGCAGGCTTCGCCAGCAACTTCCAGAAAGTGAAGAGCCGCCAGTACGCTCTGCTGGGCATCTCTGTGCTCGCTCTCATCACCTATTGTTTCATGGGCTACATGCGCCAGTCGGCCGAGACCATCTTTGCCGTATTCCCCCTGCTGGCCGTGCTTATCACCCCCATCCTGGGCAGTTATGTTGACAATAAGGGAAAGGCAGCCTCGATGCTCGTGTTGGGCAGCATCCTGCTCATCGCCTGTCACCTGACGTTCGCCTTTATACTGCCTGCATTCCGAGGCAACGAGGTGGGTGGCATCATCGTGGCCTACCTCACCATCCTCGTCCTTGGTGCCTCATTCTCCTTAGTGCCCGCCTCACTGTGGCCCAGCGTGCCCAAACTGGTGGAGCCAAAGGTCATCGGATCGGCCTACGCCTTGATCTTCTGGATTCAGAACATCGGTCTGTGGCTGTTCCCGCTGCTTATCGGCAAGGTGCTTGACGCCACCAACGAAGGCGTGACCAACCCCACGGACAAGGACTACACCTGGCCATTGATCATGCTCGCATCGCTTGGCGTAGCCGCCTTGCTGCTCGGTCTCCTTCTCAAGGTCGTAGACCGTAAGAAAGGCATAGGACTGGAGGAGCCCAACATCAAGTAAGATGATATGTATATAGCAGTTGCAGGAAACATAGGCAGCGGAAAGTCGACGCTGACACGCATGCTCGCCCGCCATTACGGTTGGGAGGCACGCTTTGAGGCCGTTGACCATAACCCCTATCTCGAGGACTACTACCGTGACATCCACCGGTGGTCGTTCAACATGGAGGTCTATTTCCTTAAAGAGCGTTTCCGCGACCTGATAGACATCTCAAAGGCAGATCATACCGTCATCCAAGACCGCACAATTTTCGAAGGAGTCTACGTGTTCATGCAAAACAATAAAGCCATGGACAATCTCTCCGACCGTGACTATGACACCTACATGGAACTCTTCGAACAGATGATGACGGTAGTACACTATCCTGACCTGATGATATACCTGCGGGCTTCAGTGCCACATCTTGTCGGCAATATCCAGAGGCGCGGACGTGACTACGAGCAGACCATGCAACTGGATTATCTGGAGAACCTGAACCGTCGCTATGACGAGTTTATATATAAAATGTACAAAGGCCGAGTGATGGTCATCGAGAAGGACAACCTGGACTACCAGAACAATCCCAAGGACTTTGCAAAGATTGTTGACCGCATCGATAGTACCCTCTTCGGACTATTCTCAGAATAAGAAAAATAAGACTATGCACATCGCAGTAGCAGGAAACATTGGCAGTGGCAAGACCACGCTAACAAAGATGCTTGCCCACCGTTACGGCTGGACGCCAAGGTTTGAACCCGTAGACAACAACCCCTATCTGGCCGACTTCTATGCCGACATGAAACGGTGGTCGTTTAATCTGCAAGTTTACTTCCTGAACAAGCGTTTCAAGGAAGTGGTAGAGATCTCGCAGTCGAAGGACACCATCATCCAAGACCGTACCATCTTTGAGGATGCCTGCATCTTTGCACCCAACCTGCACGGGCAAGGGATGATGAGTGACCGTGATTTCCAGAACTACAAAGACCTGTTCGACCTGATGATGTCGCTAGTCAAACTGCCCGACCTCATGATCTATATCCGTTCCAGCATCCCTACGCTGGTGGCCCAGATCCAGAAGCGCGGCCGCGACTATGAGCAGACCATGCGACTGGACTATCTGGAAGGTCTGAGCCGTCGCTACGAGGAGTGGATTGCCACGTACAAGGGGCAGTTGATTGTTATCGACGGCGACAACTGCAAGTTTGGCGACAACCCCGAACACTTCAAGCAGGTCACCGATATGATCGATGCCAAACTTTACGGCCTGTTCCCCATGGAATCGTAAGAGTTGAGAGTTAAGAGATGAGAGTAGAGAGAATTGAAATAACAATAAAATAAGGAAGATATGACAATACTAGTAACCGGCTCTGCCGGATTTATCGGTTCAAACCTCGTGCTGCGACTGTTGGAAAACAGCGGCGCAGGACTTGTAAAGGCGGGCGAGCCGCTGAAGATTGTGGGTCTGGATAATATGAACAGTTATTACGACCCGGCACTCAAGGATTATCGTCTGAAGGTGATTGATGCCAAGGCAACAGAGCATCCCGAGCACTCGTATCTGTTCGTCCGTGGCAATATTGCTGACCGCGAACTGGTGAACAGCCTCTTTGCAGAGCATCATTTCGATATCGTGGTGAACCTGGCTGCGCAGGCAGGTGTACGTTACTCCATAGAGAATCCCGATGCCTATATGGAGAGCAACATCATGGGCTTCTACAATATTCTGGAGGCCTGCCGCCACTATCCTGTACAGCATCTGGTGTATGCCTCGTCGAGTTCTGTCTATGGCGGTAACAAGAAAGTGCCGTTCTCGACTGACGACCGCGTAGACAACCCCGTCAGCCTCTATGCTGCAACCAAAAAAAGCAATGAGTTGATGGCTCATTGCTATTCAAAACTCTATGACATTCCCTCTACAGGACTTCGCTTCTTCACGGTCTATGGTCCTGCCGGCCGTCCAGATATGGCTTACTTCGGCTTCACCAACAAACTACTGAAGGGCGATACCATCCAGATATATAACTATGGCAATTGCCGCCGCGACTTTACCTACGTGGATGACATCGTAGAGGGCATTGTGCGTGTGATGGCAGGAGCACCCGAACGCAAGAAGGGCGAGGACGGGCTGCCCATTCCGCCGTATGCAGTATATAATATCGGTGGCGGCCAGCCGGAGAACCTGCTCGACTTCGTAAACATTCTTCAGGAGGAACTGCTGCGTGCCGGCGTGTTGCCTCTGGACTATAACTTTGAAGCACATAAACAACTGGTACCTATGCAGCCAGGCGATGTGCCTACCACCTACGCTGATGCTACTGCCTTAGAGCGTGACTTTGGCTTTACGCCAAAGATTACGCTGCGCGAGGGATTGCGTAAGTTCGCAGAGTGGTATAAAGACTATTATCTGAAGTAATTATTAAAACAGCCAAATATGATGCTTGGACTAAAAACATTACTATTATTCGGACTGGGTGGACAGGAGATCCTGCTCATTGCCCTCGTGGTGCTGTTGCTTTTCGGTGGAGCCAAGATTCCTGAACTGATGCGCGGCATGGGCAAGGGCGTGAAGAGTTTCAAGGAGGGCATGAAGGAAGTGGACGATGCGGTGGATGCAGGTAAAAGTGAATAGTGAAAAGCGAAAAATTTGCTGCCGCCATCCTAAGGGCAGCCAACTATGAACTATGAACTATGAACAGAAAACAGGCATGACCTTCTGGGAGCACCTCGAGGCTCTGCGATGGGTCATCTTGCGTTCGCTGGGTGTGGCCTTGGTTTTTGCCGTTGTAGCCTTCTGCATGAAAGACTGGCTGTTCGGCATGGTTCTGGCTCCGAGAACGAGCGAGTTTATCACATTCCGGCTGATGGGCGCAGAGCCGTTCAGCGTCCATCTGATGAACATTGGTCTGACAGAACAGTTTCTGACCCACATGCGGGTGGCGATGTATGCCGGGCTGTTGTGCGCTGCACCCTATATCATCTATGAGTTGTTCCGTTTCGTCTCGCCAGGCCTCTATGCCAATGAGCGGCAGGCAGGCTTCTGGATTGTGACCTCCGGCTACGTGATGTTCATGCTGGGCACGGCCCTGAACTATCTGCTTATATTCCCCTTGACCGTGCGTTTCCTGGGAACCTATCAGGTGAGTGCCGACGTGGCCAATATGCTGACCCTCCAGTCGTATATCGACACGCTTATCTCTATGAGCCTGGTGATGGGCGTTATCTTTGAACTACCTGTGGTCTGTGCCATCCTTGGGTGGATGGGCATCCTGAGCAACCATTTCATGAGCCACTACCGTCGACACGCCGTCGTTGCCATCCTTATCGTGGCTGCTATCATCACCCCCACCACCGACATCTTCACACTCTGCATCGTATCACTGCCTATCTGGCTGCTCTACGAAATAAGTATTCTTGTAGTGAAAGTATTACGACCTGACAAACTATAACAAAAACAACAAATTAATAACTAAAACTAAATGAACAAAAAGAGTCTTTTTACCGTATTGTTCTGTTTCCTGATGCCAGCATTGTGTATGGCTATCGAATGGAACGGGCAGAAGTACCATGAGATTGAGAAGAGTATTCTACAGCCGCAATTTGGCAAAGCCACTATGCTGATTACCAAGTATGGCGCAAAGTCAGAGGCATCGGCTGCCGACAACCAGAAAGCCATCCAGAAGGCCATAGACAAATGCTCGAAGAAGGGTGGAGGGAAGGTCATCGTACCTGCCGGGCAGCGATTCCTTACCGGTGCCATCGAGATAAAAAGCGGCGTAAACCTCGTTGTCGAGGAGGGGGCCGTGCTGGAATTCGCCTTCCTGCCAGAATTATATCCTATCGTGGAGACCTCATGGGAGGGCTTGGAATGTTTTAATCTGTCGCCCTGTGTCTATGCCTTCAAGGCCCACGACATTGCGCTGACAGGCAAGGGCACCATTGATGGCGGTGGCAGCAACGAGACATGGTGGCCTTGGTGCGGTAGTGGCCGTTTTGGTGCCAAGGAGGGCGGCATCGCCCAGAACAAAGGTGCGCGTGCCCGCCTGCTGCGTGCCGGCGAGGACGGCATCCCCATGTACGACGAACAGGGACAGCGTTCACCGGAGCGTGTCTTCAGTACGCAGGACGGTCTGCGCCCGCAGTTGGTCAACTTCAACAAATGTGAACGCATACTCATCGAGGATGTCACGCTGCTGCGCTCTCCTTTCTGGGTCATCCATCCTCTCCACTCCACCGACATCACTCTGCGTCGTGTGAAGATGGTAAACGACGGACCCAATGGTGACGGCTGTGACCCGGAGTGCTGTAACCGTGTACTGATAGAGGACTGTTTCTTTAATACTGGCGATGACTGTATAGCCATCAAGAGCGGTAGGAACCGTGACGGTCGTGAGCGTAACATGCCCTCACAGAATATCATCATCCGTAACTGCGAGATGAAGAACGGCCATGGCGGCGTGGTCATTGGCTCGGAGATCAGTGGCGGCGCCAAGAATATCTTTGCCCATGACTGTGTCATGGACTCCCCGGAACTGGAGCGCGTGCTGCGCATCAAGACAAATTCTTGTCGCGGAGGTGTTATTGAGAATATCTTCATGAAAGATGTGAAAGTGGGCGTATGCAAAGAGTCTATACTGAAAATCAACCTCGACTACGAGCACAATGAGATTTGCTGCCGCGGCAACTATCCCACCGTGCGCAATGTGTATATGGAGAATGTCACCAGCCAGAAATCCAAGTATGGTGTGCAGATTATAGGACTCGACGAAGACACATACGTGTACGACATCGATGTACGCAACTGCCATTTCAATGGTGTACAACAGGGTAACTTCCAAAGCGGGAAGGTGCGCAACGTCAACTTCGACAAACTGTATATCAACAACGGACTGGCCCTGCAGCAGAAACCCTACAAACACTACTCTGAGTGGATGACATACTCTGAGATGCAACGGGTGCCGGAGAGTTACATGCTGGACTTTGCCAAAAAACCCAAGTGGAGTTATGTCATGGGCATTGAACTGGAAGGCATGCTAGACACCTATCTGCGCTACGGTGGAGACAAAATCAAGGATTACTGTCAGATGTATACCGACACGATGATAAACCAGCAGGGCGACATTCGCGGCTACAACATCCTGGACTATAACCTTGACAATATCCGTACGGGCCATTTCGTCACACGCATGTACCAGCAATGGCCAGAAGCCAAGAACCTGCTGGCAATGAAGACAATGATGAAACAACTGCAAGAGCAGCCACGTACCGAGGCCGACAAGGTGTACTGGCACAAGGCCATCTATGCCTATCAGGTGTGGCTCGACGGTATTTTCATGGGGCTGCCCTTCCGTGTGCTCACCGCGCCAATCACCGAGAATTCAAAAAACAAGAAAACACAAAAGTCAAAGAAGGCGGAGGCTGCCATCACTGCCATCTACGACGATGCCGTAGACCAACTGAAGATTACCTACCAGCGCACCCTCGACCCGACAACCGGACTCAACCGCCATGCCTACGACGAGACACGCAATGCTTTCTGGGCAGACAAGAATACTGGTCTGTCGCAGCACTGCTGGGGCCGTGCCCAAGGGTGGTACACCATGGCCCTCATAGAGGTGCTTGACGCCCTGCCTGAGGACTACGCCCGCCGCTCAGAGGTGATCGACCTTCTGCAGAAGGACTTTGACGCTATCCTGAAATGGCAGGACAAGCAGAGCGGCGTGTGGTATCAGGTGATGGACTCTCCCAAACGTGAAGGACGATCGGCCGAAGGACGCTCGCAAGGCGAGAATTACCTGGAGAGCACCTGCTCAGCCATGTTTACATACGCCCTTCTCAAGGCCTACCGTAAAGGCTATGTGGGAGCCAAATACCGCGATGCAGGCATACGTGCCTACAGAGGTATCATCAACAACTTTATCCGCGTGAACGACGACAAGACCATCTCACTGACACAATGCTGTGCCGTGGCAGGACTCGGGCCGGCAGCCACACCCCAGGTTATAGAGGCTATGAAACGTGTCAACCCGAAGGGCAGCGTCAAAGAGAACAAACGGCGCGACGGCTCTTACGCCTACTATCTCTCTGAGGAAATCCGCGACAACGATGCCAAAGGCATAGGCCCGTTTATCTGGGCATCACTGGAGATGGAACAGATGGGGTTTACCACTGATAACGTATTACAGCCTATCAACCGTCAAGCCGTGGTCACCCGTAATAATCCCGTTATCACCAAGGCCGACTCGTTGGCCTCGCTCACGGTGGGTAACGGCCACTTCGCCACCACCGTCGATGTCACCGGCATGCAGTCGTTCCCTTTTGAGTACAGGGGTGGTGTTCCCCTGACAGCCATGTCCGACTGGGGATGGCATAAGTTCGAAAACACCGATGGGCTGACACCCGAGGACAGCCAGAAGGCTTTCGACCTCGGTCACGGCCATACAGAAGTCTACGCCGTGGAGTATAAAGCCTCGAAGGGTGACGCTCCCCGCAACGTGGCAGCCACGGAGTATTTCCGGGTGAACCCTCATCGTCTGAACCTTGGTGTCATCGGGCTCGACCTGAAGGATGCCACAGGGCAAGACGTTCCCTTGAAAGCCCTCACCGACATCCGTCAGGAACTGAAACTCTATGACGGCATTATTGAGTCGGCGTTCGTGGCTGACGGTTTACCCGTCAGCGTCACCACCGCCGCCCTTCAGGACCGCGACGCGGTGATCTACCGTATCAAGAGCCCGCTGCTAAAGGACGGCCGTGCCCGCGTTGCCATCCGCCTCCCCTACCCTACAGGCAAGCACGCCGACGATGCCGCCGACTGGACCAAGGCCGACTGTCACACCTCGTTTGTGGTCTCCGCCAGCAACAACGACAAGAGTCCCGTGGTCGGCGGTTTTCCCGCCAGCAACAACGACAAGAGTCCCGTGGTCGGCGGTTTTCCCGCCGACAGCCATTATGCCGTCATTGAGCACCGTCTAGACAGCACCCGCTACTACCTGACGCTTCGCTGGCAGGGCGACGCCACCCTCACAGAGCGTGCCCCCCATCACTTCGAACTTTCTGCCACCACCGATGTGCTTGATTTGGAGGTTCTATATACTCCCATCCCCCCTGCGGGAGGGGCTGGGGGTGAGGCTTCCCTTGGGGTTGGCGGTATGGCTTTCGACCAATCTCTTAAGGCCATCATCAAGTCCTGGAACCGTTGGTGGCAGGACGGTGCCATCGTAGACTTCAGCCAGTGTACAGACCCGCGTGCCAAGGAACTGGAGCGCCGCGTGGTGCTGTCGCAGTACCTCACGCAGGTGAACTGCGCCAATAATATGCCACCTCAGGAAACGGGACTGACCTACAACTCCTGGTTCGGCCGTCCACATCTGGAGATGACGTGGTGGCACATGGTAGACTTCGCCCTGTGGAACCGTCCGCAGGCCATTGCCACCATTATGGACTGGTACAACCGCGTTGCCTATCCCGAGGCCAGGAAGATAGCCCAGCGACAAGGCTTCAAAGGTGCCCGCTGGATGAAGATGACCGACCCCTGGGCAGGCGAGGCTCCTTCTAACACCGGCTCGTTCCTCATCTGGCAGCAGCCGCATTATATCTATCTGGCTGAGGAGATGTATAGGGCAAAGCCCACTGCCGAGACTTTGAAGCAGTATGGCGAACAGGTGGAAGAGACTGCTACATTCATGGCCGACTTTGTGTCCGTGGGCAGCGGTTCGCCCGCTGCCAAGCAGCAATACTACCTTCAAGGCTCCACGGCCATGCAAGAGTCCATGTCGAAAGACTTTTCCTACAACCATCCTTTCGAACTGGCCTACTGGCAATATGGTCTTAACGTTGCCAACCAGTGGCGGGAACGACAGGGGCTGCCCCCTCACCCAGAATGGGACGACATTATCAAGAATCTCTCCCCTCTGCCCATGACGAACGAGGGCATCTACACCGCCGGTCAGCCCTTTGGCAAGACCTCCGGCCTTGAAGCCTTCGACCCCTTCGACACCGTTGGGGGCATAGTAACCTCGACCGCAAAGAGAAGCGGGCGGGACACCCGCGCTTCCCAAGAGACCTTCGCAGAGAAATGCCGCAACGACCATCCCGCTGTCTTAGGTGCTTGCGGATTATTGCCTGTTTCTACATCTCATCCCCTCTATTCACAGGAGGTGATGAAGGCCACTCTTGCCGATGTGATGCAACACTGGAACTGGGCGACCACCTGGGGCTGGGACTATGGCATGGTGGCAATGACTGCCGCCCGACTCGGACAGACTGATATTGCTCTCCAGGCCTTGCTCATTGATACCCAGAAGAACACCTATTTAAAGAACGGCCACAACTTCCAGACTGCCGACCGCCTGCGTCTCTACCTTCCTGGTAATGGTGCCCTGCTCTCGGCCGTGGCTATGATGTGTGCCGGATGGGATGGTTGCACCATCCCCAACAATCCTGGCTTCCCGCAGGACGGCACGTGGAATGTACGATGGGAGAATCTGCAGCGCATGCAATAACCGAAACAAAGGTATTTCCCCGTAAAGACAATTATGCCTGAGCATTTTTGCTATCTGTATTTTGCAATCTGGCTTTAGAATAATTGACGACTAGTTTTTTTTAAAGATAACAGACTATTTTATCTTTTATTAAGAATGATTCTGCATGGAGAAATGAGATTTTTTTAGTAATTTTGCAGTCGAAAATAGATAATTGTTTAAATAACCCTTTTAATTAAAAAGAAATGACAAAAGTTGCAATTAACGGCTTTGGCCGTATCGGTCGCCTCGCTTTCCGTCAGATGTTCGAGGCTGAAGGTTATGAAGTAGTAGCAATCAATGACTTGACCAGCCCGAAGATGCTGGCTCACCTCCTGAAGTATGACACCGCTCAGGGTGGTTTCTGTGGCAAGTTCGGTGAGAACAAGCACACCGTTGAGGCTGGTGAGGACTTCATCGTTGTTGATGGCAAGAAGATCACTATCTATGCTATTCCTAACGCTGCTGAACTGCCTTGGGGCAAACTTGATGTTGACGTCGTCCTGGAGTGCACTGGCTTCTATACTTCCAAGG
>JAFSYY010000093.1 GCA_017455845.1 Prevotella sp. | reverse complement strand
CGCCGTTCTGCTGTTCCTCCTTGGCCAGTTCTGTCAGCGGTGTATAGGCCATGCCGTCGTACTTCTTGGTCTTAATCTCAAACTGGTCGGCACCCGTGAACTCCGAGATATAGTCGGCCACAATCTTCGTGTTGCCCACCTTGATGTTGCCCACAGAGTAGTTGTCGCCAGTGTGGGAGAAGAACACCACCAACGCCTTCTTGTCCGTTTTTACTTGCTGAGTCGCCTGCTCGCTATTCGTCTCAGTTGCATCTGGTGCAGCTTTCTTTCCATTACATGCCGTTGCCGTCAGCAATGCGGCAATGGCCATCATAAATTTGAATATCTTCATTGTTTTCTGTCTTTATTAGGGTCTTATAAACACATTCTGTATATCTTCTCAACGTCCTCGGGGGTGAGGTCGGTGAAGCCGTGGAGCACTCCCTCTGGGCCGCAGGCCTTCTTGGCCATCAGAGCGAAGTTCTTGTCATCGATATCGAGGTCTGAAAGACAGGACTTCAAGCCAAGGGTCTCGAAGAAGAAGGTTTCGAGAGCTTTGATGGCGGCTTTGGCACCTTCCATCATGGTCAGCGACATATCAACATCCATTACGTTCATACCGAAGCGGCAGATGTAGGGAGCGGTCTCTTCGTTGAGGATATATGAGAGCCAGCGCGGAGTGAGGATGGCCAGGCCGTGACCGTGGGTGATGTCGTAGAAGGCCGACAACTCATGCTCCATTGAGTGGCAGACAGTGGCCTGGAAATAGCCGTCGTACAGGAATCCGTTGAGTGCCCACGATGAAGCCCACATCAGGTTGGCACGGGCCTCATAGTCATCGGGCTTGCCGACGGCAATGGGAGCGTATTTAACGACCGTCCGCAGCACTTCCTCCTGCATGCGGCGTAGCATGTCCATAGACGGCTGCTTGGAGAAGTAGGCCACGTCGAAGATGTGCGACATGATGTCCGCACTTCCGCTGGCTGTCTGATATGGGCTGACGGTGAAGGTGTTCGTGGGGTCGAGGAACGACACGTCAGGGTTGTTGTCAGGAGCGAAGTAGCCGTACTTCTCGTTGGTCTCCACGTTGCTGATTACGCAGCCGCCATCCATCTCCGAGCCGGTGGCAGAGAGGGTGAGCACCGTGATGAAGGGCAGCGTCTCGCTGACCGATGCCTTGCCCGTCACCAAGTCCCACACGTCATCGCCCTCATACTTCGCAGCGGCAGCAATGCCCTTGGTGGCATCGATGGTAGAACCGCCACCAACAGCCAACAGTACGTCAATGCCCTCCTGCTTACAGATGGCAGCACCTTTGTTTACCGTCGTATGATGTGGATTCGGCTCTACGCCCGGCAGTTCAAACACCGTCATGCCAGCCTGCTGGAGTTCGGCCATCACCTTGTCGTAGAGTCCGATGCGCTTGATGCTTCCACCGCCATAGACAACGAGCACCTTCTTGCCGAAGCGTGCCACTTCCTCATGCAGGTGACACAACTGATCCTTGCCAAAATACACCTTGGTCTTGTTCTCAAATACAAAGTCTCTCATATCTTTTGTTCCTTACCTTAATATTATTATGTTTTACTTATTTTGCCATATCCGCGATCTCAAGAGCCTCGCTATCGGCATAGGCAGCCTCTGCTCCATGTATGGGCGTGCCGTCCTCTACTGTTGCCCCAGGGCAGAGTTTCTTGATGAAGCGCACGCTGCTGCCCATGCCTGAGCCTTCGTTGGTACAGAAGGGGATAATGGTCTTGCCCGTGAAATCGTACGACTCCAGGAATGTGTAGCACACCATCGGCATCGTGCCCCACCAGTTAGGATAGCCCAGGATGATGGTGTCGTACTCGTCTATCGACTCCAGCGGATTCTTCACCTCCGGGCGCACCTG
>JAFSYY010000092.1 GCA_017455845.1 Prevotella sp. | reverse complement strand
TATTCTATTGTACGCGCGGGCGGAGAGTTTCAGGCGCTCCATCGCCATCCGAAGGAGGGCCAAAGAACTTTCATCGGGTTCGGCGTATTGATGAATCATTCGCTCGGTCATCTGGGCATTGCAGTGTATGCCCTTCTGCCCTTGGAATCGGTGTTCCTGAATCTGACGAGCCTTCAACACCCTTTCGCGAATTACGGAAGACGGTTCTCCCGTCGGAGCTTTAGAAAGGTCATCGTAGCTGAGTGCCGAGCACTCAACCTGAATGTCGATACGGTCCAGCAGGGGGCCGGAGATTTTGTTCATATAGCGTTGTATCTGCCCCGGCGTGCATACGCAGCGGTGGTTGGGGTCTCCGTAATAGCCGCAGGGACAGGGGTTCATGGAGGCCACAAACATGAACGAGGCTGGATAGTCGATCGAGTATTTGGCACGGCTCACCGTGATATGGCGGTCTTCCAGGGGCTGGCGCATCACCTCAAGGACGCTGCGCTGAAACTCTGGCAACTCGTCGAGGAAGAGCACGCCATTGTGTGCCAGGCTGATCTCACCCGGCTGAGGGTTGTTGCCGCCACCCACCAGCGCCACCTGCGACACGGTGTGATGGGGCGAGCGGAAAGGACGCTGGCTGATGAGGCCCGTGTCGCGGCTCAGTTTGCCCGCCACGCTATGTATCTGCGTCGTCTCCAGACTTTCGCTTAGCGAGAGGGGCGGCAGTATGCTGGGCAGGCGCTTGGCCAGCATCGACTTGCCGCTGCCCGGCGGACCAATCATAATCAGGTTATGGCCACCGGCGGCGGCTACCTCAAGGGCCCGTTTCACGCTCTCCTGTCCGCGCACGTCGGCAAAGTCACATTCAAAGTGCATCTGCTGTTCGTAGAACTCCCGCCGTGTCTCGATGACTGTGGGCTGGAAGTGGTTGTCGCCATTTAAGAAGCGTACCACATCGAGCAGCGTGTCCATACCATAGACCTCCAGGTTGTTCACCACCGCCGCCTCACGCACGTTCTGACGCGGCACGATGAGGCCTTTGAACTTCTCGGCACGCGCCTTGATGGCAATAGGCAGGGCACCGCGTATAGGCTGCAGACAGCCGTCGAGGCCCAGTTCTCCCACAAGCACATAGTCGCCCAGCGTATCGTTGTTCACCTTGCCCGAGGCAGCAAGAACGGCAATGGCCAGAGGCAGGTCGTAGCCGCTGCCCTCTTTCTTGATGTCGGCAGGTGCCATGTTGATCGTTATCTCTCCCGCACTGATTGTGTAGCCACAATTATTTGTCGCTGATTTTATGCGATCGTAACTCTCTTTTACAGCCGAATCGGGGAGGCCCGTCATGTGGAATTGAATGCCTTTTGTGATGTTGACCTCGATTGTTATCGTCGTGGTTTCCAGACCGTTAACTGCTACAGTATATGTCTTTGTAAGCATAAGCAAATCGATTTGTTGCTTCTATATAACTAAAGTTAGAGACCCCACCCGCTGGCCGCTTTACTACTGTTGCGTGAAAAGCCCAACATTACTTCAGCATGTCTTCTATTCTCTGTTTCAGGTCATTGGCTTTCAGCGTGCGTGCAACGATTTTCTTGTTTTTATCCATCAGGATATTGTCGGGCACATAGGTTATGCCCAGGGTCTTCACCGCAGGCGACTGCCATATCTGTCCGTCGCAGATGTCAGGCCAGCCAATGCTGTCCCTCTCCAGCGTATAGCGTCCCTCGTGCTGTGTGGCATCCAGGCGTATGCTGATCACGCTGATGTCACGCTCATGTTCTTTCTGCAGTTTGTGTATCTGGCGCAGGGCGGCCTGCGAGTCGTAGTTCCACGATGCCCATGCCAGGATAACATTCACCTTCTTGTTGAGCAGGCTGTCGCTCACGGTCCTCCCCTTGATGTCCTTGAACTTGAACTTCGGTATTCGCGTGCCGTCCGTCAGGTTTTTCACATCTTCCAGGCGCTGGTTCAGTTGTACCAGCCTGACGTTGGTGGGGTTGGCATCCAGCATCTTCCTGCCCAGTTCGGCAATCTGTTTATAGTCGGCATCCATGGCAAGGATAAAATAGCGGCGCAGCAGATAGAGGCACACGGGCGACTCCGGATGCTCGTGGATAAACTCCTCCGCCTTCTGTTTCACCTCTGGCGGCATCAGTTCGCCGGTTTGCAGTCGGAAGGCCGTCATCAGTTCGTTGTCGTCGGTGCCGGTGATCTCCGTCTCTTTCAGGTGCGACACATCGCCTTTCATCTTCACCTTGGCCCCGGGTGTGGCAATGATGGGCAGTTCGGAGTAGTTAGGAAACATAAGCACCAGCACGGCGGTGTCGCGCATGCTCGTTTCGTAAGTAAACTTTCCTTCACGCAGGCTGATGGTATCCTTACGGCCCTGGTCCAGGTCGTAGAGATAGAATTCGCCTTGGTTGATGTTTTTAAACTTCCCTTCCAGCCGGAACGTGTTGCTCGTCTCGTCGCAGGAAGCGAAGAAAAATAAAAAGGCAAAAAGGTAAAAAGGTAAAAAAGTCTTTCTAATGCTATTCATAGTCTCTCTTTTTTACCTTTTTACTTTTTTACCTTTTTTTTGCCTTCTTGCTTTTTTACCTTAAATCTATTTTGCCACCTTGACCAGTTCCAGATCCTTGGCGGCGTAGGCAGCCAGCGAGGCATCCTTGGCAACGGCCTGGCGCAGTGCGGATGCAGCCTCGGTGGTGTTACCGGTGCGAGCATTGACGATGGCACGCAGGTAGTCGGTGGTGGCATCGGCGTTCTTCACGCTCTTCAGCGTGGTGGCTGCTGCCTGATAGTTCTTATTGAGGATCTGGGCCAGCGCAGCCGAGTTCGACAGCACGCCGTTGAAGTCCTGCTCGGCCTGGGCATACTTGCCCTGTGCCAGGTGCAGGTTGCCCAGCACCTCGTTCAGACCGTTGGCCTGCGATGCCTTGGCAATATAGTTCTCGGCATTCTGCAGGTCGCCCTGCTTCAGTGCCAGCAAGCCGAGGTTAGCGTAAGCCTCCGGCTGGTTGCTGTCTACGCGCAGTGCTTTCTCAATCCACTGCAGGGCACCGTCGTAGTCGCCCTTGGCGTATGCCAGGCGTGCCAGGTTGTTGAAGGCACGTGCGTCGCTGTTGTATATCTGCGTTGCCTTCTGGTAGGCAGCCTCGGCACTGGCGTTGTCGTTGTAGAGTGTAGCACCGTAGAGCAGTTCCTCAACGCTCAACTGCTTGGCATCGTCGTTGATCTGCTGCAGGATCTGAGCGTCGCTGCGGCCAATGAGTTCGTAGTTGATGGTCATGCGTGAGCGGCGCAACTGAGGCAGGATGCCGTCGGCCAGTTCGCGGAAGGCAGACGAGATATTCTTGATCTGCTGTTCGCGCTCCTCGGGATCCTTATACATCGACAGCACGCGCAGTATCACGTCCTTGTCCTGGATATTGCTGGCAGCCACCAGTTCCTGGAAGCCTTCCCAGTCCTCAGCCGTGTATTTCGTGTCGACGGGTGCCTCGGCCTTGGCCTTCTTCATCTGCTGCTGCACGTAGTTGTCGGTCACATCCTGGCGCTTGCCGGCCAGACGGTCGTTGATGTCGTAGCCGCCGTCGGGCGAGGCGTAGGCCGACACCTCCACATTGTTGAGGGCCATGGTCTCCTGGTTCTTCACGATATCGCTGAGCAGGCGCACAAACTCCTTCACAGAGTTGTTCTGCAGTTCGCTCTTGCGCAGTTGGGCCTGTCCGATGAGGAACTTGATGTTAGCCTCCTGCTTCTGCTTCGAGATGCGCTGGAAAGCATCCTTGGCCAGTGCGGGGTTGGCCGTGGCCAGCGTGCGCTTGTATAGTTCGGAGGTGGCGACGACACCCGTAGCCACTTTCACCTCGGGCACCTTCACCGTCTTGTTGCCAACCTTGGCATCGAAGGTGAGGTACATGTCGCTCTGCTGCATCTCCGGCACGTACTTAAACGATGTGCGCATGGAGTAGTTGCCGCCGGTCTGGTAGGCGATGGTCTGGTCGTTGCCCATCACTTTCTCGCCCTGGAAGGTAGCCGACTGTCCTGCCACGTAGCGCAGGCCGTCGGCCGTCTGGAAGCGCAGTTGCGGTGTGACGGTGACCACGGCCTTCTTCTTCATGTATTTCTCCGGGAACATGCCGTTGATGGTGGCATCCACCTGTCCGGCCTGCGACTCCAGCGGGTTGGGTGTCACATTGAAATAGTCAGCCGAGAGGGCACCTAACTTTCCCGAACACGATGCCAGCAACGCAGCGGCTACTGGAACAAATAAAATCTTTATTCTCTGCATAATCAATTTATAATGTTGGTTTATTTCTTTTGTTGTGGTTGGTCTTTATTGCCTTTGTTGTTGCAAAGGTACGCATAAAAATTATTATGAGCCTTCAATGGCCTTTTTTTTTATGTTTTATTAATGAACGCCACGAAAAATGGATAGAATCGGTTGAGAGGCGCTTAGAGTTTCTCACCGTAGCACAGGTCGCCACAGTCGCCAAAGCCGGGCACTATGTATTTATGCTCGTTCATGCCCGGGTCGATGGCGGCACACCAGAGAGTGGTGTCGTCGGCAACGTTGCCTTGAAGCATCTCCACGCCCTCGGGGGTGCCTATCACGCTGGCAATATGCACCTTGTGGGGCTTGCCGGTCTTCAGCAGTGCCTCGTAGGCAGCCACCATCGAGCCGCCGGTGGCCAGCATGGGGTCTACGATGACCACCGTCTTGCCCTTGACGCTGGGCGAGGCCATGTACTCCGTGTGGATGCCCACCTCGGTATGTTCGCGGTTGGTGTACATGCGGAAGGCCGAGACGAAGGCATTGTCGGCATGGTCGAACACGCGCAGGAAGCCCTCATGGAAGGGCAGGCCGGCACGCAGCACCGTGGCCAGCAGCACGTCGTCCTTGATCAGCGGCACGTTGATGGTGCCCAGTGGCGTGGTCACCGTCTTGGCCTTGTAGTCCAGGGTCTTCGAGATCTCATAGGCCATCATCTCGCCTATGCGCTCAATGTTGTTACGGAAGAGCAACCGGTTTTTCTGGTAACTCTTGTCGCGGATTTCGGCCATGAAATGATTGATGACCGAGTTTTGTTCTGAGAAATTAATAACTTTCATTGTCTTATTGATTATTACGCACCTCGCACCTCGCACCTCGTACCTCGCACCTCGCACCTCGACTCTACGATGCCCTGAGCAGTGGTGTCTTCATATACTCGTCGAGGATGGCATCGCGCTGGCTGTCAGACATGTCCGACAGGGGCATGAACGTGGTAAACGTGCATATCCTGACAGGCTGCTCCTCGCCCTCTATATGCTCCTCGCCCGATAGTTTGAAGCAGAAGCCGTCGCGCACGAGGAAGCCCTCCCCGGCAAACTCGCCGTACTTCTTGATGTGTTTGTTGATTTTTTCGTTGATATTCATCGGGCGCATGGAGTTGTTGCGCGAGAGATAGCATACTGCCACCTCGTTGGCCGTCAGGTCGGGCTGTTTCAGGAATCGTTCTTTATACCGCTGGAGGAAATGGCTGGTCAGCATGTGTATCTCCGGTATGCCCTTGTCTGTCCACTTGACGATATAGCGTTTGTTGTCATCGAAGATCACGAAGAAGTAACTGGAGAGCACGGGGCTGCCATGCTGCTCCTGATAGAAATAGATGATATACTGGTTGTTGGATGCCGGTATCTTATAGTCGTAGATTACAAAGGCCGGAAAGGCGATGCGCTTCTTCAACTCGTTGACGGCCTTGGCCATGAGTGCATCGCGTTTCCAGTTCAGTTTGGGCATTTCTGTCATGAGGTTCGCGTAGACCTCGTGTAGATTCATGTTTCCTACTATCATAAAGTCACTATTTCATGTCGAAACCGATGCGCAGGCCGTCGTAACTCTTGGCCAGGTCGCCGATGGTGCCCAGCGTGGAGTTGGCGTTGGCGCCGCCCTGCAGTGCCGACATGGTCTGCAGCAGATTGAGCAGTTTGGTGGCCTCGAAGAGCAGTGCGATGCCGTCGGTGTTGCGCTTGGCATAGCAGTTGATGTTGAGCAGCAGGCCCGTCATGGTGATCTTGCGTGTCTTCTCGTCGAAGGTGTAGTTGCCGCTCCAGTTCTTGCCTGCAATCTTGGCGGCGAAGGTGCCGTCCTGGTTAAAGGTCACCTGTGTGTTCGAGGCGTTGATGCCCATCTTCTGCATCGTGGGCTGTATCTTCGTCTTGATCTCGGCAGCCACTATCTCGCCGCCGGCCTGTGCCAGCAGTTGCTCGCTGGTGAAGGCACATCCCGGCTGGCTGTATCTCCAGGTGCCTATCAGCGTCTTCTGTGTCATCTGGTCCAGTCCCAGCACGCTCTGGATCACCGAGCCGATGGCGGCTCCTGCCCCTGCACCAGTGATAACACCTGTACCGTTACTACTGTTTCCCATCTGTCCTGTTGTGCCGAAGCCACAACCTGCCAGCATCATCGTGATGACGGAGGCAGCAATCATTACTCTCTTTTTCATACCTTTGTTCATTTGACTTTTAACTCCTAAGCGGCCATAGGCCGCGATAACTCCTTCTAACTCCTTTTAACTCCTCAACTTGAGAAAGTTGAATTATTTATTTTCTAACTTTTTAATTTTTCAATTCTTCCCCGCAGGTACTCCCGAAAGCCGTCGTCGGCCAGCACCTCGACATCCTCGATGAGTCCCAGCACGAAGCGCCCTATGCCTATATAACTGCTCACGGGCATCTCCACCAGCCAGTGACAGTCGTCGTCGGGCTCTATATAGCGTTCGGCCCGCGGATATTCCTCGCGCAGCAGCGAGGTGGCCAGTCGGCCCATGCGCAGTTTCACGGTGGTCTGCTTCTCACTGCTGAACATAAACACATCTGTTAGCAGGCGGCGGTGGCATGCCTCATGGCTCCATATCAGGTCCAGCAGCCTAACCTCCTGTATGCGCGACAGTTTGAACGTTTTGTTCATCTTCGTCGACAGTTCGTAGCAGCGCACCTCCTGGTTGCCGTTCATCAGCAGGAATGGCTCCACGGTGCGGTCGCTCTGCGTGTTGCTGTGGGGCGACGAGTAGCCCTCAAGCACTACGACGCGGTGCTGTTTGATGGCTTCGTAGAGATTTGTCAGGTTGCGGCTCATCTGCTCTCTCAGTTCCACCTTCTCCACGATGTTCAGGTCGTAGAGCGTGTCGAGTTTCTGTATGAGGTGCTGCACCTGCGGACTGGCATCGCCCGTCTTCTCCAGTATCTGCCTCATCATGATGGCCTCGTCCTCGGTGAAATGGACGGCGGCATCGAGTTTCTTGAACCACGACGAGTCTTTGCGCAGGCTGTAGTAGGGCTTGCGGTGCTCTACGTTGAACCCTGCATCGCGGAAGAACTCCAGGTAGTAATACAGGTTACGCTTCGAGATGCCTATCCTGTCGCAGATCTCGGCTGCTGTATATTGGTGGTTCTCCGTGAGAAGAAGCATGAGCCTGAGTTCACGTTCCAGTTTGTCGTGGCGCATGATGATGATGCTATTTGATCGTTATCTCGAACGGCGCGAGTGGCAGTCCGCCCTTGCTGTAGACGTTGACGCCCAGCGGGTTGTCCTTCCATGCATAGCGCACGGCGGTGGGGTTGGCAATGGTCGACGAGATGACGATCTGCGAGCCCTCGGCCGTGGCCTCGGCGTTATGGAACCTGCCCTGTGCGTCGGCCAGTTCGAAGTATTTCAGCGTGCCCTCGCGCATGGGTTGGTCGAGGGTGAGCACCACCTCGCTCCCCGCACCTCGTACCTCGTTCCCCGCACCTCGTACCTCGCTCCCCGCACCTCGTACCTCGGCACTGAGCACCTCGGGTGCCAGCACCACCTTCTTGCCATAGACCAGGCGCTCGAAGTCGAGGGCGATACGCTGTGCCACCTCCTTTTTCCGCAGGGGGTGTATGTCCACCGTCTCGCCCAGGTCGATGGTCAGTGCCAGTTCGGCATGCGCATCTTCCTTGGCCACGGTGCGCTGGGCCTCGCGCACCACAGACCATCCTGTGTGCTGCGGCGCCATGACGGGTGCCATGTAGTTGGCCAGTTGCACGATGACGAAGGGCATCTGCGGCCGCTCGAAAGCCTCGCGCCAGTTGGCCATGAGGAGCCTGAGCATCTGAGCATATTCGCCGGCCTGCTTCATCCCTGTGTTCGACTCGCCCTGGTACCACACCACGCCGGCCACGGCAAAGGGTGCCAGCGGGCTGATCATGCCGTTGAAGAGCGTCGACGGCTGGTTCTGCAGGCTGATGCCCGAGCCTATGCTGCGCGGCATCTCCACGCCCTCGTGAATCTTCCACTGCTCGCCCAAGGGCATGACGTCGTTGTCGGCGAACACCAGGCGGTAGGGCTTCTCGTGGATGAAATGGGGCATGCCGTTCTTGTTGATGAAGCGCACGGCGATAACATTGTCGCCCTGGCGCAGCACGCCCTCGGGCACCTGATAGCGGCGCGGCGGATACTGATAGCCGGTGCTGCCCACCTGCACGCCGTTGATATAGGTTACATCGCTGTCGTAGAGGGTGCCCAGCAGCAGACGGGCGCTCTTGCCCGCATGGGCGGCATCGACAAAGATATGCTGGCGCAGCCACAGGCTGCCTATCCACTCACGTCGGCCTGCCATCGGCGATGGCTTGTCCGTCAGGCGGTACTGGTTGACCGTGGCCCACTGTGAGTCGTCGAAGTCAGGGGCCGTCCACAGAGGCATCTGTGCGCCCTGTCCTGCCGGAGTGCTATGAGCCAGCCCCGGGTCGCCCTGGTTCAGTATCCGCTGCCATTGCTGCTCTGCCAGTCCTGCGGCCCGTTGCTGTGCGGCCACGAAGTCGTTGTCCTGGTAGAGCATGGTCTGGCGGCTGTACAGCGGGAAGTGGCGGGCGATGGTGTCGGCGGCTATCCATGCCTCGATGGGTGTGCCGCCCCAGGCGCTCTCAATGATGCCCTGTGCCACGCCTTTCTCCCGTTGCAGTTGCTTGCCCAGGAAATAGCCGATGGCCGAGAAGCGCCAGGCGTTCTCACGGTTCAGCCTCTGCCACGCCGCCGGACGGAGGTCGCTGCTAGGGTGCCGTGTGTCGGTCTGGTACTGCACATGGAAGAGGCGCACCAGGGCGTTGCTGTCGTTGAGTTCGTCGGGATATTGCGGCGACACGCGCTCCAGCGTCGTCTCCATGTTCGACTGGCCTGTGCATAGCCATACGTCGCCTATCCACACGTCGCTGAGTGTCCTTGCTTCCGCCTGGTTGCTGGCAGCCTCCGGCCGGGCGGCGGGGTTTTTGCTTTCAACGACCAAGGTATAGGGTCCGCCGGCCTTCATCGACGGGAGGTCTATGCGCCAGTGGCCGGCGGCGTCGGCCGTGGTCTGGCATACTTTCTTGTTCAGGGTCACGGTGACCGTCTCACCAGGGTCGGCCTGCCCCCACACGGGTATGGGGGTGCCGCGCTGAAGCACCATGCCCGACTGGAATATACGGGGCATCTGCACGGCGGCACTGCCCGTTACGGCACTCATCAGTAATGCCATCAGAATAATCGTTGACTTCTTCATATATATATAAATAATGTGCAAAGGTACAACTTTTCTCTCATATTCCAGTAGGAATCATGAAAAAAATAACAAAAAAAGGCTCTGTCGGTGGGTTGACAGAGCCTTCATCGTAAAAACGACAGGGTATGTTTTCCAAGGTATCAGGTATGATTGTTGGCGGCAGACATGCTCCGCGGGAATGTTTATTGCTGTTTATTGCTGGACAATCTGCTCCCAAAGCGGACTGCGGTCGGGCTGCTGGCCGACGATAAGGGCGTAGCGGTCTATGTAAGGCCGTCCATGCATACCTTTGCGGCGGCTGCCGCGGGCGGCACACTCGTATGGGTTGCTCGGCACACGGTGGTGGAGCACGCTGCACACGCGGTCGACGATGGCGGTGAAAGAAAGATACTGACCGTTGCTGTCACACAGACAGCCACAGGTGAACGAGACATGGAGGGCCTCCATCAGGTCGATGTTGCTGCCCTGCCAGTGCAAGCAGTCGTCGCTGGTGCTTGCCAGCACACGGCCTACCTCCTGCGCCAGCCGGCGCTCTGCTTCGCGTCTAAACGCTTTGTCGTTGGTTTCAATCATGGTTTCAATTCTTTTAGGTGATACAATAATGTCTTTTCGATGTTATAAATGATTCTCTCGGTTGCAAAACTATTAGAATTGCATTTTCGGTTGCAAAATTAATGGGTTAGTGTGCACAAAAAGTTCACAAACAGAATTATTTGTGTTAAAAACCGCCGAAATTAAGAATGTTTAACGGTTGGCCGGCTGTTTGTAACTATTCAGCGAATGAGCCGCAAGCGGCTTTTTCTTGAAAGAAATTGGAATAATTGGAATAATTTTGTTCAGAAATTCAAATTAAGAGCCCACTTTAAAAAGTCCCTGCTACCGCAGCGAACTTTTTCGACCTGTGCGGTTGGAACTAACGTGTTTACGCTGCAAACTCGGCCTGTTTCATCCCTTTTGGAACGCTGCGCGTCTAATCAAAAACAAATAAAAACAAATAAAAACCGCCTTTCTTAGCACGTGTTTCAGGGGTACGGGGTACGAGGGTGCCAGGATAGAAAATGTTTTTATTTGTTTTTTTTGTTTTTTTTTGT
>JAFSYY010000091.1 GCA_017455845.1 Prevotella sp. | reverse complement strand
ACGGATGGTGTCCTCGGGGTTATTACACTTCAGCGGGAACAGACCGAACTTCTCCCAACTGGGCAGATATTCATCGCCGATGAGGCTCTTGTCAAAGTCCTTGTCGTAGTCGATGCAATCGAACTTAGGAATCTTGATCTGAGCGTAAGAGCCGGGCAGGAAGTCCATGTGCTCGCCAGCAGGCAGTTGCACCTTGAACTCCTTGATGAACGTGGCGACGTTCTTGTTGGAGATAACGGTACACTCATACTCTTTTACGCCCAAGATAGACTCGTCGACATGAATCTTCAGGTCGCCCTTCACCTTGCACTGGCAGCCTAAGCGCCAGTGGTCCTTGATCTGCTTGCGGGTGAAGTGAGGTTTTTCAGAGTCGAGAATCTCGCCGCCCCCCTCGAGCACCTGCACCTTACACTGTCCGCACGAGGCTTTACCGCCACAGGCCGATGGCAGGAAGATGCCGTTCTGGTTGAGCGTAGCCATCAGGTTGTTGCCCTGCGGCACGTTGATGGTACGGTCGCCATTAATCTCGATATTCACGTTGCCCGATGGACTCAAATACTTTTTGGCCACCAGGAGAATTATCACCAATAGGAGTATGACGGTCAGGAATACTCCGATGCTGTAAGAAATAAACTCTATCATATCTCTACATTTTAATTAGTAATTAGTAATGAGTAATTAGTAATTATGATTACTTCTGAGACTGGTTATGCCACAGAAAAGAAGCTGTTCGAATGATTTGCATGGTAATCATAATTACTCATTACTAATTGCTCATTACTCATTAAATATTTAGTCCACTAAAACACATCATGGCCATTGCCATGAGGCCCACAGTGATGAACGTAATGCCGAGGCCCTGCAGGGGACGGGGCACATCGCAGTACTGCATCTTCTCGCGGATGGCACCGAGCGATACGATGGCGAGCGTCCAGCCGATGCCGGAGCCGAAGCCATAGACGATGGCATCCCACACAGAGGTGATGGCCTGCGTGTTGTCGGGCTCCATCAATATGCGCTGCTGCATGAAGAGCGAGGCACCCATGATGGCGCAGTTCACGGCGATGAGTGGCAGGAAGATGCCCAGTGCGGCATAGAGCGATGGCGAGTATTTCTCTACAACCATCTCAACCAACTGCACCATGCCAGCGATGACACCAATGAAGAGGATGAACGAGAGATAACTCAGATCAACGCCTTCCACAAGGCAGCCATCGCCCAGCACCTTGGTCTGCAAGAGATAGTTCACGGGCACGGTGACGGTGAGCACAAAGGTCACGGCCAGGCCAAGCCCCAAGGATGTCTTCACCGTCTTCGATACAGCAAGGTAGGAGCACATGCCGAGGAAGAAGGCAAATATCATGTTGTCGACAAAGATCGACCTAAAGAATAGACTTATTGCGTGTTCCATAACTTATTTCTCCTTATAAAAATACGCACGATGAATCCAAATAACAATACCTACAAGAATCAATGCCATGGCGGGCATGGTCATCATACCATTGTTGATGTAGCCAGCCTCGTAGAAACTGTCGGGCAGAATCTGGAAGCCAAGCAGCGAGCCGCGACCGAAGAACTCGCGCACGGCACCCACGATGATGAGAATCATGGCATAGCCGATGCCGTTGCCGATACCGTCGAGGAACGAGGGCCACGGCTTGTTCTGCATGGCAAAGGCCTCTAAGCGTCCCATCAAGATACAGTTGGTGATGATCAGACCGACATAGACGGAGAGTTGTACGCTGACGTCATAGACGAAGGCTTTCAGAATCTGCGACACGATAGTCACCAGGGCAGCCACAACTACCAGTTGCACCACGATACGGATGCGGTTGGGAATGGTGTTGCGCAAGATAGAGATAATCACATTGGCAAAAGCCGTAATCACCGTGACGGCGAGACCCATCACAATGGCAGGCTTCAACTGACTGGTTACAGCCAGTGCCGAACAGATGCCAAGCACCTGACCCAATATCGGGTGATCAATGTTCAGAGGGTTTAAGAACGCCTCCTTATTTTGTTTACTGAATAATGCCATAACTTTAATTAGTAATTAGAAATTAGTAATTAGTAATTATGATTAGTTCTTGTTGCAGACCTCGGCGGAATCTTTGCAGCAGACCTCGGCGGAATCTTTGCAGCAGACCTCGGCGGAATCCTTGCAGCAGTCCTTTTCGGAGTCCTTCACGCACTGCATGGTCACAAATAGTTGGACGAAGCGCTTGCCGGCATCCTTCAATCCAGCCTTGATCATGTCGTTCACACCGTTGGAGGTCAGCGTGGCACCCGTCACGCAGTCAACCTGCGTCGTGGGGTCTTCCACCTTCTTCACTACTGAGAGAGCCACTTCACTACCATCGGCAGGGTCAACGAATACTTTCTTGCCGATGAACTTCTCCTGCCAGGCCTGTGAATCCTTGATCTCGGCCCCCAGGCCGGCGGTCTCGCTCTCGTGGTTGAAATAAGCACCATAGACAACGGGATCCTCATCGCCGTGGATGGAGATGTAGCCGCTGATGCCGCCCCAGAGACCCATGCCTTTCAGGGAGACGACGAGGATGTCCTCACCGTCAATCTCGCAGGCATAGTACTTCTGACCGTCTATCTCCCCCTCGTTCTTCACCACCTCGGCATATTTTGCCTCGGCCTCGGCACCGTCAAGGTCGCGGATATTGAGCGAGTAGAGTATCTGCTTCTTAATGTCGAGGGCCACGTTGGCATCCTGCATCGGTTTCAATGCCTTGAAGATGAAGGCCAGCAGGAAGGCCACGATGACCACGAGTATCGCACTATATATAATAATGTAGGCGTTGCTGTTTGTATTTAACTTTCCCATAATTCCTTGTTTTAGGGAGTGAAAAGGAGTGAAAAGGAGTGAGGGGGGAGTGAAAGTGACGTTACTTTTTCAGCGGAAGAACTATCGTCCCTTTCACTTCCCTTTCACTTCTCTTTCACTTCCCCTTCACTCCAGAACGATTAAGACGTTTTGAAATATTCCTCTCCACAACGAAGTGGTCGATAGTAGGAGCAAACATGTTCATCAGCAGGATGGCGAGCATCATGCCCTCGGGATAGCCGGGGTTCATCACACGGATAATCACAGCCATAGCACCGATGATGAAGCCGTAGATCCACTTACCACACTCCGTGCGGCAGGAGGTGACGGGGTCGGTAGCCATAAACACGGCACCGAAGCAGAAACCACCCAGCACCAGATGCTCGTACCAGGCAATCGGGGTCATGCCGAGACTCTCGAAGAGGCAAGCCATCAGACCGCCGCCTACGAAGACGCTTAGCATGGTCTTCCAAGAGGCGATGCCCGTCCAAAGCAGCAGGACGGCACCGAGGGCGATGGCGATGATGCTCGTCTCACCGATAGAACCCGGAATGAGACCGATAATCATGTCGTTCAGCGAGGCCGTCACCTCTGCGCCCTGTCCCACCTGTCCAAGCGGCGTAGCCATGGTGAAACCGTCGGGCAACGTGTTACCCAGTCCGAAGATGCTGTCCTGTGCCACCCAGACCTGGTCGCCACTCATCTTCGACGGATAGGCAAAGAAGAGGAAGGCACGGCAGAGCAGCGCGGGGTTGAAGATATTCATACCCGTGCCGCCGAAGATCTCCTTGCCGATGATGACGGCGAAGGCCACGGCGATGGCGAGGATCCACAGCGGACACTCCACAGGGATGATGAGCGGGATGAGAATTCCGCTGACGAGGAATCCCTCCTGAATCTCCTCGCCCTTCCACTGTGCCCAGGCAAACTCGATGCCCAGACCTACGATGTAAGAGACGAGAATCTTGGGCAGTACGGCGAGGAAGCCGAAGAAGAACATTTCCCAGAAGCCCGTCGTTGGCAGTGCTCCAGCGGCGAGAGCGTTCTGGTAGCCAATATTATACATACCAAACAGCATGGCCGGCATCAGTGCGATGACCACCATACTCATAATACGCTTCGTGTCGATAGCGTCGTGGATGTGCACGCCGCCCGCCTTCGCCGTGTCGTTGGGCACGTAGAGGAATGTCTCGAAGCCGTCGAACACCGAGCGGAACGCATGCAGTTTCCCGCCCTCCTCGAAGTTCGGCTTAATCTTGTTCAAATAATTCCTTATAAAACTCATGCTCTCTATCTTAATTGAAAGAAATTTGATTGTGCTTGAAAGAAATTAGAATAATAGGAATAATTTTTACCTACGGCGCAAGCCAATTATTTTAATTATTCTTATTTCTTTCATAAACCAACTCCCTATTTCTTTCATCATTTATTTGTTTATGCGTTTTCTTTCCTAAGTATATCAAGACCTACGCGCACGATGCGCTGCAGTTCAAGTTTCGAAGAGTCAACAAACTCGGCCAGGGCGAAGTCTTCGGGAGCCACCTCGTAGATGCCAAGTTGCTCCATCCTGTCGATGTCGCCGGCGATGATGGCCTTGATGAGATATTCGCCATAGATGTCCATCGGCAGCACACGGTCGTACTCTCCACTCATGATCATGTGGCGCTCGCCACCCTTCACACGGGCATCCAGCGCATACTCCTTCTTACCGAAAAGCCAGGAGAAATAACTGCGGTTGACAGAGAACTGACCGAATCGCGGCATGATCCATCCCAGCATCTCGTTGTTGTCGTCGCCCTCGGGAATCACGGTGATCTCGCTGCTGTGAGCACCCAGGAAGCCGTCTTTGGTGCTGACCGTTCCTGTCAGCACGTTGCCGTTGATGATGCGCACGGAATGGTCGGCATTATAACTGTTGCTCAAGAGTGTAGAGAGTTCCTCGCCCACCAGCATGTCTACGTAGCAGGGCTTGTTCACCTCGCTGCCGCAGAGCGCCACGGTGCGTGTCAGGTTCACCTTGCCCGTGTTCAGCAGGCGGCCGATGAAGAGCACCACCGTAGGGTCGCCGATGGTCCATACCACCTCGCCCTTGTTCACCGGGTCGATATGGTTCACCTGTACACCGACATTACCTGCCGGGCAGGGGCCGTCGAAAATGTTGACCTCGATGTTCTGGGAGGTGAGAGGTGAGAGGTGGGAGGTGAGAGGTGAGTCGGCACCTACGCCGACATACGTCTTGGCAATCTTCGACAGGGCGGTGAGCCCCGTCAGGAAGTCCTGCTCCTGTCCCTTTACCTCAAACTCAAAACTGCCCGCCAGGGGCTTGTCGCGCAATGCCGATACAAAGATAGCCTTCGGCATGACAGAGGGATTGGTGGAAATGGCGTATGGCAACTGGTTGATGTAACCAAAGAGACCAGCCTCGAGAAGAGCGCCGACAACGGCCTTGCCGTCCATCTTTGCCACATCCTTCTTGCCATAATCCACATACTGCTGCTCGGCATCGGCTTCCACCTTCACGCAGAGCACCTTACGACGTTCGCCACGCTCCACCGCGGTCACTTTACCGCTGACAGGCGAGGCGAAACGAACTTCGGGATAGAGTTTGTTGACAAACAAAGCATCCCCGGCCTTGACACTGTCACCCTCGCGTACAACGACTTTGGGAACGACGCCTTCGAAATCATCGGGCACAAGCGCATACTTGCCGTTCGATTTGAGGTTCATTTTCGTTTCCTCGGCTTTTCCTTGAAGGTGAATGTCTAAGCCTTTGCGTAGCCTAATAACATTTGCCATATTCAAATAAAATTGGTTGTTTTGTTGCTGTTGAGGCGCAAAATTAATAAAAATTAGGAAAATAAAAAAGAAAACCACAGGAAAATACACGGCAATTGAAAGAATTATTGTATATTTGCACTAAATTTGGTCAGAAGTACGGGCAATTGCCAACTCGAATTGACAGAAGGTGAAGAAATTGAAGCATATCATCAACTGGATAGTATGGAGTCTCTTGGCTCTATATTTGTCATGCCTGTTGCTTGTTCAACTGCCGCCAGTGCAGCGGTTCCTTGGCCGGCAAGTAGCCGCCGCCATCGCCTCCAGGCTGGGCACGAAGGTCAGCATCAGCCGTGTGGGGCTGGGCTTCTTTAACCGACTGATCCTCGACGATGTGATGATTATGGACCAGCAGCAGGAAGAGATGCTGCGCGTAGGGCGGCTGTCGGTGAAGATGGAAGTGCTGCCGCTCATGGAGGGCAGGGTGTCGGTCTCTTCTGCGCAACTGTTTGGTGCCCATGCCATGCTCTATAAGGCCGACTCGCTGTCGGTGCCCAACTATCAGTTTGCGCTCGACTCGCTGGCCTCCAACGACTCTACCAGCAACAGTGCCCTGAACCTGCGCATCAACTCGCTTATTATCCGCCGTTCGAGCATTGCCTATGATGAAAGAGATGTTGCAGAGACACCTGCGCAGTTTAATATGAAGCACCTGAAAATCAAAGATATAAGTGCACATGTTATATTGAAGAGTTTGCAGGAGGACTCGCTCAACGTGAACATCAAGCGCCTGACCCTCAACGAGCAGTCGGGCCTGACCGTCGACCGCCTTTCCATGAAGGTGGAGGCCAACCGGCATGAGGCACGGCTGGACGACTTCCAACTGCTGTTGCCCAACACCACCGTTGGCATCGACAGCCTCAGTGCCACCTACGATATGGCCCGCCTGCCGGAGTCGCTGCGGTTTGCCACACAGGTGCGGATTCCCAGACTGGTGCCCTCCGACCTGTCGTGCTTCCTGCCGCCACTCAAGGACTTCGACCAGCAACTAACCATCAATGCCACGGCATATAGCCGGGGCAACAGCCTGGAAATACCCTCGCTGACGATAGACACCGACGACCACTCGCTCGTGCTGAGTGCCAGCGGCAGCATGAATGATTATGACAGTCAGCCGGTATGGGCTGTCAGGATGACGAGCCTGGATGTTGCCGGTAGCCTGACGGCCCAATGCAAACAAGTGTTCGACCAGATACCCGACGAGGTGGTACGCCTGGGTGACATCCATCTGGAGGGCACGGCCAGTGGCAACTATCAGGGGCGTATCGCTTCCAGCAGCAGGATTATGACCGGTGCCGGCCGTGCTGCTGTGCAGGTTGATATGAACACGGCCCTCCTCTCAGAAAACGCGCCAAAGGGCATCGACACGCGCTTCACCTTGCATGTGGATGCCGACTCCTTCCTGCTGGGCAGGGTCATCGGCCATGAAGACATCGGTTCGATAACCACCAATATCGACATGCAGGGAACACGCGACAGCATCACTGCCAATGGTCTCGTCGGCGTGGTTTATAAAAACTATCCCTACCGCAACATTGAACTGAACACCACCTACGCAAAAGGGGCTGTGGCTGGAAGGGTGCGCGTTGACGACCCAAACCTGCAGGCAGAGATCACAGGCCAATGGTCAGCGGCCCGTCCGTCTGAGGGGCATCTGCTGTTAGCAGAGCGTGGCAGTGGCAGGCGGTCGAAGGTAAATATCAGCGGCTATGTCAACGGCCTGAATCCCCGGGCCCTCAACTGGACCGACAAGTGGGGCAACACCCGGTTCTCCATGGCGTTGGATGCCGATTTCACGGCCAGTGATCTCAACGATGCAGAGGGCAGCGTCGCCGTGAACGACTTTGAAATGGCGGCCCCCGACACGTTGGGCGGTGTATATAGGCTGGACCATGTGCGCGTCATGTCGGGCTTCGATGTCAACGCCGTCCATTTCCTCAATATCAAGGGCGATATGGGAGAGGGCGACATACGCGGCCGTTTTGACTGGAGCACACTGGCGCAGTCGTTTGTCAACTATATCGCCACAAAACTGCCCACGCTGCCGAGTCTGCCGAAGACCACCCACAGCAGCGACAATGATTTCGTGGCCAATATCACGCTGACAGAGACGGAATGGATGGAGCGGCTGCTTGACATCCCCGTCATGTTAGAGCAGCCGCTCACCCTGCATGCCGCCATTGACGATATGAACCAGCAGATAACCATCGAAGGCCGTCTGCCGCGCTTCAACTATAAAGGCCGCCCATATCAGGATGCCCGCATAGATATTGCCACCAGGCAAGACACCATGGTGTATGACCTCTGCCTCACCCGCCTGTCGAGCGACGACGCAACGACGCAACTGAAACTCACGGGCAAGGCGGCCGACAATAATCTGGCTGCCAGCCTGAGGTGGAACCTGCAGCCTGCCGTGTCCGACGGTTACTCCGACAAGGACTATATGAACGGCGTTATCAACACGATAACCCAACTCTATACCAACGAAGGGGGAGTTCCCGAAGCCCATGTGCGCGTGCTGCCGTCGATGATGATGGTCAGGGGAACCCCTTGGCGGCTGGAGCCCAGCGACATTCTCTATTCAGACAAGCGCCTCCTGATAGACCATTTCTCCATGAACCACGACAAGCAGTACCTGATGATCGACGGCATTGCCTCTGAGTCGGCTGCCGACGCCGTTATCGTAGATGTCAACCAACTGGAGGTGGCATACATCCTCGACCTGGTAGGCTTCGATGCCGTGGAGTTCGAAGGGCTGGCCACCGGCCAAGCCCACGTCTCACAGGTGTTCAACCGTTTTGCTGCCGATGCCGACCTCGTTGTCGAGCAGTTCAAGTTTGAAAAAGGCAGCATGGGCACCCTGCATGCCAAAGCCCTGTGGAACAGCCTGGAAGAGCAGATAGACATCCATGCCCTTGCCGACGACGGTCCGCTGTCGCAGACACATATCAACGGCTACGTCTCGCCCGTGCGCAGCGACATCAGCCTCGATATCCGTGCCGCCGGCTCGAGTATAGAATTCTGTAAGTCGTTCACTAGTTCTTTCCTCAGCGATGTTCACGGCAAAGCCTACGGTCTGCTCACCCTGGCCGGCCCGCTTGACGCCATCAACCTCACCGGCGACCTCGTTGCCAGCGGACAAGCCACGGTTACTGCCCTAAACACCACCTATACGCTGGAAAATGACACCATCTATTTCATTCCCAACGACATACAGTTCCGCAGATGTCCCATAAAGGACCGGCAGCAGAAGGTGGCATGGGTCACGGGCGGACTGCATCACGACTGTCTGACGAATCTGACGTTCGACATCGACATTGAAGCCCAGGACTTTCTGGCCTACGACTTCCCTGCCTTTGGCGACGATATTATCTGCGGCACCGTCTATGCCACCGGCACTGCCGACCTGCACGGGCGGCCCGGCGAGGTGCTGATCAACTGCCATGTCACGCCGGTAGGCAACTCCACCTTCTCTTACAATGCTGCGAATCCTGATGCCATCAGCAAACAGGAGTTTATCACGTGGCGTGAAAAGGTGAAGGTGGAGAGTTCGCAGTCCCCGGACAAGCCGACGCTCAACTTTCAGCCGACCACCGACCTCCGCATCAACTTCAATATCAATGCCATACCGCAAGGCACGCTCAAGATACTGATGGATGCCAACACCGGCGACTGGATAACCCTGAACGGTGAGGGTGCCATCAAGGCCACCTATTATAATAAAGGGCCGTTCCAGATGTTTGGCACCTATACCGTGGAAAGCGGTACCTACGGCATCACCATACAAAACATCATCAAGAAAAACTTCGTGTTCCAGAACGGGGGCAGTATCGTCTTCGGGGGCGACCCGTTTAATGCCACCCTTAACCTGCAGGCCCTGTACACCGTCAACGGCGTGTCGCTCTCCGACCTCAGCCTCGGCAATTCGTTCAGCAACAACACCGTCCGTGTGAACTGCCTGATGAATATCCTCGGCACGCCGGGGACACCACTCGTGGAGTTCGACCTGCAGATACCTACCGTCAACGCAGAGGAAAACCAACTCATACGTTCGCATATTGCCAACCAGCAGGAGATGAACCAGCAGGTGCTCTACCTCCTTGGCGTTGGCCGCTTCTATACGCAGACGGGCAACAACTCGCAAACGCAGGAGTACGGCCAGACACAACTGGCGCTCCAGTCGCTGCTCTCCGGCACGCTGTCCACGCAGATCAACCAGGTGCTGTCGCAGGTCATCAAGTCGAACCACTGGAACTTCGGAGCCAATATCTCCACCGGCAACGAAGGCTGGCATAATGCCGAATACGAGGGGCTCGTCAGTGGCAGCATGCTCAACAACCGCCTCATCATCAACGGGCAGTTCGGCTATCGTGACAATGCGGCCCAGGCCACCACCACCTTTATCGGCGACTTCGACATCCGATACCTGCTCATACCTAACGGCAACCTCGCGGTGAAGATGTATAACCAGACCAACGACCGTTACTTCACCCGTTCGTCGCTCAACACCCAGGGCGTAGGCCTCATTATCAAGAAGGATTTCGACCATCTGTCGGAACTTTTCCGTCACAGTAAGAAGAGCCCTCTGGAAAATTAGCATGAAGAAAATCGTTGTTTTCTTTTGTATTTTCCTCACTTATTAGTAACTTTGCACCCGAATTAGACTCACACACTATGGTTTATAATATATTCAAGGGTCTGGGCATTGCGCTTGTGACACCTTTTAAGCAGGACGGTTCCGTTGACTACGACGCATTGATTCGTCTGGTGGACTATCAGTTGGAAAACGGTGCCGACTTCTTCTGCATCCTCGCTACTACGGGCGAGACACCCACACTGACAGCCGAGGAGAAACAGCGTATCAAGGACCTGGTCGTTGACAAGGTACAGGCTCGCGTGCCTATCCTCATGGGCTGTGGCGGCAACAACACCGCTGCCGTTGTCGACGAACTGAAAACAGGCGATTTCAAGGGTATCGACGGTATTCTCAGCGTCTGTCCGTACTACAACAAACCCTCGCAGGAGGGGCTGTACCAGCACTTCAAGGCTATTGCCGCCGCCACGTCGCTGCCCGTGGTACTCTATAACGTGCCTGGGCGCACGGGCGTTAACCTCAAGGCTGAGACCACGGTGCGCCTGGCACGCGACTGCCACAACATCGTGGCCATCAAGGAGGCCAGCGGCAACCTGGAGCAGGTCGACGAGATTATCAAGAACAAGCCCCGTGACTTCGACGTCATCTCAGGCGACGACTCGCTGACATTCCCCATGGTGTCGTGCGGCGCTGTCGGTGTTATCAGCGTCATTGGCAACGCACTGCCCAAGGAGTTCTCGAAGATGATACGCCTGCAGATGCGTGGTGAGTACGACCCTGCACGCAAAATACATCATCGCTTCACCGACCTCTTCTCTCTGCTCTTTGTCGACGGAAACCCCGCCGGTGTCAAGGCCATGCTCCATGAGATGGGCTTTATTGAGAACGTGCTCCGTCTGCCGCTGGTACCCACCCGTATCTCTACCAAGCAGCGTATGAGTGAATTGCTTCGCGAACTTAAAATCTGATATAAAATGAAACGAATTATCCATTCAGCATTGTTTGCGGCAGCCTGCGCTGTCAGTGTCAGTGCCGCACAGCCTACAGATTCCTTGAAGGGACAGTATTATCGTCTTTTTGCCCCTCTGACGTTTTATCACTCAGTAGCCAATACGCAGTTGGCAATGGCAGCCGACAACGCTGACGATGAGGCGCAGGCCGTTGACCAGGCCTTGATGCACGTCTATCTGAACAGGCCCGACCTGGTGCAGGTCACGCAGACCGAGCAGGAGGAGTCGGGCACGTTGCGTCAGGACATCATCGACCAGCCCGTCGTACAGGCTGTCGATATGGTGGAGCAGGCCGAGCCCATGCCCGAGATGCCTGAGGCAGAGCCCGTGGAGGTGGTCGTAGAAAAGCCAAATTTCTGGAAGTATAAAGGCGACGGCAACTTGCAGTTCCTGCAGAATTATGTGAGCGACAACTGGTACAAGGGCGGTGAGAGCAACTATGCCGCTGTGGGCTCGCTGACACTGGAAGCCAACTACGATAACAAGAGCCGCTGGAAGTGGGATAACAAACTGGAGATGAAGTTGGGATTCCAGACCTCGCCGTCGGACACGGTACATAAGTTCAAGGCCAACGAAGACCTGCTGCGCCTGACGAGCAAGGTGGGCCTGCAGGCCGTCAACCGCTGGTACTACACCCTGCAGGTGCTGGCCTATACACAGTTCTACCGTGGCTTGAAGGCCAACAAGGTTGAGACGTTCTCAGACTTCATGTCGCCCTTCAACCTGAACGCCGGTCTTGGTATGGACTATAAGGTGGAGGCTTTCGGCAAGAAACTCACCGGCACCATCAACCTGTCGCCTCTGGCCGTGAACTACCGGTATGTTGACCGTGCCAACCTGGCTAAGAGTTTTGGCGTGAAGACGGAGCGCGGCCATACCCATGCGCTGACCGATTTCGGTTCTCAGGTAACGGCCGTCTTGGAATGGAAGATGAACGATGTGGTGACGTGGAAGTCGCGCTTTTATGGTTTCACCAGTTATGAGCGTGCTGAGTTGGAGTGGGAAAACACGTTTGCATTGCGTGTGTCGAAGTATATCACGGCCAACCTCTTCCTGTTCCCCCGCTTCGACGATTCCAACCTGAAATACGACGACGATGGCGTGCGCATGAGTTACTGGCAGTTTAAGGAGTATTCCTCCCTAGGCTTCACGTACACATTCTGACTTTCCACCCGTGTTCGCGAAGTAACTTTCCACCCGTGTTCACCAAAGGGCGACCCTGCCAATACCTTTCATGTCAAGGGCACACTTTACACCCAGAGCCTTGAATGCCCGCATCATGGAGTTCAGGGGGATGGACTTTCCGCTCTCTAGCCTGCAGACCTGTGACCGCTGCACGCCCATTTTCTCACCAAGTTCTGCCTGAGTGAGGTTCTTCGCCTCCCTCGCCTGTCTTATGGCCTCGCCAACATGGTATGCGTGCAGTTCCTCGGCTATCTGTGCCTCGTATGCATCGCGCTCCGATGTTCCGCCCTCCCGCAAGGTAACTACTCAGATTATATACATATTTTTTTGTAGACATAATGAAATAAAACCGCAGAAATCTTTTGCGGTTTTATTTTTTTATTGTAACTTTGCACCAAAGAACACGAAGCGTATGGCAAAATTCATCAACCCATTCGTAGACGAGGGCTTCAAGCGCATCTTCGGACAGGAGGAGTCGAAGAGGAATGTGAGACACTATTTGAGAAAATGATTTATGTACTGAAGAACATGGACGCACTACAGAGACACCCCGAACTGTTCAACGGGCCGGTATTCACTTGGCTGGCCCAGATTTCCGACGAGGCATCGCTCTCGAAGGAAGACCGCATCAAGTATGACGCCGCCCTGAAGGCCTACCGCGACACCTATGCCGTGATGGAAGGCCAATATGAGGAGGGCATGAAGAAAGGCTTGGAGAAAGGCATGGAGAAAGGCATGGAGAAAGGCATGGAGAAAGGCCGGAAGGAAGAAAAACTGAAAATTGCACGTAAACTCCACGCTAAAGGCATGTCCAAAGATGAGATTGCCGAAATGACTGGACTCTCAATGAATGAGGTAGAAGGAGGTCTATTGGGTAATTAGTGACATCTATCTATTAGCAAACACTGTTTTTTGAAACATTTTTAATAAAACCGCAGAAATCTTTTGCGGTTTTATTTTTTTGTTGTAACTTTGCACCCGTGTTCGCGAAAGCGGCACCTGCGCACCGAGAAAAGTGCGCGGCGATATGCTAAATTGTCTGGAAGAAATCTGGAAAATTTTGAAGTCAAGATAGCATAGTGAGATTACTGTACGCCTAAGTACTGGCGTGGAGTATGTCGCTATATCTAACTTCACGGTTTTTCCAGAGCCTTTCCAGAGAGATGTAGAGGTTGCTCCACGCCTTGTGTGGATAATCCTCGTTGGATGTTGAGGTCGGGAAACTATTTATTCACACATTATTATATTTATTATGAGAAAACTATTACTATCAAGAATGATGCTCCTGCTATGCGCCCTCGTAGCAGGAAGTGGAAGTGTGTGGGCGGAAGACACATTAGTTGAAACGATAGATTTCACTTCAGCTAATACAGACCGTCCAGGTATCTCTTCTTATACAACAAGTTCAACGTGGGGAAATTGGACTATTGTTGGTGCTGCTAATAACAATAAGCAATGGAGTTATTTACGTATCGGTGGAGGTAAGAAGAACAGTACTCCCTCAACAATTACGAGAACAACTTCAGGTGTTTCTCAGGCTGTAGATTATATTGAAATTAATCACGAAGGCCGCAGTGGTTCCACTTTCTCTATTACTTCAATAACTGCAGAAGCAAGTAATTCTACTGATTTTACTACTCCTACCGCTACAAAAACTGTTTCAAATCCGGATATAAGTTCTGCTGGTAAAATAACAATAACGTTTGATAACCAGGTAGCAGCTAACAGCTATTATAAAATAACCATTAACTGGACACAAACAAATACTGGTTCTAATGTTGGACTGAACACAGATAATGTAAAATTCTATCAAAATGCGTCTACAGATCCTTCATCAGCCGCTACTTTTGCTGATGAAACTCCATCCATCAACTTCCCTGCCACCACAACGTATTCCCAGACAGCTACCACGGCTATAGGTTATACAGGCACTGTGAGCTATGAGATAACAGCCAACACTGCTGGTGCAACCATCAGCGGCTCAACCGTCACCGTGACGCAAGAAGGCAGCGTTACTGTGAAGGCAACTGCACCCGCCACCGATGACTTCTCACAATCTACGGCAAGCTATACGCTGACTGTCAACGACACAAGAAGCGCAAACGGTCTTGCATACGCCGAGAGTGAGCAGGAGGTCGCGGTTGGTGAGGTGCTTTCAGCTCCGACGCTAACAAATCCTTACAACTTGGATGTTACGTATGCAAGCGAGGACGAGACCATCGCAACTGTCGATGAGTCTGGCAACGTGACAGGTGTGGCCATTGGAACTACTAATATCATTGCAACTTTTGATGGCAATGGAGCCTATAAGGCTGGAAGCGTTTCGTATTCACTGACAGTAAAGAAAGCCGCTTTTGTCATAACAGATGGTGTATTTGACTTCGGAGAAGACGAAGACTATGGTTCAAATCTTGCTCAATCTGGAGTTAAGAATCAGACCAGTACATGGACTGCTGGAAATGTCACGATGTATATGGCTGGTAGGAACTGCTGGTACACTTCTGGAACAGAAATAAGATTATATAAAGCAAGCGGAAGCGATGCCGCCGGTTCCATCACTTTGTCTGTTCCAACAAGTTATTTTATCTCAGAAGTTGCATTTACAGGTGCATCCCTGAACAAGATGAGTGCCGCAGAAGGAACATATACCCCCGCAAGTGACAACAAGAGTGCAACATGGACTGGCTGTGCAAACAGCATAAAATTCACCGCTTCAGACAGAACTGACATTGCAACAATTACTGTCACTTACGCTGAGGCACCCGCCTCCCTCACCAAGACCGTCACCTCTGCCGGCTGGGCCACCTTTGCCCCTGAATATCCTGTTTCCTTCGGTTCAGAAGAGGCTTACATCATCAACACTGCCAGTGAAAGCAGTACCACGCTGACCGAGGTGTCGAGCGTTCCCGCCGGCACACCCGTCCTGCTGAAGGGCGCTGGCGAGCACACGCTGACTGTTGTGGCCAGTTCCTCGACCGACGTTAGCGGCAACTGTCTGAAGGTGAGCGACGGCACCATCACGAAGGACGATGGTGTCTATGTGCTGGCCAACGGCAAATATGGCGTGGGCTTCTATCTGTGGGTTGGCGATGATGCCCTGTCGGAAGGAAAGGTCTACATGCAGATTCCCGGCGGTGGCTCGCGTGCTTTCTTCAGTCTCGACGGCGTGACGTCAGTAAGTGAAGAGTTAAGAGTGAAGAGTGAAGAATTTGCTACCGCACCTGTCTACGACCTGCAGGGCCGCAGGGTTAATTCACAATTTGCAATTCACAATTCACAATTGAAGAAGGGCTTGTATATCGTGAACGGCAAGAAGATCGTCATTAAATGAGAAAGGAGAAATGAGAAGTGAGAAATGTAAATGATGAAATGAGAAATGGGCTGCGCGGTGTCACCCTCCCGTTGGTTCACGCCTCTGGGCTCTTGCCGCATGGCATTTCTCATTTATTCATTTTCATTCCTCATTTCTCACTCCTCATTCCTCATTTAAGAAAGGCCTCATTACTCATTTGAAAAAGCAAAGTATTAACAAATCAGAAAGGAACAAAGATTATGAAGAAGATATATTTGGCACCCGCTACCGAGGTGCAGAAGATCGAGTTACAGAGCATGATAGCCGTGTCAGGTCCGCAGCAGGTCTATTCCAACTCTGAAGACGGCATCAGTGACGAGAGCAGTATCCTCTCCCGTGGAGGCAGCAGCCTCTGGGACGACGAGGACTAACCCCCCTTACGGCCGCCGCACGCCGTCTTGCCGGCGCTGCCGCGGCCGCAGCGGAGCACCCCTGTCGAGGGAAAAGCGGCAGGGTGTGTAGTAAAGTTTT
>JAFSYY010000090.1 GCA_017455845.1 Prevotella sp. | reverse complement strand
ACGGATGCTGAGGACGTATTCGCCTACCACGACTTGATTTGCCGTCGCATACGACTGGCAGAACATCGTTATAAGAATGGTGAGGTGCGCTCGCTCATCAATGCCTTCCTGCTGAGGATGGTCGGCATCATGGAATGTTGAGTACAAGAGCAGGTGGCACGACGAATACCTGAAGTGGATTTGCGGCTTCGCTAATGCACAGGGAGCCGTGATGTACTTTGGCGTGAACGATGACCATGAGGTGATTGGGTTGGAGAATGTGGACCGACTGATGGAGGATATTCCTAACAAGATTGTCACCACGATGGGTATTGTAGTTGACGTGAACCTCTATGAAGTATAAGGGTTGGATTATATCGAGGTAGTGAGACCAGTGCCTCGACGCAATCCGTATTGGAGAACCTTCATCTGATTAGTGAAGACGGTAAGTTGAAGAATGCGGCACTGCTACTTTTTGCCAAGAACCCTCAACGCTACTTTACGTGCGTGGAGTTCAAGATAGGTCGGTTCAGAAGAGACGAGGCTGACCTAGTAACCCAGGATGTCGTAGAAGGAAACATCATTCAGATGACAGGCCGCGTGGTGGATATTCTGAAGACCAAATACTTTACGTCGTCCATACATTACGAGAGCATGCAGCGAATAGAAAAACTTGAAGTGCCTGAAGATGGGCTGCGCGAGATATTCTACAATGCCATAGCACATAAGGACTACATGGGTGCTCCCATACAAGCACTCTTCGCATCCAAGGAACAAGAATATTGCATATGCTTTCTTCAAGGCAGGATTCATTGAGTCGTGGGGGCGTGGATACAAGAAGATTCGTGACGGTTTCGAGGGAGCAGGACTACCTATGCCAAAGATTGAAACGCTTGATAGAAACCGGACAAAGGAATGTCCTAGAAAATGTCCTAGAAAATGTCCTAGAAACGTCCGTGAGTCTTTCTCGCCTGTTTAAGGTTAACGAGCGGGCCATCTATCAGGCAGAGCATCTGGGGCTGGATGTGGAGAACATACAGGCTTATAACGCCAAAGACCCCAAGTCAAGGCTATTCCTTGCAGGTCGATAATGGCCGTTTTGCAACGCAAAAGAGGCTCCCCTGCGTGGCGGGGGAGCCTCTTTTGCTATCGCGCGACCTAGGTCACTTGATCTGTCGACCTAGGTCACTTGGTACAGTCACAAGGGTCACTGACTGTTGCTTTTGCCCGTCGGCAGCAGAAAAATCTTGGTTGAAACATGATTTTCCCGTTTTTTTTTCTTTGTTACAGGATTTTTTGTTATTTTTGCAAGCAAATTCCAGTTTGAATACTAGTTTATCTGATAATTAAAAATATTGCCCATGCAAAGAAACATTACTCTACGACGTTGCCTGCTGCTCTGCCTTCTGGCCGTCACCACATGTATGGCTCGGGCCGCAAACGGGGAGGTGCTGACTATCATGACCAGCGGCAGCCCTGTGTCGATAGCCCTGGCCGAACATCCTGTCATCACCTACAGCAATAACACGCTGCACATCACGACAGCCATGACATCCATCGACATTCCCGTGAGCGACATCACGGGCATCAACTTCCTGGACCCTACAGGCATCAGGCCAGTCATCATCCCTGACTTTCAGGCTGAGAACGGTGAACTGCGCTTCAGCAAGTTGCCTGCAGGAAGCAAGGTCGATGTCTTTGCCGTCGGCGGCACGAAGTTGCTGACTACCGCTGTCGACAACGACGGTCAGGCCACTGTCAGCCTCGACCGCCTGCCCAAGGGTGCGGTCATCGTCAGGACGGCTACACAAACCATCAAAATCACTAACAAAAAGTAATTAACCCAACAAAACATTTTTATAACTATGAAGAAGTATATCATCCTGTCGCTTATTGCGACTTTCGTAAGCATATTCAGTGCCAATGCACAAGACAATACCTACAGCGTGGTCATCCAGATGGCCGGCGGCACCACCTTCACCATTGGCCCCAATGAAGTGGAGAACATCACCTTCAAGGACGGTGAGGTGTTGGTTTCGGGCACCAGCATCCAGTCAATCTTGGAATATATCAAGATGAACTCGGCAAAGATTGATGCCAACTCTGCACGTCTTCAAGACAACCAAATGCAAATTGATGCCGTCGCAGCACGTCTCAATGCCGACGAGACACAGATTGACTATCTCGTGAAGCAGGCAGAGACCTACTACAACGAGAACCTGAGCAGCCTGAAGATGCTCAGTGACATGATCAACAACTGCGCTACACGGGCTGACCTTTCAGCGGTTATGGCAGAAGTTGATACTATTAAAGAGGTTCTTGCCAACCTCAAAAGCACTGGCACCGACGTTGACTTGTCTAACTACGTCACGAAGGAGGAGATTAACGCAGTGATTCAGTACGTACAGAATCAGATGACCGAGAAGTACGAAACCCTGCTGAAGAATGAAGCAGCCTTGCAGACTGAGGTGACATATCTGAGAAACGAGGTGCTTAAGAATACTGAGGAAATTGCTATGTTGAGAGAGATGATTGAGCAACTCAGGAAAGAGGTTACTGAACTCAGCGGAGAGTAGTTGTTAGGGAAAGTATGACCGAGAAACAGACTAAACTGGACTCGCGCTATCTGCGCATGGCCCGCATCTGGGCCGAGAATTCTTACTGCGTGCGCCGTCAGGTGGGGGCGCTGGTGGTCAAGGACAAGATGATTGTCAGCGACGGCTATAACGGCACGCCTACCGGCTTCGAGAATGTGTGCGAGGACGAGCACAACGTGTCGAAGCCTTACGTGCTGCATGCCGAGGCCAATGCCATCACGAAGTTGGCTCGTTCTAACAACAACAGCGACGGTGCCACCATCTATATCACCGCCTCGCCCTGCATCGAGTGTGCCAAACTCATCATACAGGCGGGCATCAGACGCGTGGTCTATGGCGAGAAATACCGTCTGGACGACGGCATCAAGTTGCTGGAACGCGCCGGCATCGAAGTGATGTATCTGGAATTGGCCCCCCCTACGGTCCCCGAGGGGGCTTTG
This sequence comes from Prevotella sp., assembly GCA_017455845.1. Taxonomy (GTDB): domain Bacteria; phylum Bacteroidota; class Bacteroidia; order Bacteroidales; family Bacteroidaceae; genus Prevotella. Next base: position 9,762 of record JAFSYY010000090.1, on the reverse strand, counting down.
AATGTTCCAACGTCTAACGTATCCCCTTCGGGGGAAGAAAGGGGGGCTTGATATTATGAACAACAAGAACAGATTCTCGCCCCTGTGGCTGGCACTGGCCGTGGTGATAGGCATCGCCATTGGCACGTTCTATGCCCATCATTTCTCCGGCAACCGCCTGAGCATCATCAATTCGGGCAGCAACAAACTGAACAACCTGCTCTATATCATCGACGACCAGTATGTGGACACCGTCGATATGGCCAACCTCGTGGAGCAGGCCATGCCGCAGATCCTGGCCGAACTCGACCCGCACTCCACGTATATATCGGCCAAGGACGTCCAGACGGCCAACGACGACCTGCGCGGCTCGTTCTCGGGCGTAGGCATCGAGTTTGTCATCCGCCAGGACACCCTGCGCGTGCAGAATGTCATCAGCGACGGTCCCGCCGAGCATGCCGGCGTGCTGGCAGGCGACAAGATTGTGACCGTCGACGACTCGGTGTTCTCTGGCAAGGGCCTGACCAACGAGGAGGCCATGCACCGCCTGAAAGGACCGAAGGGCACGAAGGTGAAACTGGGCATCCTGCGCTATGGCGAGAAAGACCTGCGCTTTGTCACCGTGACACGTGGCGAGATACCCATGAAGAGTGTCACCGCTGCCTATATGCTGGACGACGAGACCGGCTATATCAAGATTAAGAACTTTGGCGAGAACACCTATTACGAACTGCTGGTGGCACTGGCTCAACTGGCCCAGGAAGGCTTCCAGCAACTTACCATCGACCTGCGCAGCAATACGGGCGGCTACCTGCAGTCGGCCGTGCAGATAGCCAACGAGTTTTTGCCCAAGAACAAACTCATTGTCTATACCGAAGGCCGACGCTCGCCCCGCGAGGAATACCGCAGCGACGGGCGTGGCAGTTACCAGCGCATGCCCTTGGTAGTGCTCATCGACGAGGGCTCGGCCTCGGCCAGCGAGATCCTGGCGGGTGCCATCCAGGACAACGACCGTGGCACCATCATCGGGCGCCGCTCCTTTGGCAAGGGACTGGTGCAAAAGCCTGTCGAGTTTGGCGACGGCTCGATGATGCGCCTCACCATTGCCCGCTACTACACGCCATCGGGCCGCTGCATACAAAAACCCTATACCAACGGCATGGACAAAGACTACGAGGAAGACCTGCTCACCCGCTATCAGCACGGTGAGTTCTTCTCGCAGGACAGCATCAAACACGAGGGGCCAGAGTACCACACCAGCAACGGACGCGTGGTATATGGCGGCGGCGGCATCACGCCCGACATCTTTGTGCCCGAGGACACCACCGACTTCACCTCTTATTATAAGGAGGCATCCATGTCGGGGCTCATCCTGCAGTTCGGCTACGACTATACCGACCAGAACCGCACAGCGCTGAAAGAGTTTTCCGACGAGGCCTCGCTGCTGAAGTATATCAAGAAGCAGAACCTCATAGAGCAGTTTGCACAGTATGCCGACAAGCGCGGCCTGAAGCGCCGTAACCTGATGATTCAGAAGTCGCGCCGCCTGCTGGAGCAGTATATCTACAGCCGCGTCATCTACAACATGCTCAACGAGCAGGCATGGCTGCAATACCTCAACGGCGACGACCCTGCCATCCGTGAAGCCCTGCAACTGTTCAAGGCCGGCGAGGCCTTCCCGCAGGCCCCGCAGCAGGAATAGCGCAATGTGCAGCGCGGGCTCTTCCGTGTTTATGGGGGTGGGGTAGGCTTTACTGGTCTGGATTTTCCACGTACCCCTGATATTCAGGCACTATGGCAGACATTACGCTGTCGTAGGCCTGATTTTTTGTGGCCTCAACATTGTCGGATCCCTGGCCAACGGGGTAGATGGGCTGGTGGATGGTGAGCGAGAGGCGGTGCCAATGCACAAACTTCATGTCGCGCATGCGGGGCATGATGTCGAACGAGCCGTTGATGGTCAGCGGCACCACGGGCAACTGCAACTCGTCGGCCAAGGCGAAGGCACCCTTCCTGAACGTGCCCATGTGGCCGGTAAACGTGCGTGAGCCTTCAGGAAACACGGTGACGCTGGTGCCGCCCTTCAGTGTCTCACGGGCTTTGTCGTAGGTGGCTTTGATCTTCTTGGGCCCGCGCTTGTCAACGAAGATCTGGTGGGACCTCTCGCAGGCATAGCCCACGAGTGGGATCTGCCGCAGTTGATACTTCATCATCCACTTGAAGTTACGGTTCAGGTGACCGTAGATAAGGAAGATGTCGAAGGCTCCCTGATGGTTGGCCACAAAGACATACGACTCTTTTTGGTCCAGATGCTGGCGCCCTTCCACCTTGACAGGGATGAGCAGCAGCCACAGGATGATGCGAGCCCACAGATGAGCCGGATAGTAGCCCCAGAAATGGCCGTTGCCCACAGCACATCCTATGGCAACGGTAATGGCGATGAGAACAGTAGCGACAAGTGCCAACGGCAGTGCTACGCACAATTGATAAAGATAATACAGGTATTTCATATTAATTCATAATTCACAATTCTCAATTCACAATTCTCAATTCTCAATCTTCAATCTTAGCGTGATGACAGTGATTTCGGCTGGAGCACCAAGACGGAAGGGCACCACGCCACCTAACCCACTGTTGACGTAGAGGTAGCGCTTACCGGCCTGATAGAGTCCACGGCTCTCATGATAGGTGATGCTGGCTGGTGTCCATCCTAAGAGCGACACCTGTCCGCCGTGGGTATGTCCGCTAAGTGTCAGTTGGGTATGGCTATGTGGCAGTATCTTGCGCCGCCAGGCCGTCGGGTCGTGTTCCAGCATCACGATAAAGTCGTGCAGGCGCACGCCAAAGAGTGTCTGCTGCACATCGCCGTTCTGCGGGAAACGCTCGGTGGCACCGTCATTATCCATGCCGGCAATGACGATGCGCTCGTTGCCCCTGCGGATGAAGCGGCGCTCATTGACGAGCAGCGTCCACCCCAGTTGATCGTCCATATTCATGCGGAGGCCCATCTTCTCGTATTTCTCAAACTCATCGCCTTTGAAATACATGGGATAGTCGTGGTTGCCCAACACGGAGAAGACACCGTCGCGGGCCTTGACAGACGACAGGAGGTCGGCAACGGGTTCTATCTCCTCGGGCACGATATTCTGCAGGTCGCCGGTAAAGACCACCATGTCGGCCTGCTGTGCATTGATGCTGTCGATGGCCTCCTCCAACAGGTGGCGGCGACGGCCTGTCATCGTGCCGGCATGCACGTCGCTGAACTGCACAATCTTATAGCCGTCGAACGATGGCGGCAGGTCGTCGAACGCCAGTTCTATATGGCGCACCTCCAACTGGCTGAAGCCGATATACGTGCCATAAAGGAACACAACCCAGGCCAGGGCGAGGAGGGAGAGGAGGATTCGAGGTACGAGGTGCGAGGTACGAGATGCGAGGTGCGAGGTGCGAGGTACGAGGTGCGAGGAATGTCGGCGGCGGAAGAAGAGCCAGGCCAGCAGTAGTGTGAGGAGTGTCAGCACGGCCCATCCTATATATATATAGGTGTCGGGGTCGAGCAGTATGATAAGTAATAAACGGTTCATTTGGCAGTGGTATTTATAGATTGGCAGAAAGGAATTTACGCATGGTTTCAACGGGCATCTGGCGACGGCGGGCATAGTCTTCCAACTGGTCGTTGCCGATCTTGCCCACAGAGAAATAACGGGCCTGGGGGTGGGCGAGCATCAGTCCCGACACACTGGCATGGGGGCGCATGGCACCATGCTCCGTCAGGCTGATACCTATCTGCTGCATGTCCAGCACACTGTCGAGCACGAAGTTGATGCTCGTGTCGGGCAGCGACGGATAGCCCACGGCGGGCCGGATGCCCTGAAAACGCTCCTGATGCATCTCATGGATGCTCAGGTGCTCGTCCTTGGCATAGCCCCAGTAGTGCTTGCGCACCTCCTCGTGCATCCGTTCGGCGGCAGCCTCGGCCAGACGGTCGGCCAGCAACTGCGCCATCATCTTCTGATAGGGGTCGTGGTCGAAGTCGGTCTCCATGCCTGCATCGACGCTGGTGGCGAAGAGGCCTATTTGGGAGGAAGGAGGATTTTCCGAGGTGCGAGGATTTTCCGAGGTACGAGGATTTTCCGAGGTACGAGGTACGAGGTACGAGGTACGAGGATAGTTTGGAGTGCGAGGTGCAATGAAGTCGGCAAGGCAGAGATATTCGCTCCCTACCGCCTGCTGTCGCAAACATGGTATTCTCGTTTCTTTACTCGCACCACTCTCAACCACAATATCATCACCTTCGCTGTATGCATCGGCAATCAGAAACAAGGCGTAAGCCCGGTAGCGGTCCTGCACGGATGCAAGAAACGCCTCGGCCTCACGCCTGATGCGCTGCTTCTCGCCTTCATCCTTCAGTTGCCAGGCATGAAAGAAATAAACCCAGTTGATATAGGGCATAAGGGTGCTGATGTCGTAGGTCAGTTTCATCGGAACAAAAGGGGCTGACCAATATAGTCGCGGTCTACAACGCCATGATTGTAAACCGTATGTCCGTTGCAAATGGTCTGTTCCACATGCCAGTTGAAGGTATGGCCCTCCAGCGGGCTCCATTGGCATTTGCTTTCTATCACATCCTTGGTAACCGTCCACGGTGCTTGCGGGCGCACAATGACCAGGTCGGCCTGATAGCCCTGACGGATAAAGCCACGCCGGCGCACCTCGAACAGCAAGGCGGGGTTATGGGCCATGAGTTGCACCATGCGCTCGATGGTCAGCACCTTGAGGTCAACCAGTTCCAGCATCGCGACCAGCGAGAACTGCACCATAGGCATGCCGCTGGCGGCACGCACGCAGCCACCCTCTTTCTGTGAGAGCAGGTGGGGGGCATGGTCGGTGGCGATGGTGGTGATACACCCATTGCTGAGAGCCTCGCGCAGCATAAACTGATCTACGGGACTCTTGATGGCTGGATTCACCTTGATGCGCGCACCCAGGCGTGCGTAGTCCTGCGACGAGAAATAAAGATGTCCCACGCAGGCCTCAGCAGTAATCGAACTATCCTCGCCCCCCCGAAACAATTCCAATTCCTCGGCCGTCGATATGTGGGCCACATGGAGGCGGGCATGATGTTTCCTGGCCAGTGCCACGGCCTTTTCCGTTGACCGGATACACGCCTCCTCGCTGCGTATCAGCGGATGCAGACTCACGTCAGGGTCGTCGCCATGGCCTTCCTTGGCCAGTGCCATGTTACGGTTGATGATGCCGGTATCCTCGCAGTGAGCCATGATAGGCAAGGGTCCGGCGGCACTGAAGATCCGCTCCAGGGCCTCGTCGCGGTCAACGAGCATATTGCCCGTGCTGCTGCCCATGAAGAGTTTGATGCCGGGCGTGCGGTGGATGTCCAGTTGGGGGAAGAGGACGGCGTTGTCGTTGGTGGCACCGAAGAAGAACGAGTAGTTGACGTGGCTGCTTCCGGCCGCGCGACGGTATTTGTCGGCAAGGGCCTCCAACGTGGTGGTCTGCGGCACGGTGTTGGGCATGTCCATGAACGAGGTGACGCCGCCGGCTGCCGCCGCACGGCTCTCGCTCTCGATGTCGGCTTTCTCGGTGAGGCCCGGCTCGCGGAAATGCACGTGGCTGTCGATGATGCCGGGCAAAACGTAGCATCCCGAGACATCGGCCGTCTCATCGGCTGGTGTCTCGGGATGTTGTCCGGCGGTCAGTATCTCCACTATCTTCTCGTCCTCGATGACCAGTGAGCCGTCGAAGCACTTGCCCTCGTTGACGATGCATCCGCCCTTAATGAGTATTCTCTTTCCCATTCAGTATATCTTGTATCGTCGTATCGTCAATATCCGAAGGGGCGGCCCCGTCGTGCTGGATCTCCTTGGCCGCATTGCCGCTGTCCTGCACATACTGGTAAAACTCGCTCACCGTGGGGTTGTTCTTAAACGTGTCGGGGGCCTTGCTCATGATATGCTCTATCTGCGGCACCGACGATGCCATCTGCACAAAGACAAACGGAGCCAGCACATTGTCGAAGTTGGCCACGACGAAATCGCTCACCAGGCTGTCTTCCTGTTGGGCAATGGCGGCGGCCTCGACACTCAGCGTGCGGTCTATCTCGCCCTCGTCGATGCCGTCGAGCAGCATCTGACTGTAGCGATGGTCCAGTTCCTGCATCTGGTTCTGCAGGCGTGTGTGCTTGTCCAGGAAGTCGTAGAGCACGTCGTTCAGGGGCGACCCGCTCACCTTCTGCTGCGCGTTGTCGATGCGGATGTTGATGTCGCCCTTCTCCACCACCAATGGCATGAGACTCTGGTCGTCCATATAGAGCGATGCCAGTTGGGTGGTGTCTAGGGTGCCGGTGAAGCGGAACTTGCCATGCACCACCTCACAAGAGTCGAGGTTGGCCAGTTCCTTGTCCTTGACCACCTTCAGATAGAGTTTGCTACCATCCAACTGTGCCACCGACGACGAACCCTGTATGAGGTAGGATTCGGCGCACGATGTGAGCCCAGCCACTAAAGCACACGTGTAAACTATTTTTCTCATATTTCCATTTGCTTTTCGCTTGCAAATGTACAATGTTATATTGACTTAGAGAAAAAAATTTGCGCAATTTAAAACAATTGCGCAAACTTTTATAGTTTTTTTGCCTCTTTCTCCAGTTCGCTGCCTATTCTGTGCGTGGTATAGAGTTGAAGGATGGCCGCCAGCAACAGCACCACCACCCAGTTGTTGCGTACGTAGGTGAGGTAGTATATCCAGTCCAGGCCGAAAGTGTTGCCCTGCGTGGCAAACATCAGGACGCCAGCCAGGAGAAAGAGCACGTCGCTCAGGATCATGATGCGGCGCAGTCGACGGATGGTGAAACTCGGACCGTCGTAGCGCTGCAGCATCTGCATGCTGGCAAAGCAGACAGCACCAACGGCATAGACATACGGGAACCACGGCCATCTGACGACGCTGGCCCCGGCACCTGCCACCATCAGCACGGCACCAATGAGGAATACCGTGTTCTGCCACTTATTCAGTTGCTTCATCTCTCACTCTTAACACTTCACTCTTCATCTATCACAAAGATGTCTTCCTCGGCACGCTTCATGAAGTAACGCTCGCGGGCGATGCGCTCCATAGCCTTCGGGTTGCTCTGCAGCAGGTGTATCTGGGCCTGGTCGCGCTGGTATTCGCCTTCGAAGTGCTCTATCTCGTCCTTCAACTCACTGATTCTCAACTTATACCTAAAGTGTGCCCAAACGCTGTTAGAGCCCACGAAACCGATGAGCAGCACCCCTGCTACGAGTACGATGGCGTACTTCATAAAGGGTATGGCCCAAAATGCCTTCAACATGTCTTTAACTTTCCTCATATCTTCTCATTTTTCACTATTTACACTTCTCACTTCCCACTTCTCACTTCTCACTTCCCACTTCCCACTTTTCTCACTTCCCTCACGCCAGCACCAGGTCAAACGTCTGAAGCAGTTTCTCCATGGCCGGATTCTGGTGGCACATCAGTTCAAACTCCTCGCGGCGCGTCAGTATCTTCTCGCGCTCCGATGCCTCGGCCACGCGCAGCGACAGCGTGATGGCATTGTTGCGCAGATAGAGTTTCAGGGTGCTGATGATGCTGCCCTTGATATGCTCCATCTCGTCGCGCACAATCTCGTTGGGCACCACCACCTCCACGGCAGGCATCTGCACGATGGTGGGAATCATGTTCTTCATCCTGGCGGCTATGCCGCTGAGTCTCTGAGGCATGCGGTTGCACATCGACATCCATTGCATCTCCAGGTCGTCTTGCGTGAACAGCGCCTGCTCGTCTTTCTTCATCTCTACGCCCGGTGTGCCGGGCAGTATCTGCATCTTCTGCGGACGGCTCTGGTTGCGCAGATTGTTGAAAGACATGGAGATGCTGGAGAGAGAGACTCTAGGCTGTGCGCCCGGCACTGCCGCCTTGCTCGTCGTAGAACTCGGTACTCGGAACTGTGGAAGGCTCTGCTGGTTCTGCTCTTGTTCATCCTTCTTCATCACAGCCGCGGCCACCTGCGGAGCCGGCTTCATAACGGGCTGTGCCTCACGGATCAGTTGCTTAAACAGGGATTTCAATCTTCTGGGCCTACGCCCACTGCCCGGCGTGTCGTCGGGCTGTGTCAGTTGGGCTATCTCTATGAGCGTCAGTTCCACGAGCAGCCGTTTGTTGCTCGACAGCCGATAGTTGATGTCACACTGGTTGGTGAGCCGCAACGCGCCGTACAGGAAGCGGGTGTCGGCCCGCTGCGCCTGCTCCTGATAGCGCTGGCGGGCCTGCTCGCTCACCTCCAGCAGGGGCAGTGTCTGCGGGTCCTTGGCCATCAGCACATTCCTCACATGCTTGGCCAGCCCCTGCACCAGCAGACCGGCGTCGAAGCCATTGTTCAGCACCGTGTTGAGCAGCACCATGATGTCGCTCACCTTATTATTAATAGCGAGGTCCACGATGCGGAAATAGTTGTCGGTATCGAGCACGTTCAGGTCTTCTATCACCTTCTGGTAGGTGATGTTGCCCTGACAGAACGAGGCCGCCTGGTCGAAGATGCTCAGTGCGTCGCGCATGCCGCCATCGGCCTTCTCGGCAATCACGGCCAGTGCCTCATCCTCATACTGAATGCCCTCTTTCTCGGCCACGCCCTTCAGGTGGTTGATGGTATTTTGCACCGTCATACGCTCGAAGTCATATATCTGGCAGCGGCTCAGGATGGTGGGCAGGATCTTGTGCTTCTCCGTCGTGGCGAGGATGAAGATCACGTGTGCGGGCGGTTCCTCCAGCGTCTTGAGGAAGGCGTTGAAGGCTGACGTCGAGAGCATGTGCACCTCGTCGATGATAAACACCTTGTACTTGCCCACCTGCGGCGGTATGCGTGTCTGCTCCATCAGCGTCTTGATGTGCTCCACGGAGTTGTTAGAGGCCGCGTCGAGTTCAAAGATGTTCAGCGACCGCTGCTCGTTGAAACTCTGGCAACTCTCACACTCGTTGCATGCCTCGCCCTCTGCCGTGGGGTTCTGGCAGTTGATGGCCTTGGCAAAGATGCGGGCGCAGGTGGTCTTACCCACGCCGCGTGGCCCGCAAAACAGGTAGGCATGCGCCAGTTTGCCGCTCTTCACCGCATTCTTCAGCGTGGTGGTCAAGGCAGCCTGGCCCACGACGGTGTCAAACGACATCGGCCTGTATTTTCGTGCCGAAACAATATACTCTTCCATATTATTTATTTCTGAAGATGCAAAGATAAAAAAAAAGAAGTGAAAAGCCTTGCTTTCCACTTCATATTTTTCACCTTTTAACTTTTCAGGCCTCTCCTTGACACCTTGCTTTTTAGTGTTGCTCTTGCCTTAAATCAATAATTTTTACATAAAAGAGAAAAAAGATGCCTCACATTTTTGGCCGATTCATATTAAAGTTGTATATTTGCACCCGACTTTCAGAGTACCGAGAGCACGGCCAGCCGAAGCAGGCCGCCACTCCATGAGGGTCGCGACATATTGAAAGGCGTTTACTTACGCAATGTTCGGGTCAACTCGAAATCTCGCAAATTTCTCTGAACCCATGAACAAAGCCAAGGGTAGATGCCCGCTTGATGTGAACACATCGAGGCTGTTGCGCCATGGCGCAAAGCCCGTGTACATATCAATGTGGGTTCTATGCTTGCTCGTTCTGGTTCAGTGGGCATGCGAGAGCCTCGAGTTGTGGGACAGGCAAGAGTAGTAGTTCCCACATCTTTTTTTATGCCGTCACGAAACACACCTCTTT
>JAFSYY010000089.1 GCA_017455845.1 Prevotella sp. | reverse complement strand
TAGGGTAGAAACGACAAAAGCCTTGTTCATGAAGGCTTCCGTTTCGTCAACGGGAACTTCAATTTCCACATGGCCAAATTCTATCTTCTCGTTTGGGAAGATGGATTCAATTGATGGCGTTGATATTTTGGTACAATACATATCTCTTATAACAAGCGTCTTTGCTCTTGTAACGAGAGGCTGCAATGGGCTATACTTGGGAGATAGGTTGTCATCAATACAAAAGAAATATGAAATGAGCTTATAGTTGCGACTCAAAACTCTTCCATAGTTGCCAATCATTGCAATAAAGGAGAATTTCGTGTACTCTTGGCCCTTAATCTTTTGTGGTAACTTATTAAGAAAACATGCGGAAATGCCTAATTGGGGATTCTTAATTCTGCTCATTACATCCTTCACGTCGAAATCCTCCATTGGTATAGACTCCACATTATTACGTTTGTAATACCTGTGATCCTTAGCCATGTGAGGCGCTTTATTGCTTCTGGGCACTTTTACAACATATATTGACTTCGAGAAATCATCATCCTTACGGATTGGATAGATCGTCAGCCCCTCAATAGCAGGTTGCACATATCGCGCGAGTATGCTTATCTGTTCTGTTGTTATTGTATTTCCATCCACAAAAGAATAATCACTGGCCACATGGTCTTGCTCAGCGATACCATATATAACGACACCGCCATCGGAATTGGCAAAAGCAGACAGTGTTTTAGTGATTTTGTCAGCATTATCTTTTGAAAGAGCATTAGCTCGTTTAAATTCCAAATGGACACCTTCCTCAGCATGATTTTCAATCAATGCCTGAATGTCACTAATGGTATAGTCCTCTTGTTCGTGGAAATCGTAAAGCTTCTTGTCGTTTGATTCTACTGCCATAATTCTATCTGTTATTTACTGTATTATCATACGTTCTACTTCCAACTTTGCATTCTCCAATATCTTTTTGCCTTCTTCTTGCAAGGTCTTAGCTCTATGGCGTAGTTCATAAACATGTTGGGCTATCTCTATCTGCTTCTCTTTGGACGGGAGGGGCAGGTCAAAGTTTTCGAGATAGAATGAGGGCACACGTTGCTGACCAGCAGAGCCGCCAAAATAGAGCATGGCGGTTTCACGGACACACTTCATGTGGAGAATCACGTGCAGGTACTCTATGGCGAGACGCTCGTCCTTGGGACGCATGACGAAAAACTCTGTGGAACCACATCCCAGCCCATTTTTAAGGTTCTTGGCTATGGCTGATTTTCCATTCTGCATACAAGGGGTTATCTTAGCCCACAGCAAATCTCCCTCTTTGAACTTGGTGAATCCGGACGATTGCTCTATGGTCGTTTCTCCCATCTCTGTTATCTCTGAGAATGTCTCATCGATGACTTCCATTGGTATGAACGAAATAGGCGTCTCGACAACTTTGCCTTTATATGCTCCCCCGAGGTTCACAAATGCCACCTTTGACAGTTTTACATTATCCCATATTGGTGAGACAAGCCTTACGCCGTCTTTATAAACCGTTGGATCGAATCTTCCTTCCAACTCGCTTCTGTTCAGAATGAACACGCGGTCTTTCAAACCATTACGAACCTCAGGCAACGTAATTCCAAGTTCATGAAGCAGATACGTGTCAATGTCATCAAGGAGTTGCTGAGATTCGGAATCCTTTTTCTGTTTTTCCCAACAAGAAGATATATAGAAATCGACTATTTTTTGTTGTGCCGAGATTGGAAGAACGGGAATCTTTACTGATTGCAATAAATCTATACCAACTCCTGACTGGTTGTTCCAATTGGTGCATATAGAATAAAAGACTTTATTCCTTTGATAGGTGTTTAGGACAATCCATAAATACTCAGGAATTAACTTTTGGGGATTAACAACAATTGAAGTTATGTGATTAGAGGTATAGAGTTTAATGTCCTCGGACAACAAAGCTGTTTTGCCAACCCATTCTTGACTATTTGTATTATTGAACAAGATCGTTCCTTTCTCCACAAACGATATTCCTTTGTGAAAAGGCACATAGACATTCTTTTCATACTTTAAGAAACCATCATTATCAATATTGGTTGGTCTAATCTGTACAAATCCATTGTCCTTTGTTGCCTGTTCGTTCTTGCCAGCCCCAAAACCTGAAGCGAATTTTACACAAACGTCCTTTAGTCTAACGCTAAATGGATGCTTAAAGAACTTGGTAAAATCAGAGCCATAATATAATGGATCTAATCTGTCTTCAATCTCCGACCGATTGACGATGAAGATTTTGTCTTTGCTGATATGTTGTGGAACCTGATAACTCATAGCGTAGCAATAAACTTCTTTAGTTCTTCACCGATAAAGTCCAGCTCGTTGGTAGCCGTCTTCTTACCCGTCGAATCGTAGCCAATCTCCTCAGCTATTGCCATAAAGATAGGATAGTCAGGCAACTGTTGCTGTTTGGTAACCTGATACTGCTCCGTAAGACTGGTTTTCAGTTCGTCAATCTTCGCTGCATACTCTTCGAGCATTGCAGCATTCCACGACTTATATTCCTCAGTCTTTTTCGCCTCTGTTGCCGTAATGCGCTGCTTGCCTTTTATCTCTTCCGCCTTCAACTTTTGCTTATGCTTTATCTCTCTATCCCAAAGCGCGCGTAAAGACAAATAGTTGCTGTCCTCTAATAGTTTGTCCTCGATGTCCTTTTTGGCCTCAACAAGCCTGTCTGTTTCTTCCTTTTTCCATTTCCGGAGGAATAGGACCGAGGTCTTCACTCCGGCATCGTTAGCTGCAAATGCAGTCTGTGGCATACTGATAACAGCAACAATACGGAACCAGTCTTCTATCTGAGTCCTCACGTATTGCATACTGCTATTGGTCAGGATTCCATCAGGCAGCACAATGGCCAAGTAGCCACCCTCTTTCAAGAACTTATAATCCTGCTCGATGAAAAGCACTTCAGTGCTTTGTCCATCCCGCGTATTCTCCGGCTGCGCCTTGACTGCCAGCCAGTCTTCCTCTTTCTTGCCCAACTGGTAGGTCTTCAAGTAGGCCTGTTCGCTTTGGCGGATGGTGCTTCCAAACGGAGGATTGGTGATGATGAAGTCAAACGTCCCATACTTGAACTCCTGATTGCTGGTCTTGGCGAATATCACTTCGTCTGAAACAAGGCCATCAGACGTAATGACATTCGTATGGCCATCGTCGTGGATGATCATATTCATCTTGGCAGCACGGGAAATCTGCTCGCTAATCTCAATGCCATACAGGTTCTTCTCTGCGAAATCATGCCAGTGCTTAAACCATCTGTCATGCTGTCGGACATCGTGTTCGTGGTTTGGGTAATATGCCGTTGCCTGTTCACGAACTTTGTTCAAGGCATACAACAGGAATCCGCCGCTGCCGCAGGAAGTGTCAAGCACCTTTGAATCCTGGGTAATTGGCAGAACATCGACAATGAACTTCACAATCTCGCGAGGTGTGAAGTACTGACCGAAGTTCCCACGGAAGAAAGAGCCCATGAAGGTCTCGAATGCACGTCCTTTGCTGTCCAGGTCTGTCTCACCAAGGTTCACGCTTTCAAGATAACCCACCACTGTCCTCACCTTTTCCGGTGTCAGGCGAATATCATCACGGAACACCTCTTTGTCCTTTTTCCGTCCTTCCTCGTACAATGCCTTGATGCGGTTGAGCAGGTTCTCGTTTTCCTTCTGTCGCCTTTTGTCAGCATCCTTTTCTTCCTGTTTCGACACCGTGATGATTTGAAAATCGTAGGGCTCACCTATTTTCCGGGGCTTGCGCTCGTCCCATATCTTGCAAAAGATGAGCTTGTCCATCTCGTCAAAAGCGTCAGAAGGATTCAACTGTCCACCAGCCCATAACGCCTCATGTGCTTGCTTAAATCTGCGTGTCAGCTCTGACTGGTCGATGATAGACAAGGCGAAGAACTGTTGTTTTCCTTCCTCATGCTCCATGTATTCCGCACCATAGACATACTTGTAGGATGCCATTTTATCTACACCGAACTGTGGTATGTCAGGAATCTGATTTCGCGTGTTCAGGTTCTTGTCAACTTCATAATACTCGTTTCTGATACCTGATGTGACCCAAACATACTTGACATCACAGGGTAGATAATAGGCATAGCTGTATGCTTGCTCAATAGCCTGCAGGAATTCAGCTTCGCTGATGTCCTGCCGTTTGCACTCAACTACAATATGTGGTGCCAAACACATACTATCATCATATACAATAATGTCTGCTTCACGTACCTCACTTCCTCTTGTGACAGGAACAAACATCTTTATCCTCTCCACGGGGTAAAGATAGTCGAGAATCAGTTTCAGGAATGTGACAGCCTGTACTTTCTCTTCTGGATTATTATAATTGCGTTCCTTGTTCTGATAGATATACCTGATGCGGGATTTATCGTCGTTGAATGCGATAAGCCCCTTTTCTATTCCTAATTGTATGTAGTCCTTCATCTGTCAACTATTGTTTTGAATTGTATTCCTTTTCTCCTTGTGAAGCGAAAATATTGCGTTTTGTACCAGCGAACATATAATCAACCATGTCGCGAGTCTGCTCCTTGGTGACATATCTACCACCAAACAAAGCATCCAAATATTGTGCGGCACCATTTGCATGTTTCGCCATCTCTGTACTATGCTGTAATATCTTCTTTTCGTCTACCATATACCTTACGTTTTAGGTGTCCCTGTTCTGTATTGCCAATTTTTGACTACAAAGATACGAATAATTTTCTAACGAGATGCATAATAAACTGAAAAAGTTACTTCCACAAGCCTTCTTTTCCTGGAAAAGCGTCCAAAGGCCGAGCGGTGAAGGCCATTTTATTTGGATAAATCGAGAAAAATGCCTACTTTTGCCAGAAATTAATAGAAATCGATGGCTACACAAGAACAAATTGAAGCACTGAAGATTGACGAGAATGTCTTTGAACTGACAGAAGATACAGAACTGGAGTATCTGGTACATTTCGCGGCTCCATTCACTGGAGCAGACAAATGTGTTGTTCCAAAGGGAACCACCTTTGCGCCACATCCGCCTATGCGAGGCGATGCCCTTTATATGCACCTGGTAGATAAAAAAGGCAAAGAAAAATTATTAGAAAGAATGAGAGTGCAGGTAAAAATCAAATACGAAAACTTCTATACTCGACTTCAAGGTTTCTCGTTCTTTATCACTGAAGAGCAACTCAAAACACTACCCCTTAAATTCTCCGACCTCATGATTTCTTGAAAGAATACGATTAAAGGTCAAACAACAGACAAATAAAAAACGAAGAACAGACGAAGAGCAAGGCTTGCACCATTCTGCCTATCTTCTTCCATCTCCGAACCATCTTCGAGCCACCTTCGAACCATCTTCGAGCCCTCTGGCTCGCTTTAAGCCAGATCTACGCTTGGCCTATGCTACCCCTATGCTACGCCCTTGCTACCCCCTTCCTTCTCCCTTGCTACTCCCTTCCTACTCCCTTGCTATCGCTACACTATCCGCACACTATCCACACGATATTGAAGTTCGCTGACTTGGGTTGTCTGTTTTACGTCTTACGACTGCTCCAAGTTGACGGGGTAACTCACTTCATCAAATCATTATACAGAGCCAGCCCCTTTACAGTCAGCAGGTATTTCTGCCTTGGGTGGCGGGGAGATTGTGGATAAAGAAGACGGACAAAGCCTTCATATACAGAAGGATTTAGTGAATAATCGAGAAAATTCTCCCTGTCTTTTAAACCGATTTTTTCCATCATCATTTTGACGGACAGTTGCTCTTCACCCAAAACTTTCACTAATCTTATGATATTTTTATTGTCAGTATGAGTTAAACTTGTCGGGGTGCTTGTCGGGGTACTTGTCGGGGTACTTGTCGGGGTACTTGTCGGGGTACTTGTCGGGGTGCTTGTCGGGGTGCTTGTCGGGGTGCTTGTTCGGGTTGTAAGATCTGGTTGCTCTTTCCACTCAGCCGTAGGATGTATATGCAGATAGCGGTTACGCAAGTCCCATTGTTCACCAAGCAGCAGGTTGCGGAAGAAACGCTCCAGATAAATTGGAGTGTAGTCAATTTCTTTCGCTATATTATGATAGTTGGCACGCACCAAGGCATTGCGGAAATACCAAGAATGTTTCGCAAACTGGTCGTTGTCGACATCAAATCCTAATGAACGCAGATATTGTATGGTAAACACGGCTGTAGTTCTAGTATTCCCTTCACCAAATGCATGTATCTGCCACAAACCAGAAACAAAGCGTGTCAAGTGGCTAATCATCTCGTCGTGACTCTTTCCTTTGTAACTATATGAACGCTCCTGCTCTAAGTCGTAGTCAATGGCACGTCGCAAGTCTTCCCAATTCAGATACAGTACAGTGTCACCCTCCAAAACCCATTCTTTTTTAGTGATATCGTATTTGCGGAATTCGCCAGCATGTTTCATCACACCTTCGAAGACACGACGATGCACAGACTGAAAACCACCTGTGGAAAAATCGAAAGTAGGACTCGACAGCACTTTTACAATGTTAGACGATACGCGGTCTGCTTCTTCTTTGTCCTCATCATTTGCATCGTGGGCAGTCTTGGTGATATAGTATTGGTTGATGAGAGCGCGAACCTCATCGATGGTGATTTCCCCATCAATGTGCCTGCACGCAGTGTTCTGCAAGTAGTCTGAAGTTTTCAGACCATCCACTGCTTGCAGTCCTATAGCAGTCTGCCAATAACCGGCTTTTTCTCTTTGTGCCGGCTCCCCCTGACGGATGTATTCGTCAAAGTTCAAGTACAGTTCCTTGTTCTCGCTCATATCTCGTCCTTTTTGGTAGTTCATAAGTTCCAACGTATTGGATAGTGCAAAGGTACAACTTTTTTCCCATCTTTTTACCTATTTATCAAAAAATCTCATTTCCATAAGCCTTGTGAATGCTTTTTTTCGAATAAACTGCCAGAAGACCTATGCTCCCACAAGCGTAGATGTCCGCAAGATCACCGTTACATCTCCGTGAGATCACCGTTACATATAGCCTCCATCTCCGAGCCATCGAAGGTAAGGCTCTACCTATGCTACCTCTATGCTACGCCCTTGCTACCCCCTTCCTTCTCCCTTGCTACAAAATGGCCGCAAGACACTAAGTTTACTCATGAGAAAGCATTTTGAAAGTGCTTACTTTGCATATTTAGCAGAGAGTTGGGATGCAGAACAATCCTATGTATGCGGCGACTTGCTGATGGATACATCTACAAGCCTTATGCCATCATCAATGATCATACGTTTGCGGTAGCAGAAACGGAACTGAGAAAATAATAACTCCGTCTTAACAAGTCGCTTGCCGATACTAACGGGGCTCTTGCCCTGTGCGATACACATTTTTATACTAATCCCGTACCGCTCGACCTCAGGTCGCTTTGCTTGCAAAGAACCTACACGAGTGAGCTACGTCAACGTAACCTTTCAGTTGCAAAGGACTTATTTCTAGTGTAGCGTCTTGATTAGTATGAGAAGGAGTTGAATTGCTCCATCTGCCTGACTGTTCCAAGGACGGCGAGACAGGAGAGGACGCCCAGGGTCATGAAGAAGGGTATGGGATGTACGCTGCTGGCGAGATCATGGGTGAGCGACAGAATGCTGACGAGCAGCGGCTGCCATCCCTTGAAAACGACAAAGAGCACGATGCCCAGGGCTATGCAGGTGGCCGTCCACCAGCGCGACAGGCAGATGGCACGGTCGGGCAGGTGTCGCATCACCCGCTCCGTAAAGCCATTGTCTTCCACCTGCATCTGTCGTGCCGGCCGGAAGAACTGTTCCAGTAGTTCGTTGTCTATTTCTGCCATAACCGTTGGTTGTTCGTTGTCTATATTAGCCATAACCGTTTTGTTTTAAGTAAGTAGTCAGTTTTTCTTTTCCCCGTCGAATATGGCTTTTCACCGTATTCTCGGGCATGTTGAGCATGGCGGCAATGTCGGCGATGGGATAGCCGTCGATGAGTTGCAGCGTGACGCAGGCACGCTCTTCCTCCTTGAGGATGCCTAGGGCGGTGCTGATGTCCATATTGAGTGAAGAGTTAAGAGTAAAGAGTGAAACGCTCGACCTCTGGTCGTTTGCTACCGAAGGGACGCAAGAATTTGCTGCCGCAACAGATAGTGGCGCGGTAGCAAATCTTTCACTCTTAACTCTTAATTCTTCACTTCTTTTTTCCTTTCTCTTATAGTCGTAGAACACGTTGTATGCGATGCGGAAGAGCCATGTCTGGAAAGACGCTATGCACTTGAACTGCGTGATGTGTTCGTAGGCCCTGATGAAGGTGTCCTGTGCGAGGTCGTCGCTCAGGCTCTCGTTGCCCAGCGTCAGGTTCAGGAGGAACCTTCGCACAGGCGACTGGTATTTGCGCACCAGTAGGTCGAAGGCCCTCCTGTTGTGAAATACCGCCACCTGCGTCACGAGAGAGATATCGCTGTTCATCCAAAAATGCGGTCGTTGAGTTCCTTTTCCTTCTGCTTCTGCTTATAGTTATGGGCAATGACCAGATTGCCGCAACCAATGAGGGCGATGAGTGCACCGATGGCCAGCCCCAGTTTACCGAGCACTACCCAGAGGAGGATGGCGAGCCCTAAGCCGAGGAACAACTGTTTGATGCCTTTGTTCCATAGTTGGTCGTTTCTCATATAGGGTGTGCCCGTCACGTCGAGCGGTATCTGCTTGCCGCTCTTCAGGGCAGCCTCCATCAGTCGCATGCGTTCCTTACGGTTTTTGTAGACGAAATAGAGTATGATGCCTACCAGCGCCACTGGTGCAAGTACGAAGATGATAAAGAGGATTGCCGCTACGGTAAGCATGCCTCCGAGCACGCCGGCCAGCCCGTCGCCGCTGATGCCGATACCGTTCATGATGCTGTTGGCATCGGCCTCTTCCCAGTCGTCCCAGTCGTCGTTGAAATCATCCCAGGGGTCAGCGACACCGGCCTGCACCGAGTCGATGGATGTGGTGTCAGAGAATGCCTCCACCTCGTCGGTAGTGTCGGCCTGTGCGGTGGTCGAGGTGCGAGGTGCGAGGTGCGAGGTGCGAGGTGCGTTGTTCGAGGCACCCTGCGCGGCCATTGCCAAAGGAAGTACAAAGGCCAGAGTCCATAAGACTTTTTTCATATTCATATCTGTTTTTGTTTGTTACTTTCTATCCGTTAGACGTAACCAAAAACAGAAAAGTTGCACGTCGTGCTATTTTTTTTCGAATACGAAATCCTTGAGTTTACAGATTGACCGCTCCTTGACGTCTGACGAGAAGACGAAGAAGAGGGCATGCTTGCCGGAATAGTTTGCCAAGGCAGGCAGGTCGGCCGTCATGACCGTGGGCTCCTGCAGCATGTCGGCCTTGAGGTCGATGGTACCGAGCAACACGCCGCCGCGCGACTCCCACGGGCTGTCAATCATCACGCTGATACGTCCGTCGATGCCGGCAGGCACGAGGTAAAGCAGGATGCGAGGTGCGGGGTGCGAAGTTCGAGGTGCGAGGTGCGAGGTACGAGGTTCGGTGGCCTGTGTCTCGGTGAAGTTGAAATACTTATAGCCCACGATAGAGCCGTCGGTATTGTTGACCACGGGGTTGGTGTTGTTTCGCAGGTTGTAGGGTTCCGAGAACTTGTCTTCGGTGCCGTAGTCGGAGGCCACATACGAGCCGGAGAAGGTGTTGTTGGGCCATTCGTGGATGGCCGTCCTGGGTCCGGTGTACCAGCAGGCGATGCCGGCCGAATGGCGCTCCAGCGGGTTGAGGCCCTCCGTCGAAAAGCCTTCCGACGTATATTCGCCCTCAGAGATCTCCACCTTGCCGCCTGCGCCCTCCTCAACCTTCACGTCGATGGGCGCCACCATGGCTTGGCGGGCATACTCGTCGGTGCCCGTCTGACGGTGGTAGAACACCCACCACTGTCCGTTGATCTCGCAGATGCTGCCGTGGGTGTTGCCGTCGATGGTGGCGGTGGCAATGGTGTCGCCCTGTTCGTTGACATCACGGGCACGGCCGTCGATGATGGTGCCGCCGTAGGTCCAGGGCCCCAGCGGATGGTCGCTGTAGGCATAGGCCAGGGTGTAGTTGGACACGGGCAGGCCGAACTCGCCGTCTTTAGTGAAGCGGCTATAGATGAAGACGTACTTATCCTTGATCTTACGGATAGATGAAGCCTCGAAGAAACTGAACACGCCCTCCTGGTTGCGGCCGGATACCATGTCCTCCACAATCTTGGTGCCGGGCTTCACCGTGGCCATCGTGGCGGGGTCGAGTTCGGCGGCATACGAGCGTTCGAAGCCCCAGTAGCCGTAGATGCGGCCGTCGTCATCTACAAACACAGCAGGGTCGAAGCGCAGCACGCCGTCGGTCTCGTTAGGGTTGTCCTTGCTCCAGTTGCACACCTCGAAGGGCCCGTCAGGGCGGCTGCTCTTGCACACCATGCCGTTGCGCCCGTCCGCCTGGTTGTTGGGATAGAGGTAATAGGTCTTCTCGCCGTCGGGACCTGTCACCAGCGTCACGTCGGGCGCATAGAGCACGTCGGCCAGACCGTTAGCATCGAGCAGTTCGCCGTTGGCGTTCTTGTCAACGCAGAATATCTCGCCGTCATAGCGCCATTGTGTGAGGCTGTCGACGGGTGCCGACCATACCACCTGCTCGCGGCCGCAATAGCCATCAACCATGCTGTCGTGCGAGCCATAGAGATAGACGCGATACTGGCCCGGGTTGTCGGGGTCTTCAAACACGTAGGGCTCGCCGTCGGGTATGTGTTCCCAGAGGGGCAGGAAGGGGTTGCCCGGCGTGGTGAGTGCGGTCTCTTTCATTCCAGTCGGTTGGGGGGCGCACCCAGTCATCACTGCCATGCAGCAAATGGCTGCCATGAGCATGGTCTTCATATTATTACTCTTCATGTTTTTGCTGTTGAGGTTCGAGAAAGGAGGAAGAAACTCCATCGGCTTAGTAGGCGTGGTCGTCGGCTTCTATCTCGGCGCGGTCAATCTTCTTGCTGTCAATCTTGCGCCAGGCATAGACGATATAGGCCAGGACGAAGGGCACGAGCAGCGATACCCAGAACATGGTGTTGAGGGTGAAGTAACTGCTGCATGAGTTTTCGAGCGTCAGCGATGACTGCAGGTCGGCCGTAGAGGGATAGTAGGCCGTATGGTTCCAGGCCGATAGGAGCAGCAAAGGTGTCACGGTGAGTACGGTGCCGATGCCGGCAGGCCAGATGCCGGGTAGAGTGAAGAGTGAAAGGCTACGGGTAGGCGACCATTGGTCGGGAATGGAGTGAAGAGTGAAGAATTTGCTACCGCTCAACAGTTCTCTGAGGATGCCGTAGAGGACGAGTACCACGCCGATGAGCATCACGACGGTGAGATACCACATTTCAAGGGCGTTGTGCAGGTATTTGTTGGGCTCCATGAAGATGGTGCCGCTGTCGTCGTAGGCAAAGCCGTCCTTGAGGAGCAGGTGCACCAGATAGGCCACGAAGAGCACCACGAAGACGGTGGCAGAGCCTGCCAACTGGTAGCGGCCACGCGTGCGGATAACTTCATCATCAATATTGTTCATCGTATAAAGGATGCCCAGTGTGCGGGCCAGGAAGAGCACGGCCAGTCCGAAGACGAGCACCCAGGGGTTGAGCAGGGCATCGAGGCCGTGGGAGGCATTGGCCCAATGGGAAATCACAGGAGTGATTTCTAATTGAGAATTGACAATTGACAATTGAGAATTAACCAAGTTCTCCTTGACAACGATGAAGTTCGAACCCTCGAAGAACGTGGCTACGGCACCGCCCAGGAGCAACGGCCCTACGATGCCGTTGAATACGAGGAAGCACTGGAAGGTCTTGGCGCCAAGGAAATTGCCCAGTTTGTTCTGGAACTCATAACTCACGGCCTGTAGCACAAACGAGAAGAGGATGAGCATCCACAGCCAATAAGCACCGCCGAAGGAGGTACTGTAGAACAGCGGGAACGATGCGAAGAAGGCACCGCCGAAGGTGACCAGTGTGGTGAACGTGAACTCCCACTTGCGGCCTGTAGAGTTGATAAGCATACGCCGCTCCTGGTCGGTCTTTCCCAAGGAGAATATCATGGAGTTGGCTCCCTGCACGAACATCAGGAAGACGAGCAGTGCTCCCAGCAGTGATATGATGAAGCACCAGTAGTGTTGTAAGAATTCGTAACTCATAGTCTATATTTCTTAACTCTTAATTCTTAACTCTTATCTCTTAACTCTTAACTTTCGGTCCCTTTTTAATCTGCTTCAGCAGGATGCTGACCTCTACAGCCAGCATAGTGGTGAAGAGGATGAGGAAGAGGAAGAAGGTAATCATGACGCTCGATGAATGCAGGTCGCTGACGGCAGCCCACGTAGGCAGCATATCCTGGATAGTCCAGGGCTGACGGCCGAACTCAGCCACGAGCCAGCCGCTCTCCGAACAGATATAAGCCAGCGGCACCATGGCGATGGCAGCCCAACAGAGCCATTTTGGCATGATGGTGTTGAGGTCGGCCTTGTCTGACTGCCTCTCGTCAATCAGTCCAATGGCAGAGAGCAGTCGGCGTATGACTAACGACACGAACGGGATGTCGAAGAACAGGACAAGCACCACGCCGAAGAACAGAATGAAGAGACATCCCAGACCCACCATCGTGCGGAACGCCCAGAAATTGACGGCGACAGGCGGCACCAGGTCTTTCTTGTCCTTCACATAGCCATAGCCGAAGTACTGGTAGTTGTCGTTGAGAGTGGCGAGGTGAGAGGCGAGCAGTGAATCGGCTTTCGCTTTCTGTTCGGCGGTAGCAAATTCTTCATTCTTCACTCTTAACTCTTCACTTAATTGGCGGTAGGCGGCAAGGGCTTGGATAGCCTGTTTACCGCGGGCTATCTTCTCGTCGGCAGAGGGCTCTACAGTGCCGTCCTCCTTCGTATAGCCGTTCAGCAGGTCGTTGATGCCGGGCACATAGCCGTCGAGCGTGTTGGTGGCCATCATCGACAGGGCGTAGGGTATAGCCAGTTTCATGGCGGGCTCAGCCTGCTTGGTATAGTCGGGCTGCTCCAGGGGGTTCACCCACGCTACCATGGTGAGATCCATCTCATGGCCGCCGTTATAGAGAGCCTCCATGGCAGCCAGTTTCATGGGTTGCACCTGGGCTACGGTCTGACCGCTCTTATGACCTGTGGCACCAGCGCCCAAAGCGGCGATAAATCCCACGATGACAGCAATCTTGATGCTCTGCACGGCCAACTGCGTGTGGCGTTTCTTCAGCAGATACCAGGCGCAGACAGCAATCACGAAGACGGCACCGATAATCCATGAAGAGATGACCGTGTGGCAGAACTTATCGATGGCGAAAGGAGAGAGGGCCACCTCGGCAAACGAGGTCATCTCGTTGCGCATCGTGTCAGGATTAAACGTGCATCCCACGGGATACTGCATCCACGCGTTGGCCACGAGGATCCACCAGGCAGAGATAGTGGCACCCAGGCCGGTGAGCCACGTAGAGGCCAGGTGGAAGCCAGCCGACACCTTCTTCCAGCCGAAGAACATCACGGCAACGAAGGTGCTCTCCATGAAGAAAGCCACGATACCCTCCACCGCCAGCGGTGCGCCGAAGATGTCGCCCACGAACCAGGAGTAGTTGCTCCAGTTGGTGCCGAACTCAAACTCGAGGATGATGCCCGTGGCTACGCCCATGGCGAAGTTCACACCGAAGAGCCGCTGCCAGAACTGGGCCGTCGCCTTCCAGAAGTCGGTACGTTTCTTGTAATAGATGGTCTCGGCAATGCCCATGATAACCGCCAGGCCAAGCGTCAGCGGTACGAAGAGCCAGTGGTAGATGGCCGTGAGTGCAAACTGCGCCCTTGACCAGTCAATCATACCGGCATCGATGTTTAATAGTAGGTTTGTCATATTGTTTTAGGTTTTTATTGATTACAGGGAATTAGAAGGAGTTAGAGGGAGTTAGAAGGAGTTAGAGGGAGTTAGAAGTCGATAGAGTTGTAGGGAGTTAGAAGTCGATAGACTTGTACTTTAGGCGTTATGGCGAGCGGTTCAGCATTTCGCTGGCCACGAAGTCGGCTTCCTCGCCCTTCTCGGCGTGCTGTCCGATGAAATTAGGAAAGAAGAACATCTTCAGCACGATAAAGATGATGATGAGTTTGACGATGATGACAGCCCAGAGCGTCTTCCCCAAGGTCATGTTGCGGAAGCCGTCGTAATAAAGGTCGAAAGCCCTGTACCAAAAGTTGTTTTTTTTCATAACATCGTTTCAAGGACTGTTTCAAGCGACAAAGATAGTAAAAAAAAATTAAAGTACCAAACATTTTCTTTGTTGTTTCACATAAAACATGTAATTTTGCAAAAAATATAGGCATATACTATTATAAGGTATAGAAATGAAAAAAATATTGATAGCATTGGCAACGGTAGTCTTCTTGGCTTTGGCCGCTATTGTTGTCTATCTGCTGATGGATAACCGCAGCCTGGAACAGGAGAAACTGGAGATGCAGGAACTGGCCGAACTGGACAAGCAGGAGATGGAGAACGACTACGAGCGTCTGACGCTGCAATACAGCGAGATGATGACGCAGATCAACAACGACTCCATCATTGCGCAGTTGACCCAGGAGCAGATGCGCACCCAGCAACTGCTGCAGGAACTGAAGCAGGTGAAAGCCTCGGATGCCCGCGAGATAGCCCGACTGAAGAAAGAACTCGCCACGGTGCGCGAGGTGCTGCGCTCGTATATCCGTCAGGTGGACTCGCTCAATCAGGTGAACCAGCAACTGGTGGCCGAGAACGACCGCGTGAAGGATGAACTGGCCCAGCAGAGCCAGGCCAACGCAGGCCTGCGCCAGGAGAAGCAGAACCTGACGGCGAAGGTGGCCATCGCTGCCCAACTCGATGCTACGGGCATCACGATGACACCGCTGAACAAACGTCAGAAGGAAGCCAAGAAGATGAAGGACTGCAAGACCATCCAGGTTGGCTTCACCATTGCCCGTAATGTGACGGCCGAGAATGGCAACCGCACGTTCTATGTGCGCATCCAGACCCCAGCCGGCCAGACGCTGACTGCCGGCACCTTCCCCTACGAGAACCGCCAGTTGGAATATTCCATGAAGAAGGTGGTGGAATATGCCGGCGAGGAGATCCACGTGCAGACCTTTTGGCAGGTGGGCGAATATCTGGAAGCCGGCGACTATCGTGTGAGCATCTTTGCCGACGGTAATATGATTGGAACAAAGACCTTTACGTTTAAGTAAGAAGGTAAGAAAGTAAAAAAGTAAAAATATGTATATGAAAGGTCATCAAATGGTGAAAGACGCGGCAAAAAGGTTCTTACCTTTTTACCTCTTTACCCTTTTACCTTTAACTGCCGGTGCGCAGCAACTATTGAGCCTTGACAGTTGCCGTGCCATGGCCCTGCGCAACAATAAGCAGTTGGGGGTCTCGAGGCTGAAACAGGATGTGGCCGCCAACATAAAAAAGTCGGCACGCACCAAATACCTGCCTCATCTCAGTGCCATCGGCACCTATCAGTACACCAGCGAGCCCGTGTCGCTGCTCAACGACCAGCAGAAAACCATGCTGCCACACCTGGGCACTGCCACGGTGTCGAGCATGCAGCCATTGGCCACGGGCCTGGAGAATTTTGTGGGTGGCGTAGGCAAGATACTGGGGCAGACGGGCATGCCCATGGAAGGCTATGCCCAGATGGCCGGCGACCTGAAGCAGTCGATGGAGCAGACCACCGCAGGCATGGCCACAACGCTGAACGCAGTAGGCCAGGACCTGGTGGATGCGCTGAATACCGACACCCGCCATGTGTTTGCTGGTTCAGTGATGGTTACCCAGCCCGTCTTCATGGGTGGCAGCATCATAGCACTGAACAAACTGGCCGACATCAACGAGAACTTTACCGCCAATTCGGCCGACGTGCGGCGGCAGGGCATTATCTATGCCACCGACCAGGCTTACTGGCAGGTGGTGTCGCTGAAACATAAGAAATCGCTGGCCGAGAGTTATCTGGAACTGATTCGGAAGTTTGATCAAGATGTCCAGAAGATGATTGACGAGGGCGTGGCTACGCGCAGCGACGGCCTGAGCGTCAGCGTGAAGGTGAACGAGGCCGAGATGACCCTGCAGAAGGTGGACGACGGCCTGGTGTTGTCGAAGATGCTGCTCTGCCAGATGGTGGGGCTGCCCATGAACGAGCAGGTGACGCTGGCCGACGAAGATATAGAGGACTTGGCCGTGGTGACGCTGCAGCCGCAGTTGGACGTGGAGCGTGCCGTGGAGAACCGGCCCGAACTGAAGATGCTCGACAATGCCGTGGGCATGTCGAAACAGGTCACCAACATCCTGAAGGCGGCCAATCTGCCGCAGGTGGCCCTAACGGGCGGTTATGTGGTGAGCAACCCTAACGTGCTCAATGGTTTTCAGAAAAAGTTTGGAGGCTTCTGGAATGTGGGCGTGATGGTGCGCGTGCCACTATGGAACTGGGGCGACGTGGCCTATAAGGTGCGGGCATCGAAGGGTGCCACGGCCATTGCCAACCTGGAGCGTGAGGAGGCCCGCGAGAAGATAGAACTGCAGGTGAACCAGAACACGTTCAAGGTGGAGGAGGCCAATAAACGACTGGTCATGGCCAAGACTGGCATCGAGCGAGCCAACGAGAACCTGCGCACCGCCAACCTCGGCTTTGCCGAAGGTGTCATCGCACCTACCGTGGTGATGGAGGCACAGACGGCCTGGCTGCAGGCGCAGTCGCAACTCATCGATGCCCAGATTAACGTGAAACTCTCGCAGGTAGACCTGCAGAAGTCACTGGGAACACTGTACTAAATGAGAAATGAGAAGTGAGAAGTGAAAAATGTGCTGCCGCTTTTTATTTTGAATTATGAATTGTGAATTATGAATTATGAATTGTGAATTGTGAATTAAAAAGATATGAGTAATCAAGCAAAAAAACAGCATCATAACATTCTGTATGCCATCATCGGCTTTGCAGCAGTTGTTATCGTCGTGGCACTCATCGGATTCTTCATCCTGGGCCGTGACCAGGAGATTATACAGGGGCAGATGGAAGTGTCAGAGTATAGGGTGTCGAGCAAGGTGCCAGGCCGCATCCTGGAGTTGCGCGTGAAAGAAGGCGACTATGTGCATGCCGGCGACACGCTGGCCATTCTCGACGCACCCGAGGTGCGGGCGAAGATGCAGCAGGCACAGGGAGCCGAAGAAGGTGCCGCCGCTTTGGACATGATGGCCAGGAACGGAGCACGCAAGGAGCAGGTGCAGGGAGCCTATCAACTGTATCAGCAGGCTTCTGCCGCCCTGGAGATTGCCGAGAAGTCGTACAACCGCGTGCAACGTCTGTTTGACGAAGGGGTGATGAGCGCCCAGAAACGCGACGAGGCCTACGCCATGTACAAAGCATCGGAAGCCCAGATGAAGGCGGCCAAGAGCCAGTATGACATGGCTGTGAATGGTGCACGCCAGGAAGAGAAACAGGCAGCACAGGCACAGTTGAACCGTGCCAAGGGTGCCGTGCAGGAGGTCAACGCCTATATCGGCGAGACGGTGCAGACGGCTCAGATGGATGGCGAGGTGAGCAGTATCTATCCGAAGATTGGCGAACTGGTGGGCACCGGTAGCCCTATCATGACCATCTCGATGATGAACGATATGTGGGGCACCTTCAATGTGCGCGAGGACCAGTTGAACGGCATGCAGATAGGTACGGAGTTTACGGCTTTCGTGCCCGCCTTCAACAAGGAGATGAGGATGAAGGTCTATCACATGAAGGATCAGGGCTCGTATGCCGTATGGAAGGCCACAAAGGCCAACGGACAGTATGACCTGAAGACTTTTGAGGTGAAGGCCCGTCCCGTTGAGACCATCGAGGGCCTGCGCCCGGGCATGTCACTCATTATAAAGTGAAGAGTGAAGAGTGAAGAGTGTAGAATGAAGAATGAAGAGTGAAGAGTGAAGAATTTGCTACCGCTATAGAGTGAAGACGCTGAGATTAATATATAATGTAGCACTGCGCGAACTGCTGATTATCAGGCGTAACCATATCTACAGGTTCTGCATGGTGGTCTTCCCATTGCTTACGATGGTGTTTTTCACCTCGCTGATGGACGACGGACTGCCTACTGAGATGCCCGTGGGTGTGGTCGACCTTGACAACACATCGACGTCACGGTCGCTGGTACGGCGTCTCGATGCCTTCCAGATGTCGCATGTCGTGGCCCGCTATCCCAGTGTGACCGAGGCACGCCGTGCCATGCAGGAGAACAAGATCTACGCGTTTCTCTACATTCCCAAGGGCACGACAGACGAACTGCTGGCCAGCCGACAGCCGAAGGTGTCGTTCTATTATTCCTATACTACACTGGCATCGGGCGCACTGCTGATGAAAGACCTGAAGACTATCTCCACCCTGGGGTCGGCGGCCGTAGGACAGGCCACCATGCGGGCCAAGGGCTATACGGACGCGCAGATACAGACACTCCTGCAGCCCATCAGGATAGACCTGCACCAGATAGCCAACCCTTGGACCAGTTACAACTCCTACCTGTCTACCATGCTCGTGCCGGGCATGATTATGCTGTTCATCTTTCTCATCTCGGCCTATTCGCTGGGAACGGAACTGAAGTTCGGCACGTCGAAGGAGTGGCTGGCCACGGCCGACAACCGCATGGTGGTGGCAATCATCGGCAAGTTCATGCCACAGATGCTTATCTGGCTGGCCATTGTCTATGGCTACGAGTACTACGTGTTCTACGTGCTCCAGTTCCCACATCTGGGCAGTCCGTGGATGCTTATTCTCCTGGGCCTTATGCAGGTGATGGCGTCTCAGGGCTTCGGCATCTTTACCTTTGGCCTGATGCCCTCGCTCCGCATGTCGATGAGTGTATGCTCGCTGTGGGCGGTGCTCAGTTTCTCAATGGTAGGCTCCGCCTTCCCTGTCATGGCCATGGACGGTGCGCTGCAGTCGCTGTCGTGGCTGTTTCCGCTGCGCCACTACTATATGATTTACCAGATAAGCGTGTTCAACGGCTTTCCGCTGCTCGAGGCATGGTTCCATTTTGCCGCGCTGGCCGCCTTTACGCTGCTGCCGTGGCTGGTTATCAGGAAAATAAAGAATGCAATGCTGACTTATGTCTACATACCGTAATAGTTTCAGAAGGAGAATTGACGACACCTTCTATATCTGGCGACAGGAAATGAAGCAGGTGTTCAAGGACGAGGGAGTGCTCATCTTCTTTATCATCGTGCCCCTGGTCTATCCGCTGCTCTATTCGTGGATTTACAACAACGAGACGGTGCATGAAGTGCCGGTGGCCGTGGTCGACGACTCGCACACAGGACTATCGCGACAGTTCCTGAGAATGTGCGACGCCTCGCCCGACGTGCATATCGCCTACTATGCCCAGGATCTGGACGAGGCCAAGTCGCTGGTGAGCCGACAGTTGGTGAGAGGCATCTATTTGATTCCCTCCGATTTCGACGACAACATCAACCGCATGCAGCAGGCTACCGTCAGCGTGTACTGCGACATGAGCCTCATGCTGACCTATAAGGCCATCTTCCAGACGGCGCAACTGGTGTCGATGCAGATGGGCACGGAGATCTCTCCTCCCACCTCCCACCTCTCTCCTCTCACCACCCGTGAGAAGGCTATCGCAGCCCGTCCGCTGAACTATGCCGAGGTGGCTATCTTCAACCCCTCGGGCGGCTACGGCTCCTTTATGCTGCCGGGCGTGCTGATGCTCATCTTGCAGCAGACCTTGGTGCTGGGCATCGGCCTGTCGGCCGGCACGGCCCGCGAGACCAACCGCTATAAGCAACTCATTCCCATCAGCCGTCCCTATCAGAACGTGTTCCGTATTGTCTTTGGCAAGTCGCTATGCTATTTCATGATCTATGCCCTAATGGGTGCATGGCTCGTGGTGGTGGTGCCGAAACTGTTCCATTTCCCCCAACTGGCCACGTGGCGCCCACTTTTATTGCTCATGCTGCCCTATACGCTGGCATGCATATTCTTCGGCATGGTGGTGTCGTGCATGGTGAAATATCGTGAGAACGTGATGCTGCTCATGGTCTTTGTGTCCGTGCCGCTGCTATTCCTCACTGGCGTGAGTTGGCCAGGCAGCAACATACCCGGCTTCTGGCAGGGCGTGTCGTGGGTGTTCCCGTCGACCTTTGGCGTAAAGGCATACATGCGCCTCAACAGCATGGGGGCTTCGCTCAGCGACATCTCCACCGAACTGCGTGTGTTGTGGCTCCATGTCTTCCTGTATTTCTGGTTGGCCTGCGTGGTCTATGGCTACCAAATCTACCTGACACGCCAGGATGCCATCTGGCGGATATGGGAGATGAAAAACCGGAAGAAGCATGTGAGTGAAGAGTGAAGAGAGAAGAGTGAAGAGTGAAGAGGGAAGAGTGAAAAGTGAAGAATGAAGAGTGAAGAGTGAAGAATTATAAGATACTATAATGAAGAATTTTATTGTTAGGACTATAACGAGTGTGTTTTTCGTCGTGACCGTTGTGGTGAGTTTCCTCAACCCCCTGGCAATGGTGTTTCTCTTTGCACTGGTCACGGGCATGGCCATCTGGGAGTTCGTGGGCCTGGTCAACGAGCGGCCCTTCGTACAGGTCAACCGTTTCATCTCTACCGTGGCCGGCGTGTATTTCTTCCTGGCCATGGCAGGTCACTGCAGCGGGCGAGTCACGAGCGACACCGTGTTTATTCCTTATCTCATTACGGTTATCTACCTCCTGGTGGCCGAACTCTATCTGAAGGCTAAGGACCCCATCAACAACTGGGCGTACACCATGCTACCGCAACTATACATCGCACTGCCGTTCTCGATGATCAACGTGTTGGCCTTCCCTGCCGAGGGGCAGTATTCCTTTGTGCTGCCGCTCAGTGTGTTTATCTTCCTTTGGATGAACGATGCCGGTGCCTACTGTATCGGTTCGTTGCTGGGACGCCATAAACTCTTTCCGCGCATCTCGCCAGGAAAGTCGTGGGAGGGCAGCGTTGGCGGTGCCGTGCTCGTCATCCTGATGGCCGTGCTTATCTGGTATCTGCTTGGCATCTACGTGCCCGACCAGCCCAGCCTCACCGCCTGGCAATGGATAGGCCTGGGGCTGACAGTGGTGGTCTTCGGCACGTGGGGTGACTTGGTGGAGAGCCTCTTCAAGCGCACTCTCGGCATCAAGGACAGTGGCAACGTGCTGCCCGGCCATGGCGGTATGCTGGACCGCTTCGACTCCACGCTCTTAGCCATGCCCGCCGCCGTGGTCTACCTGTTCACCCTCACCCTGTTGTAATTTCTCACTCTTCACTCTCTGGTGAAGCATCTTCATGCTTCACTGGCGAAGAGCCTATGGTTTCCATGCCGTAGGTGGTGCGTAGCACCTTGAATTCTGTACGACGGTTCAACTGGTTGCAGATCTCCTGCTTTTCCTCGTCTTTCAGGGCAAGGATAAATTCCTCTGTCAGCACGTCGTCCTCCTTCAGCCAATCGTATTTCTCGGTCAGTTTGCGCTTGATGGTCTTCGGCTTCATCTTGCCATAGCCCACAGGCGACAGACGGTCCTTGGCAATGCCATGGTCTATGAGATAGTTCACCACGCTCTCGGCCCTTCGCTGCGACAGCCGCTCGTTGTAGGCCGCCGACCCGCGGTAGTCGGTGTGGGCACTCAGTTCGATGGTGATGTTCGGGTTCTCATTCAGCAGTTCTATCAGTTTGTCGAGAGCCTCGGTGCTCTCCGGCCGCAAGGTGGCCTTGTCGAAGTCGTAGAAGATATTCTCTATCAGCACGGGGGCCGTGATCGAGGCCAGGGGGAACTGCAGCACATATTCTTCCGACTCCAGCACCGGCTCTACGCGCAGTTCCTCCTTATGATTCAGGAAACCCTTACAGGTGCCGAGGAACACATAGTCGACACCCGGCTTGATGACCTCGGTAAACGAACCGTCGCCCTTGACGCTCAGTTTCTGGTTGGTGCCGTCGTTGCCCACCATATACACCAGTCCCTGCGGCAGTTCGTAGCCGTCTTTCTCATATACCCAGCCCTTCACCGTCTGCACCACCTCATGCTTCTCGAACGAGTAGATATGATCCCAGCCACGGGCATCGCCACGGTTTGAGCAGAAGAATCCCCTGTTGTACACGCCCTCGAAGGTCATGCCGAAGTCGTCGCCCGCCGAGTTGAGCGGTGCACCGGGATGCTCTAATTCATAGAGTGAAGAGTGAAGAACTCCTGACTCCTCACTTTCTTGTGGCTTGGCAATGAAGATGTCCAGTCCGCCGAAGCCGGGATGTCCGTCGCTGGAGAAATAGAGGTCGCCGTTGGGACGGAAGGTGGGAAACATCTCGTTACCGGGGGTGTTGATGGGCTCGCCCAGATTCTCCAGGCCTACCAGTCCGTGACTGGTGATTTCTATGCGCCAGATGTCGTAGCCGCCCAAGCCGCCGGGCATGTCGCTGACAAAGTAGAGCCACATGCCGTCGGGCGATATGGCAGGATGTGCAAACGTCGACAGTGTGTCCTTGGTGATTTCCAGCGGTGTGGCCTTGCCCCACGAGGCATCACTGCGCTGCGAGGTGGCTATCTGTGCATAGCGCGGATACTCCGGGTCGGTCTTGCAAACGGTCAGGTACATAGTCTTCCCGTCGGGCGTGAAGGCGCAGGCACCCTCGTCCAGTTCGCTGTTCAGTTCGCTCTCTATGGTTTCCGGCTTCGACCATTTGCCTTTGTCGTCCTTCTGCGAGAAGAAGATGTCGGCATACTTTGTGCCGGTGATGCCGCTCAGTTCGTCGCCCTTGGCCTGGTTGCGCGTCGATGAGAAAAAGAGTTGGTCGTAATCGTCGCCGGCCAGCATGGGCGAGTATTCGGCACGGCGCGAGTTAAACTGTTCCTGCTTCTTCACCGTATAGCCCGAATACTCGGCCTCGGCCTTCCATTTCGGAGCCATGCGGGCCGACTCGAGGCCGTTCTTGATAAGTGAAGAATGAAGAGTGAAGAGTGAAAAATTTGCTACCGCACTTGTTTTTCTCACAGATGAGCCATGAGCCTTGACAGAGTCATTTATTGCAGCGGTAGCAAATTTTTCACTCTTCACTCTTAACTCTTCACTTAAAGTGAGGAAGGTTTTCTCGGCATCTTTGTACGAGCCATTCTTCAGTTGCAGCCGTCCGAGGTGGAAGAGGGCCGTGGTGTCGGCCTGCTTGTATCGCACAGCATTATTGTAGGCAGCGATGGCTTTCTGCGTGTAGTTGATGCGCCGGTAGCAGTCGGCCATCTTCAGGGCCCGCAGACCGCGCAGAGGCTTGTCTTTGGCCTTGGTCTGGGAATAAGCCTTCTTGTATTGCGCGGCAGCATCATAGTACTCGCCCAGCGCGAAGAACTTGTCGCCCTTCTTCATCGCCGAGTCAGCACCGCATCCCGTCATCATCAGACAGGTCACGCCCACGCATATATATAAGGAAAGATTGCGCATACCATAATATAACGCAATCTTTTCTTTTTTATTGTATGCACCCTATTCTAAAGGCTTTCTATAAACTCTTAATGAACTTTTTGCCGTTCTTCACATAGATGCCCTTGTGCAATTCACGATTTACAGATTTTCCATTTACGATTCTGCGGCCTGTAAGGTCGTAGACAGAGTCTGCCATTCCTGGCTGGTCATGCGTCATTGCTTCAATGCCCGTTGAAGAATCGCTCTGCACAGTCCATCCGTCGGGAATGCCGTGGACGAACGTCACGGGAATAGTACCCTCGCTGCTGTCAGGATCGCCCCATGTGCCTTCGGTGGTGCCCTTCGTGCTCCAGTCGGCACCCTCGGCCTTAACAAATGTTCCTGTAGCGGCTACGTTCGTCAGCCAGCCGTCGGTACTGGTTTCATCGCCCAGGTCGGTGGCCAGGCACTTCACGTAGTTCAGGCTATTGCAGTTCATAAACATGTGCTCGTAGCAGCCGGGAGTCAGCGTGGCGGCAGGAAGCACGGGAGCGGTCTTCAGACTGGTGCAGCCGAGGAACATCATGGTGTAGCAATAGTCAGCCAGCGTCGTGGCAGGCAGATCCGGGGCGTTCGTCAGTGCGGTGCACTCCCAGAACATGTCGTTGTAGCACAACTCGGCCAACTCCGTGGCGGGCAGCGCGGGAGCGGTGACGAGGCTTGTGCAGCCGTCGAACATGCGCTGGTAGCACTGTGTGGCCAGCGTCGTGGCAGGCAGCACGGGTGCATTCTCCAAAGCCGTACAGCCCTGGAACATGAAATTATAGCAGGCGGAAGCCAGACTGGTGGCAGGCAGGGCCGGAGCGATCACCAGACCAGTACAATTGCTGAACATGTACTCACAACTGCTCTCTGCGGCAGTGGTGGCCTCGAGGTCGCCAGCCGTTGCCAACAACGGACAGTCGGCAAACATCTTGTAGTAGCACATCTCAGCCAGTTCCGTGGCGGGCAGTGCAGGCGAGGATGCCAACTTAGGATTGTTCTGGAACATCTGGTAGTAGCAACTCTTGGCCAGCGTGGTGGCGGGCAGGTCGGGAGCGGCCGTCAGACCTGTATTGACAAACATACCCAGATAGCAGCCCTGTGCCATTGTTGTGACAGGCAGTTCAGGCGGCGTGGTCAGCGCCGTGCAGGCCTGGAACATGCAGCGGTAGCAGTAGTCGGCCAGCGTGGTGGCAGGCAGTTTGGGTGCCTTTGTCAGTGCTTGGCACTGACGGAACATCTCGTTGTAGCAATACGGAGCCATCGTTGTTGCCGAAAGCGTGGAGATGTTTGTTAGTGACGAACAGCCTATAAACATTCTGTAGCAGCAGTTCTCGGCCAGTGTGGTGGCCTTCACAGCCGGTGAAGTAACCAGCGACGTGCAGAAGCCAAACATACATTCATAGCATCTTTCTGCCAGTGTCGGGGCCATCAGCGCCGATGTTTGATGCAGCGACGAGGCACCATAGAACATGTAACTATAGCATTTCTCGGCCAGGGTAGTGGCGGGCAGCGACGGGGTGTACTCCAGGGCCTTGCAGGTGCGGAACATGCTGGCGTAGCACTCTGTTGTCAGCGTCATGGCAGGCAGGGTGCAGGGCTCTTCCAGGGCCGAGCAGCCGCTGAACATCGACTTGTAGCAGGCCGTGGCCAGTGTGGTGGCGGGCAGGGCGGGAGCCTTGGTCAGCGCCGTGCACTTGTAGAACATGTAGGAATAGCAGCCGTCGGTCAGGGTGGTGGCAGGCAGTACCAGATCCTTCGTGTCGTGGTTCTTCAGGTGAGCGTTGCTATCGAAGAGGTCGTAGAAGGCATAGTTGGCTGTCAGTGCTGTGGCCGTAGCAAAGGCATCGGCGCTGACCAGGCTCATCATGT
This sequence comes from Prevotella sp., assembly GCA_017455845.1. Classification (GTDB taxonomy): domain Bacteria; phylum Bacteroidota; class Bacteroidia; order Bacteroidales; family Bacteroidaceae; genus Prevotella. The sequence continues at coordinate 12,895 of JAFSYY010000089.1, read as the reverse complement.
TGCCGTAGATGTAACAGTCCTTGGTGCAGTTAATGATGGTGCTGTTGGCAACGGTACCGTCGGAATAGGCTGCGTTGTTGCCGCGCAGCAGCACGGTGCCGCCGGCGGCGATGTCTCGGATCTCAGTATAACTGTTGCTGCTTGTCCATGTCGTGCCGCCGTCGGTGCTGTACTCGATAGTAAGCGTCAGCGGGTTGGTGATGCTGACGGTCGTGCCGTCCTCCACGGCCTCAAGGGTTAGCGGTGTCTCGGCAGCGACGTAGGGTGTGGGTATCACCTCTTCCTCTACTGTCCAGCCTTCGGGTATGCCGTTCACCTCATTCCACTCGCCCTGCGGACCTACCGTCCAGTCGTTCATGCCCGCTGCCTTGACGAAGGTGCCGTTGGCGGCCACGCCCGTCAGCCAGCCGTCGGTGCAGTTGGCGGCCGAGATGTCGGTGGCGAGGCACTTTACGTAATTCAGATTGGAGCATCCCCAGAACATACAACTGTAGGCATCGTGCGGCGGTGCGGGGGTAAGCAGTTCGGGAGCCGTGGTCAAGTTGGTGCAGTTAGAGAACATCTGGTGGTAGCATCCCCAGCCCAGGTCGGTGGCGGGCAGTTCGGGTGCGCGGGTCAGCCCCTCACAACTGGCAAACATATACATATAGCCGCTGCGGGTCACGTTGATGGCGGGCAGCACGATGTCCTTTGTCGGGTGGTTCCTGATGGTGGTGTTGGCTTTGGGCATGATGGCAACATTCTCGCTTGGAGCGCAGAACAGGAAGGCCAGATTGACGTCGAGGTCGTATTCGCCATCTCCTCCCACTTTAGGCAGGGTAGCCAGTGTGGGATAGCCTGTGGAACTGATGAGGCTCATCACATTGCCATAGACATAGACATCGTTGGTAGCGGTAAACTGCGTGGGCTGTTCGCCGTGGTCGCCAAACATGTCGTAGGCCATGTTGTCGCCACGGAAGCGTACCTGGTCGCCTATTGCCACTGCGATGCTGATGGGATTGCTGTTGTCCGAGGTCCACGTCGCTCCATCCTTGCTGTACTCAATGGTCAGCGTGTTGGGGTTGTAGATGTTGATGGTGCCGGCCTCGACAGCCTCAAGAGTCAACGGCGTAGCGTAGGGGTCGAAGTCGCTGGCGTTCTTCACCGTCCAGCCTTCGGGGATGCCGTCGACAGTGCCCCATTTGTCCTGCGGCCCTACGGTGTAGGAGTCCACGCCATCAGCCTTGATGAACGTACCCGTGGCAGACACGCCGTTGAGCCAGCAGGCCAGGGCTGCGTAGGTGCCAGTGTTCTCACCAAGGTTGGTGGCGAGACACTTCACGTAGCGCAGGTTGGCGCAATGGTCGAACATGCCGCCATACACCTGTCCGAATAGTGTCGGGGCCGGCAGTTCGGGTGCCAGCACCAGGCCCGTGTACTCAAACATACGATGGTAGCAGTCCTCGGCCAGCGTGGTGGCGGGCAGTTGCGGGCCGCGTGTCAGGTTGCTACAGCCTGAGAACATCCAGAAATAGCAGCCGCTGCTCAGTGTGGTGGCAGGCAGCACGATGTCCTTTGTGGGGTGGTTCCTGATGGTGGGGTTCAGGGTCTGGCCGTCCCTTTCAAGACAGAACAGCCAACCCAGAATACCGTAGTCCGTACACACCGACAGGTCGGTCTTCCCCACGAAGTCACTGCCGAAGACAAGGCTCATGGCGTTGCCATAGACATAGATGTCGTTGGTCGACGTGATGTTGAAGTTCATGCCCTTGGTGGTGTTATTGCACGCCAGGGCGATGGTCTCGCCCGCAGTCACGTCGATGGTGACGGGATTGGCCGTTGACGACTGTGCCCCACTGACGCTGCTGGTGTAGGTCAGCGTCAATGCGTTTTGGTTCTTAACGGTGATGGTGCCAGCCTCCACAGCCTCCAGGGTGAGCGGCGTGGCGGCCATGTCCTGTGCCTTGGCACCGATGGCCATCGTTACAAATGCCACAAAAAATAATAATAGTTTTCTCATAGTCATGGTTTTTTAATTTATAAATGTTGTTAGATTCTTGTCAAAACAGGTACTTCGCCACAAAGGTAAGAAAAAAAACTGTAACCGACAGCATCGCCCATGCACATTTTGATGAAAGCACTTCTGGGAATGACAAAGCAGCCGTTTTACGTGACGAGACGAACTTTCGTTGCACAGAGACGATGACAAGACTGGTGAGAAACCGGCGAAGATATAAGTCAGTCGGACGAACTGCCCACTATCTACCCCGACTACACCAATGTTACAGTACCAGTGAACATTGCGCCGCTGACGTTCGAGTACGACGGCAAGGCCGACGGCATCGTTGCCCGACTGACGGCAGGCAATGAAGAGGTGGTCTGTGGCGGCAGCATGATTCAGCCCAGCATGGACGAATGGCATCAATTGGTACAGGCCGCCATCAACAGCAGGCAGCAGACAGCAGGTGAGCCGTCGGCACTCCCTGCCATTCAGGTCGAGGTCTACCTGGACAAGTACGACCGCTGGACACGCTACAAGCCCTTCAACATCTATGTCTCGACCGACAGCATCGACCCTTATATCAGTTACCGCCTTATACCGCCGTCGTATGTCGTCTACGAGGATCTCACCATCAACCAGCGCTGCCTTGAGAACTACGACGAGAGCGTCGTCTACGACAACATGCTCTGCTCGGACGGAGGAGACAAAGGGCAGTGCATCAATTGCCACAACTACCATCGGCCGATGGCATGTCCGCCACATTCCCGCGTCTCTCGCCCGACGGCCGTTTTCTCATGTTCACACTTGCTCATCATGGAGTCTTCCATATCTGGCATCACGACGCAGACCTCTGGCTCATCGATTTACACACATCGTCCGCCCGACCATTGACGGAAATCAACAGCGATGACACCGAGAGTTACCACTCTTGGTCGAGCAATGGGCGATGGGTGGTGTTCAGCAGCCGACGCTACGACGGCAACTACACACGGCCCTTCATCGCCCATATTGACAACAACGGGCGCGGCAGCAAACCCTTCGAACTGCCCTGTGCCAACCCCGACTACCATCGTCAGTTCCTGAAGTGCTATAACATCCCCGAGTTTATGCGCGGCCCCGTCACCATCCGACCTCAGCAGTTCGCCGATGTCATTAAACAAGTTGGCGTACCTGTGAGATACGCCAACCGTTTATCAAAACAATAAAACAGACGATTGTCAGGCCATCATCTTATTGAACTCATCGAGAGAGACTTCCTTCTCGTTGAGTTTCACGATGCCTTTCAGTGCCTGCATGAGTTTCTGGTCGATGGCACGGTCGACGAAGTTCTCTACGTTCTCGCGTTTCTTCAACTGCTCGTCGGCATAGTTGTCGAGCACATCGTCGGGCACGTTGCTCATGCCATACTGTGCAAACTGTGCGCGGATGGCTTCCCTGGCCACTGCCTTCAGGTCGGCATCTTCCACCTTGACCTGCGTGGCGCTGACCAGTTGCTCCTTGATGAGGTGCCACTTCAGTTCGTCGATGGAGGCCTTGAAGTTCTTCTCCACGAAGTCCTCACCCTTGTCCTTGTTGTTGTTCAGCATGACACGCTTCAGGAGTGCCTCGGGGAACTGCAGTTCGCCCACCTTCTTCTCCATGTATTTGCGTATATCCAGCAGGAATTTGTAGTCGCTGTTGGCAGCCAAATGGGGCTTGATACTGTCGGCGATGCGCTGACGGAAGTCGGCCTCGTCCTTCACACCCTCGCCAAAGACACGCTCGAAGAGTTTCTGGTCGACGGCGGCGGGCTGGAAGTGGCGTATCTCCGTTACCTGGAAACTGAAGTCGCTGTCCATATCCTTCACCTGCGCCTTATCAACCTTCAGCAGGGCAGCCACCTCGGCATCGTTGTCGGGATAGGCCTTCTTGGGGTTGAAGGTGATGATGTCGCCAGGCTTACAGCCATCGAACTTCTTCTTCTCGTCCTCACCTTTTATATAAGAAGGCATGATCATGCCGCCCTCGGTGGTGATGCCACCCTCCAGGGTGTTGCCCTGGGCATCCAACTGGCGCAGGTCGCCCTTCAGGGTGTCGTTGCCGCTCCACTCCTGAGCCTCCACAAACTCGCCAGCCTGCGAAGCATACATCTTCACCTGGTCGTCGATGAGTTTGTCGTCGGCCTTGATGACATAGTAGTCAACCTTGTCTTTGTTGGTCAACTCGGCCTTGAACTCGGGAGCCACGGCGATATCGAACACAAACTCAAAGGGGCCGTCGCCCTGTAGGTCCTGTGGCTTCTGCTTCTCCTCGTTGGGAAGGGGCTCGCCCAGCATCTGAATCTTGTTCTCACGGATATACTCATAGAGTTTCTCGCCCAGTATACGGTTCACCTCATCGACCTTCACGGCCGTGCCATACTGCTTCTTAATGAGTCCCATGGGCACCATGCCAGGACGGAAACCGGGCACCTGAGCCTTCTTACGATACTCCTTCAACTTCTTGTCTACTGCTTCCTGATAGTCTGCCTGCTCAATGCTGATGGTCATCAAGCCATTAATCTTGTCGGCACTTTCAAACTGGATGTTCATCTTGGTTATTAACTATTTTACGATTTACAATTTATTTTCCGATTTATTATTTGAGCGTGCAAAATTACGCATAAATGGCGTAAAAACAGCACGATTACGATTTTTTAACTCTCAACTCTCAACTAAAGTCTCTCAACCCTCAACCCTCAACTCTCCTCACTCTTGTTTCGTTCCTCTTCCAGTTTCTGGAAGTCCTTCTGACGCAACACGAAGGAATCTGTGAGATAGTTCTTGCGCACAATCTTGTTGGCGGCCAGTTCCTCGGGCGTGCCGTGAAACAGGATGCGGCCCTCGAACAGCAGATAGGCACGGTCGGTGATACAGAGCGTATCCTCCACGTTATGGTCGGTGATGAGGATGCCGATATTGCGGTCCTTCAGTTTCCAGACAATAAACTGGATGTCCTCCACGGCAATGGGATCCACACCGGCAAAGGGCTCGTCGAGCATGATAAACTTCGGCTCGATGGCCAGGCAGCGGGCTATCTCGCAACGGCGCCGCTCGCCACCGCTCAACTGGTCGCCCTTGTTCCTGCGCACCTTCTCCAGGCGGAACTCGCTGATGAGGCTCTCCAGTTTCTCACGCTGATAGTCGCGGGGCTTGCCCGTCATCTCCAGCACAGAGAGGATATTGTCCTCTACCGACATCTTGCGGAACACGCTGGGCTCCTGTGCCAGATAGCCTATGCCGGCACGGGCACGCTTGTACACGGGGAAGTCGGTCACCTCCTTGTCGCCAAGGAAGATATGTCCTTCGTTGGGCAGCACCAGACCGGTGGTCATATAGAAAGAGGTGGTCTTGCCGGCCCCGTTGGGTCCCAGCAGCCCCACAATCTCTCCCTGGCGCACATAGTAACTCACATCGCTCACCACGGTGCGCTTGCCATAGCGCTTCACCAGTCCTTCTGTCCTGAGCACGATATGCTCCGGCTCGTTGTTTATCTCGATCGTTGTATCCATAGGGAGTGCAAAGTTACAAAAAAGGTTGAAGGTTGTAGGTTGAAGGTTGAAGGATTTATGAGTGCTTGACTTTTTTTAACTCTTATTGCAGACGGATATTGCGGTTTTTTGCAGATTATTCGTAATTTTGCAGGCAAATTGCGTAATTAAAAGATGCTACTACAACGCTGGCTGACCGCTTTCGGCCGATATATCATCCTGATGGGGCGCACGTTTTCCGTTCCGGAGCGCATGCGCATGTTCCGCAAACAGTACGTGAAGGAGATGTCGCAACTGGGCATCAACTCCATTGGCATTGTGCTGCTCATATCCTTCTTCATAGGTGCCGTGATATGCATACAGATGAAGGTGAACATTGAGAGCCCGTGGATGCCGCGCTGGGTCGCCGGCTATACCACCCGCGAGATCATGCTCCTGGAGTTCTCGTCGTCTATCATGTGTCTCATCCTGGCAGGAAAGGTAGGCTCGAACATTGCCTCGGAGATAGGCACCATGCGTGTCACCCAGCAGATTGACGCCCTGGACATCATGGGTGTCAACTCGGCCTGCTATCTCATACTACCAAAAATCATGGGCATGCTTACCATCATGCCCATACTCGTGATCTTCTCAAGCGCCATGGGCATCGTGGGTGCCTACGGCACGGCTTATATCGGACATATCATGCCGCCCGACGACCTGACGCTGGGCCTGCAGCACGACTTTGTGCCATGGTTCCTGTGGATGAGTATCATCAAGAGCCAGTTCTTTGCCTTTATCATCAGCAGCGTGCCGGCGTTCTTCGGCTATACCGTTGAGGGCGGCTCGGTCAACGTGGGCAAGGCATCCACCGATGCCGTGGTAACCTCCAGCGTACTGATACTCTTCAGCGATGTGTTCCTCACCCAGTTGCTGTCATAGCCGCCGCATTATTTCATCTTCCACTCGCCGTTGTGCTCTACCATGGGCACCACGATTTCCTCTTGAGTGCTGTCAGCATAACTGACCAGGAGGAACACCTGCATCACGTTGAGCGAAGAGTCGGCCACGGCACGGACGGGTTCAACGGCCCTGATGCCCTGGTGTGCCTGTTGCTGGTGGTGCACAAACTGCTTATACGACACCAGCAACTGCTCGCGGAAACTGTCGGGGATGCTGTCCATGCCTGCACGCCCGCCGAGGAAGCCGTCATAGTCGCCTTCCAGCAGACTAGCATAACAGTCGGCCGCCGACTTCATGGCCTGCTCTTCAGCCGTGCCTTTGCCACAACCACAAACCACCATGCAGGCCACCAATGAGACAACAGCGGTAGAAAATATTTCACTCTTCACTTTTGACGGATAAACACGTTGATGGGCGAGCCTGTCAGCGTCCAGTGCTGGCGTATCTGGTTCTCCAGAAAGCGGCGGTAGGGCTCCTTGACATACTGCGGAAGGTTGGCGTAGAAGATAAAGGTAGGTATTTGCGTGTCGGGCACCTGACTGACGTACTTAATCTTGATGTACTTGCCCTTGATGGAGGGGGGAGGTGTAGCCTCAACGATGGGCAGCATCACCTCGTTGAGTTTCGTGGTGCCAATGCGCACCTTGCGGTTCAGATACACCTGCTTGGCCGTCTCGAGCACGCGAAAGATGCGCTGCTTGGTGAGTGCCGACGCAAAGATGATGGGGAAGTCCACGAAGGGGGCCATGCGCTTGCGGATGGCCTGCTCAAAGGTGTCGATAACGATTTGCGACTTGTCCTCCACCAGGTCCCATTTGTTGACCACGACGACGAGGCTCTTGTTGTTTTTCTGTATCAACTGGAAGATGTTCATGTCCTGAGCCTCGATGCCGCGTGTGGCATCAATCATCAGGATGCACACGTCGCTGTTCTCGATGGCACGGATGGAGCGCATCACGCTGTAGAACTCCAGGTCCTCGACGACCTTGTTCTTGCGGCGGATGCCGGCGGTATCTACCAGGTAGAAGTCGAAGCCAAACTTATCGTAGCGCGTATAGATGCTGTCGCGTGTGGTGCCGGCAATGTCGGTCACTATGTTGCGGTCCTCGCCAATAAAAGCGTTGATGAGGCTCGACTTGCCCGCATTGGGCCTTCCCACCACGGCAAAGCGGGGGATGCCCTCCTCCAGGTCGTCGTTGGGCCTGTCGGGCAGCATCTCTAACACCTTGTCGAGCAGGTCGCCCGTACCGCTGCCCGTGGCAGCACTGATGCAATAAGGGTCACCCAGCCCCAGTTTATAAAACTCATACTGGCCGTAGTGGTCCTTGTTGTCGTCGGCCTTGTTGGCCACCAGCGCCACGGGCATCTTGGCACGCCGAAGAATCTGTGCCACGTCCATGTCCCAGTCCGTGACACCGTTCCTGATGTCACAGACGAAGAGCACCAGGTCGGCCTCCTCGGTGGCGATGACCACCTGCTTGCGTATCTCCTCCTCGAAGATATCGTCGCTGTTGACCACCCATCCGCCGGTGTCTACGACGGAGAACTCATGCCCCGTCCATTCGCACTTGCCGTACTGCCGGTCGCGTGTGGTGCCGGCCACGTCGCTCACGATGGCCTGGCGGCTGTTGGTCAGCCTATTAAATAATGTGGACTTTCCCACGTTGGGGCGTCCCACAATCGCTACTAAATTTCCCATAATCGCACATTTTGCCTGCAAAGTTACAAATAAGCGAGTAAAACACCAAATTTTAAAGCAGTTTTTCAAGAAAAACCAATAAACCCCCAAAATCCACAACAAGAATTTTTCTTTTAAAAACAACCATGACAACAATGAACAACTTTTTAATGTTGTCACAACCATATTTGTTGATGACTGTTGGGTAACAGACGTTACTGAGACAACGCAGAAGGGAGATGTGGATGGTGACGGCATTGTCGATGTGAGCAGTAAATATATAAAGAAAGTTAAATATCAGGAAACTATCGTCTCACAACTCTCTACTTTCAACTTTTATTTGTACCTTTGCAACCGCTTATCGCAAGGAGAGGTGCTCGAGTGGTTGAAGAGGCACGCCTGGAAAGCGTGTAGCCGGCAAAACTGGCTCGCAGGTTCGAATCCTGTTCTCTCCGCAGGAACCGAGAACAGGTTCAAAGCCCCGAGGCAAAACCTCGGGGCTTTATTGTTCTTGCCACTTCAAGATCACTTGATTAGGACATTTGAGTAGACGAAAACGGCACAGTCATTGGCTCCGCTACAAGGGGCGAGTGTCATAGTGGAAAGATATACAGCCAGGGAAGTGGGACACTGCTGTTGGCGGGCATGTTGACTATGGTGAGTCGCCAGAGGAGGCTCTACGTCGTGAGGTTCGTGAGGATGTAAGGGGAAAAGATGTTCTGACACCTAACTTCGAGAGCGAGTTTAATAGATGTTTTGGGAAGGATTTGGGGAGCATGAAATAAAGAACGAAAACTACGAAAACGATGCAACAGGACAAGAGAGCGATAGTAATCGGTGCATCTTCCGGTATAGGACTGGAAGTGGCTAAGATTCTGATGGAGCAAGGCTGGACGGTGGGTGTTGCTGCACGTCGAACAGAATTGCTGCAAAACATCGGAGCGACTGCCATAGAGCGCATCGACGTAACGACAGATGACGCAACCGAGGCATTACAGAGGCTTATCAGTAAGATAGGAGGCATGGATTTGTTCTTCTATGCGTCAGGCATAGGCAAGCAGAATCGTGAACTGAAAGAAGATATAGAACTGGCAACCGTACAGACTAACGGCATGGGCTTTACCAGGATGATAGGGGAGGCATACCGATACTTTGCCAACCAAAGAAGCGGACATATCGCTGCCATCACCTCAATAGCAGGAACAAAGGGCCTAGGCCCTGCGCCGTCATATTCAGCCACAAAAGCCATGCAGAACGTCTATCTACAGGCCCTTGAACAACAGGCTCGAAGTCGTAAGTTGAACATCCGATTTACTGATTTACGGCCTGGCTTTGTCGATACGGCCCTGCTGAGTGGTGACTTCCACTACCCCATGATGCTACGGCCAGAGAAGGTTGCAAAGGAAATCGTCAATGCTATCAATCATCGGGCGCATATCCGTGTCATCGACTGGAAATACAGGATTCTAACTGCTATGTGGCGCAGGATTCCAAGGTGTATATGGAGAAGAATTAAGTTATAATGAACTATAAATAAAATTGTATTGATAACAGAAGCGACAAAAAACCAGGCAACGGAAAAAGACGAATCTTTTTCTCTTTTTTCTTTCATTATTCGAAGATTTTTCATATATTTGCACCGTAAATATCAATAGTCAGACAATGAGTACACAGACGATGACACAACAGATAGCCGAATATTTCAAGACGCAGCCTGTCCTGAAAGCATGGCTCTTTGGATCCTTTGCCCGTGGTGAGCAGACGGCAGACTCGGATATCGACATACTGATTCAGCCCGATAAGTCTGTTGGATTGTTCAAACTCAGTGGTATGCATCTCGACCTGCAAGAACTGTTAAATCTTGAGGTTGACCTTGTTACAGTAAAAGGTCTGAGGCCTTTTGCCCGCGAGAGCGCCGACCGTGATAAAATCCTGATTTATGAGAGAGCCTCTTAGAGATAAAACCCGTTTAGAGCATATCCTCGAAACTATTGAACGCCTAGAGAAATATGCAGGAAGCCTGTCAAGAGAAGAATTGGAGGCCGATGTTCTCAGATATTATGGTATTGTGAAGAATATCGAGATTATTGGCGAAGCAGCCAATATGCTTACTCCTTTGTTCAAGGATACTCATCCTGAAGTAGAATGGCGCCCCATCTCCAACATGCGTAACTTCCTTGTTCACGAGTATTTCCAAGTTGATAACGACACGGTTTGGGCAGTCATTCATGGTGATATCGTCGAGTTAAAGAAGCATATTCTCAAGTATCTTGCTGAAACCGACTGGGAACAGTGGGATAAGAAATAAATAATGTGTAACCCTTTAAAACCGCAACTGCCTATGGGCTGAGATTGATTAAGTACATCGGGATAAGGCTGCACCAGGTGCCGCCCGCCCACAGAAACGCTTTTTGGGCGCAAGCCCCAGAATTCTGTTGCTTTGTCTATATGCCCAAGCCCATATATCCCTTGGCAAACTCCAAGTCGCTTAGATCCCTTAATGCGACATAGAATTTGTAGTTTGTGACAGTGTCGAATATCTTGATTATCAACCATATTCCTGAGATAATTACCATTGGCCAGAAGAGGTAATAGTGCCATGAATAGTTGGTAGAGGTTGATGTGAATCCCCAAAAAGAATTTGTTACGTCAACAGCACTTCGACCGCTCCAAATCCAGAACGATATGGCAACGAAGACGGCAGCATAGAGTATTCCCTTCAAAGATTTCTTATAATCAGATTTCATTTCTTCCGTTCTGGAATTGTGCTCTCTTTTGACTGTGTTGAGTTGTATCTGATTAAATCCTGATGGGTTATCTAGTCCTACCCAATAATGTGCGCAAGAAGAACATTTGTACTTGACATCACTTGAGGCATTCTCGTGGTTCAATCCAATCGCATTGGCCAGTTCCCCACCTGGGCGTTCACTTGGCTGCATTTGTCCTCATACTACAGATGATTGCCCTTCCGCTCTTGTGCAATCCTGACTTCCTCCGTCAGTTGTCTGGCTCTGTACATTACCTCTATCAAAGGGGCAAAGAAAAAGACCGCCACGACGGACGGCCTATAGAATATAATCCTGTATAGGGCGAAAACAAAGAAGTGCCTGATTGCTATACGAAAGAAACAGACGGTGGCGGCTCGTCCTCACGGATGGGCCGCCACCTTATACAAACTTTTTTGCCTTGCTGGCATCCTCGCGGACTTAGTGCGCGGCTTTTTCTAACAAAAACGATTTACTGCCCTGCATTCTGTGCTGGGCCTACTGGCCGCAGCGCAGCGGCAGTAAACAAAACTACTTTAAAAAATTCAATGATTCTCGCCCCATGCGTGGCGGGGCGGGAAATAAAGCTGCACGGCGAAACCCTCACGGGCTGGCCGTGCAGCTCTTTATCTCGAAGAGGATTACTCCTCGTCGTCCCAGAAACCACCTTGGCGCGACTTAAAGCCGTTTCCGTCGTAGTCACCACCGAAACCTACACTCACGACATCACCGTCAGAGTTCGTGGTTACGCCAGAGCCAGTCAGCACATGGTGCTGCATCTGCATCTGGAAAACGTATGTCATTGGATTGATATATGTCTTTTTCATTGTCGTTGTTCCTTTCTTTTTGATGTTAAACACAAATTGTCGTTAATTATCCACGAATTATTCATGAATTACTTCTTGATGACCTTCTTGCCATTCACGATGTACAGGCCCTTCGTCGGGTATGCAACGCGCTGGCCGTTCAGATTGTATACGCCTTCTGTTGTAGCATTAGGCAGTTTCACATTGGCAATGCCTGTTGCTTCGCCATCGCTGAAAGAAATGCTCAGACGAGCACCTGCATTTACTACCTCCAAGTATGCCTTGCCCTCGGGGATAGTCACGGCATCATCCGATGCTGACAGTTCATAGAAAGATGTAGAAGCACCCTCACCAGCCAAAACATAACGGTGGGTGTTTCCCTCAGTTTTTACAGCAGCACCCGTACCAGGCTTCAGAAGGTTCGAGGCAGACAGGTCTGTGCCAGAAGCAGCAGTAGGGATGCTGATGTCGCCCTCAGTCTTTTGCAGCAGCAAACCTGTGCCTGCGGCCACGGCACCTGTCACCTTCGTCATTGTAACAGCCGAACCGTCGGATGCAGAAGCATAGTATGCCTTTACGCCTGTGGCGGAAGTGAAGTCAAGAGCGTATGGACTAGAGAAGGTGGCGTAGTCGGTGACAGAGGGAGAAACAGAAGTGTTATCACTGGTTTTTACTGCATAAACATAATCCAAGTCAATATTAGAAGTATAGTCAACTTGGAATAAACAGAAAGCATAACCATCTTCAGGAATAATGACATTGATAGCCGTATATTCTGCAGTACTAGAACCTGACCAAGAGCCAAATGTTGCCACTGTTCCTGTATAGGATCCACTAGGACTTCTTAAAATCACAACAGGAGGAGTTTGAGCAGTGCCCTTTGAGTTTCTACCATATACTGTAATAGAATAGGTTCCCGCTTCAAGGCCTGCAGAATACATTTTAGCGTTTTTATTCATCCATTTCCAATTACCGTTGGACGATCTGCTAGCCAAGGAGTATCTTGTTCCGCCCAAACTGGCCCCATTCATATCCTCCATTTCTGAATAGTATGCCCAATCGTTTGCCGTGTAAACAATTGTCCTTAGACCAGCAGCGATATTAGTAAAGCCCCAATAAGGCTCTGAACTATTCTTGGCTTTTGAGTAACATACACCATCTTTCATGATACCATAGGGGTAATACACATATGCATCAGCAGTGTATGTTCCAGTA